>JBOHYW010000001.1:0-72716 GCA_050738155.1 Rhodanobacteraceae bacterium
CCGCGCAGTTGCTCTACGGCGCCCCGCACGCGTGGGCCAACTGGCGCCGCGGTACCGATTTCTACCCGGAAGGCGAGCTGTTGTGGCTTGCCGTCGATACGAAAATCAGGCAGCTGAGCCACGACCAACATTCGCTGGAGGACTTTGCGAAGAAATTTTTCAGCGTCGACAACGGCAGTTACAAAACCCGCACCTACGACTTTGGTGATGTCGTCGCGGCACTGAACGCCGTCCAGCCGTATGACTGGAGCAGTTTTCTGCACAATTGGCTGGATGGCACGGGCAGCCAGGTTCCGTTGTTGTCCGGCATCGAGGCGAGCGGCTGGAAGCTGGTCTACACCGATAAACCGTCGAGCTTTCAGAATGCGCTGGAGAACGTCGGCCCGGACGAACTCAGTCCGTCAGGCGTCAACGCGATGTTTTCGGTCGGGTTGTTCATGAAACAGGACGGCAGCATCGTCGACGTGCTGTGGCACGGTCCGGCTTTCAAGGCGGGGCTCGCGCCGGGCATGCAGATCCTCGACATCGATGGTCACAAGTACACCACCGCCGGCTTGCGGCATGCGATCGCGGACAAGCAGCCGTTGCGGATTCGGGCGCAGGGCGATGGCGTGACCCGGACGTACACCGTGCACTACGACGGCGGGCCCAAATACCCGCACCTCGTGCGCAGGCCGGGTACGAACAACTACCTGAAGCAGATCCTCGCACCGCAGCCGGTCAAATAGCGCACTGTAGGTTGGGCTGAGCGAATGCGAAGCCCAACGATTCAGAAAAGCAATTGACCACGGATGGACACGGATCAACACGGATTTGAAGCGTGACCCGTGTCCATCCGTGGTGAACGTTCTTGTGCTGCATTACAGCAAGCGTAGGTTGGGCTGACGCCGGCTTCATCAGCGGAAGCCCAACATGGCCTGCGCATTGCGTTGGGCTTCACTGCGTTCAGCCCAACCTACGGTGTTGTCTTACGGTCGAATGCGCACAATCGCGGTCATGCGGTCGACGAAGGTCTGGTGCTTGTTGAACAGCAGCGGCAACAGCGGCGTCACCGAAACCTCGTTCAATTTTACGTGGTGCAGTTTGCCGCTGGCGTCACGGAAAGACCCGCCGAGCACGTCGTGGATGACGTATGGTTGGCCGTGCATCCGGCCGATCATCATCATCACGTGACCGGGGATGTAGATCAGGTCACCGACCTCGAGGTTGTGCACGGCCTGCATGCGTTCGGCCTGCGTGGATGACTTGTCGAAGCGGGTGAGGTTGGCCGCCGGACTGACGCTTTGTGCGCTGGTGTTGCGCGGCATCAGGATGTCCATGCTGCGATACACGTCGGAAACGAAACCCGAGCAGTCGCGGCCGTCGTAGGAATCACCCCAGCCGTAGCGTTCACCCAGGAACTTGAAGGCTTGGCGGACGATGTTGGCACGCGTCAGTGGCAGGTACTGCTTGCGCACGTCCGTGTTGTCCTGCAGCAGCGCGTGCGTGAAGTCGAGGCTGCCATCGGTGCCACGAACGGGAAGCTCGATCACGTGCGCGGCGTACGGACCTTCGCCATTGACCGGCTTGTCGGCGGGCCAGTTCGGATCGAACGGTACGCGGGTACCCATGTCGAGCTGGAGTTTGGATACCTCAGGTTCCTCGCGCGTGAACACCGTGCGTACCGATGCCGCGGTGACCACAAGGTGAGGGGCCTTGTCGACATAATCGAATACCTGATCGGCATTGCCAATCGCGATGTATTTTTTCTGCACCCAGGCGCGGTAGCGCGGTGCCTCGACGAAATACCACTCGCCGTCGTGGCTGGTCTGCAACACCGCTACCGGTGTGCCCGGCACCATGGCACTTTCCTGAAACCGGTCGATGTCGGTGTCGTCGCTTCGACTGAACACCCGCAGCGTGGTGGGGAAGGTGCGCAGTGCCGCGCGGTGCACCACCAGACCGTAACGCACATGCACCTGCGATGGAATGGCGTCGAGCGCCAGATCATCGACGAAAGATTGCAGCTCGGATTTCGGCACAGGCTTGCCGTGCACGTCGTACAGCGTGCGGCCGCGCAGCTTCGAGAGCGACTTGATCCACGACGTGACGGTTTTGCCATCCAGCGTGGCCGGCAGCTTGTGCAAGTCGTAAATATGTGAATCGAGCTTGGTCACGCGCGCGTTGTAGGC
The DNA here is from genome assembly GCA_050738155.1 of Rhodanobacteraceae bacterium. GTDB lineage: Bacteria > Pseudomonadota > Gammaproteobacteria > Xanthomonadales > Rhodanobacteraceae > 66-474. The sequence goes on from JBOHYW010000001.1 coordinate 2,172, forward strand.
GGCGATGGCCTGCTGATCCATGATCACCTGGTCCGGGCGCTGCAAGCGCCCCAGCCAGAATTGCGGTGTGAGCTGGGCAGGTTCGATACCGATGACGCCGTGTGGTGGCATGGGGAGTGGACTGGCGGTTTGCGCTTGCAGTGGCGTAACAGCCAGGGCAGACGCAAGAGTGATGGTTGCGAGAATCAGATTACGCATGGGGTTACACCTTGATACTGCGGATGGTGCGATCAGCGGCGCGATTGCACGCAGGACGCGGGCAAGTATGCAGCATCACCCTGCGTGCGGCGTCGGTCTTTCGACGTGGGTGTGCCCGTCATCACGGAAAGCTGGACCTGACCGTTGAGCCAGCCGAACCTGTTGCGAACCGGGCGCTGTTTCGAAGCCCGGTCCGGCAACAGGTTTGACCGCTATGCGCTGTGCGGGATACTAAAACTTGGTACGGATCTGTGCATACACAAGCCGGCTGTACACGCCGTAGTCCAGCGCCGCCACGTTGCCGTAGCCATCCTGGTTGCCTTGCGGCGTCTGGCCAAAGATGTTGTTGACACCGAAGGTGAAGGTCGTATTCCACGGCGAGTTGTAACTCAGGTGCAGGTCGAACCAGCTCAGGGCATTGCGATGGTTGGTCGACAACGCGTTGTTGGTCTTGTTCGGATCGGTGCAGAAGCCGAGGTTGGCCAGGCTGATCGGTTGCCCATTCTTGGCGTCGGAGCAGGTTCCGGTGAAACCGCTGAAATAGTGTCCGATGAACGCTGCCGAGAACCGGTGGAAGCTGTAATCCAGCGCGGCATAGCCCTTCACCCGCGGAATCGTGCCGTAATCGAGGTCACCCACAACGCGCGTGACGGAAACGGTGCCATCCGGCTTCGGATTGTACTCATCGAAATAATTCACCTTCGTGAGGTTCAACCGCAGCTTGAAGTTTCCGAACGAGGTTTCGGGGAAACGATAGCTCGCGTCGAGGTCGAAGCCGGCCGTGCGGGTCTCGCCAATGTTGGCCGAGGTGACGTGCAATTGGCTGATGAGACCGGAAGAGTTGCGCTGAATGAGGCTGCAGAACTGCGGCAGCCCCTGCTTGTAGCAGTAATCCAGGATCTGCTGCGGATTGAAGGAAGCGATCTCCTGGGTCAGCGCGATGTGGTAATAGTCGAGGCTGGCGTTGAAGCCGGGGAACCACGACGGACTGTAAACCACGCCCAGGGTTTTCGACTTCGAGGTTTCAGGTAGCAGGTTGACGTTGCCGGAATAGATGCCGGTGACTTGTCCCGTTCCCTGCGTGTAGCTGGCGGGAACTCCGGCAGCCTTGCAGTTGCTGACTTGGGCGGCCGGTGTGCCCGCTGCACCATAGTTGGAGCAGGGATCGGTCACATACGGATAACTGATGGAAGGTGGCGAGAACAGTTCCGACAGATCGGCGGCCCTGAACCCTTCCGCGTAACCTGCGCGGATGGCGACATCCTTGACCGGCTGGTAGAGCAAACCGATACGGGATTTGACGGTGCTGCCGAAGGTGCTGTAGTCCTCGTAGCGGCTTGCAATATCCGCGGACAGGTATTTCACGAACGGCAGGTTGGCGAGCAAGGGAACGTTGAACTCCGCGTACGCGGACTTGATGTCGTACGCACCCGACAGCGGCTCCGGTACCGTCGCCTCGCGGCGGTTCGGGACATACAGACCTGGCGGTATCGAAGCGCCGGAAATGTTGCGACGCTGAACCCCGAATGCGAAGCCGACACCACCCGCCGGCAGGCTGAACAGGTTGCCCGTGGTGATGCCCGCATCGAGCACGCGCACGTCCTTGTGATCCAACGCCGTGACTGCAACCTTGCGCATGGTGTAGCCCACCATATCCGGAGTCCACGTACCGGTGCCGTCGACGCCCTGGCCGCCGAACAGGTTCAACGGCACACAACCCGGAATGGTGGAACAGTTCGGATCGGTCGCCAACGACATGCCGAGATTGCTGTCGAGGTTGGTCTCGCCGAGCTTGACCTTGTTGGACGCATAGATGTAGTCGGCGTTCCACAGCCAGGATATGGAACCGGTCGCGAATTGGCCCTTGAAGCCGGCTTCGAAGCGTTCCGAGGTGGCATCGTCAAAACCGACTCGAATGCCGGCTTCATCGGTAGTGCGGTAGATGGCCTGCAGCGTGCCGGCATCCAGCACGACCGGCGCGCCGGATGGCGTGGTGCCAACCTGCACGGGCGACCCGTTGACCAGTCTGAAGCCGAACGGGTTGCCGTTGGCGTTCGGGCCGATGTCCAGGCCGGTGCGGGTGAAGAACATCAGGTCGGCGTCGAGCGGGCGGTCGGTCTGGCGGTCGTTGTACAACGCACTCATGTCGAACGTGATCGAGGGCGTGATGTCGTAACTGCCTTCCACGTAGACGTTCTTGATTTTCTGGTTCACCGTGATCGGAATGCTTTGCGAGCCGGCTATGTTGCGGTCCTTGTCCGAGAACGGGTGGAAATCGGCACCGCTGGTGCCCGAGGTGAGCGGGGTCTTGGCCAGTGAGCAGTAGGGGATGTAGACGGTGTTGCCCGCTGCGTCCGTGGTTTGCGAATCCGGACACTGTGCCGAGGTCAGTCCGGTGTAGGCCGCCGGCGAATTGCCGGGCTGGGTCGGGTCACCGTCGGTGGGCGCCCAGAAGAAGAACGTGCCTTCCGGGGTCGCGACGCCGCCGCGGCTGTGGCCGAATGCGGCAGGCGACGTCGAGAACTCGCGATTGAGCGCGGGAATGGCGTTGACCTTGCGATAGGACACATCCATCAGGATGTGTCCCTTCTTGCCGGAGCGACCAAGGGTAAGGTCGACATTCTCGGTCTGGCCGTCCCACTTGTCCGACTTCGGGCCGTTGTTGATGCCGTAATAGGCGGTGAGTTGCGCGCCCTTGAAGGTCTTCTTGGTAATGATGTTGATCACGCCGGCGATTGCATCGGCGCCGTAAACCGCCGACGCGCCGTCCTGCAGTACCTCGATGCGATCGACAATCGAAATCGGGATCTGGTTCAGATCGACCGATCCGCCAAAACTGGATGGCATGCGTTTGCCGTTCAACAGGACCAGCAAACGGTTGCTGCCCAGGTAGCGCAGGTCGACCTGTTCGGTGCCGTTGGCATAGAACGCGCCGGAGGCCGCGCCCTGCACGAATCCGACCGAGGTCATGTTGTCCAGGAACTCGCCAACGCTCTTGACGCCGCTGTTTTCGATTTCCTGGTGGCTTATTTTCAGGACAGGCTGGGATGTCACCAACTGCGAGAGCGGAATATGCGAGCCCGTGACGATGACTGCACTGAGCGTCTGCGGCGATTGCGTGCTGGTGCCCGATTGATCCGCCTGCTGCTGGGGTGCGGGCCCGACCGGGGCATTGGCAGCGAGTGCCGGTACGGCAACCGCGCAGGCGGTGATTGCAACGGCAGCCAACGCATTGCGGATACCTTGCGATAGAACATTTTGCAAAAGCATTATTGCGCCTCCTGATCGGGCTTCGCGGTCATCAAGATCGAAAGATTTGCCACGTGGTGTGCACGTGGATGGGATGGTGTGAAAAAGTAGTCGAGCGCGCGCATTGCTCCAAAAAACAGCGCTTGACATGAATCAGTCGGGTGTCCCGGGGAACAGAGGCCGTATCCAGCACGGAATGCCAGTGGCGATTCCTGCTCCGCCATTCCCCGGCGAGGCGGCGGAAACACAATCGCGCTGGCAGGCTTTACACCCGACAGAACGGGATTGTTGTGAACCATGTCTCCCCCGCGTCGCGACTACACCCACCGTTCGAGTATAGGTTCATGCCAACGAACCGAACCAATGAAAGTATGTCCACGGTACATAACTGCAAGCTATGGCCGTTTTCGCGTTCGAGAAGGCGATCGCGAGCCGCATCCGGGCCAGCGTTGTATCTCAGCGAGCCTCGCGCACACGAAGAAAACTTGTCGTCATCCCGGGCGACCTGCGGCTTCATCGAAGGCCGCCCGGAATGACGAGAAACATCGATTGCAGACATATGGCCCGAATCACGAGCCGCATTGGCGCATAGCCGGCGAGCGTTGCGCGCCGCAATCATTGCTTCAGCAATGCCGTCAACTCGTCGAGCTGTTTTCGATAACCGTCAAGCGTGTGCGCGACCACCGACACGTTGCGCGTTGCTGCTTGCCATTGCTCAGCTTGCAGCGCCTGTTCGATCGCAGGGAAAACTTTCACGCCGTAGCCGGTGAATATGCCCGGAGCCACCAGCTCGTTCCTGTACCAGGGGCGGGTCGGAAGCCCGTCGGCGCTCAGCAGGCGCTGGTGCATGGTGCCTATCAGGTCGTTGATCCGTCGCAATTGCGAAGGTGCGATTGTCAGCCCTTGCGTCGCCCGCGCGTGGTAGGCCTGCGCACAGGCTTGCGCGCTGCGCTGCAATTGTTTTGCAGCCTGGTCGAGCGGTGCCAGATCGATCTTCGGAACATCCGGCAAGCTGGCCGGCGGAGCCAACGGATGGGTGGGGTCCGCGCTGAGCTTGTAGGCATGCGCCGCAAAAAGTTTCTGCTGCTGTGCGAAGGCGTCGCGTTGATCCTGCAGCTTCTTGTGCAGTTGTTCGACGTAGTGGTCGAGGGTGGTGCTGAAATCGGTGAACCGCATCGGCAGCACCTTGGCGTCGGCGGTGCGCATCACGATGTGGCCGGCGACCTTGGCCAGCGCAACCTCGTATTCGAAGGTCGGGTCGCCGAAGCGGATGAAGTGATCGAACGAGTCGTAGCGTGAGTGGTAGACGCCGTCGTCCGCGGCTTCGCCGCCGAAGCCGACGCTAAGCGAAGCGATGCCGAGGTGGTCGAGGAAGGGCGTGAAATCGGAGCCCGAACCCAGCGTCGAAATCGGAAGGTCGCCGGCGCCCGCGGCGGCTTTGGCGAGTGCTTCCCACTTGGAGCTGCCTTGCCTGTGCGATGCTTCCACAAGGACGTGCGCGCGCAGCCGGCGCAGCACGCTGACGTGGGTTTCCGGGTCGGTTACGCCTGCGCCAACCTGATTGACCATGTGCTGCAGTGAGTGGGTGCCGCCCACGCGCAGGAAACCGCGCGCGTTGGTATCGGAGTTGACGTACAACACCGCTTTTTTCCGAAGTTCGCTGGCGTGCGTTTCGGCCCATTCGGTGGAACCGAGCAAGCCGGGTTCCTCGCCATCCCAACTGGTGTAGACGATGCTGCGTTTCGGCCGCCAACCTTGCTTGTACAGGGCGCCCATGGCCTTGGCTTCGCCCATCAACGCCACGGTTCCGGCCAGTGGATCCCACGCGCCGAACACCCAACCGTCATGGTGGTTGCCGCGCATCACCCACTGGTCGGCATCGCTGCTGCCGGGCAATTTGGCGATCACGTCGTAGACCGGTTTCCGATTCCAGTTCGATTCGACGATCATGTGCACCTTGGCCGGGCCGGGTCCGACGTGGTACGTGAACGGCAGCGCGCCGCGCCAGCCTTCCGGCGCGACCGGGCCATCTATTGCCTTCAGCAGCGGCGTGGCGTCGGCATAGGAAATCGGCAATACCGGAATCTTCTGGATCGGTTTGGCATCCTTGATGGACAGGTGTTTGGCACCCGGCACCGAACCGTAACCTGGCGTGGTCGGGTCGCCCTGGTAATACTGTTCCTGGTCCGCCACGGAGCCGCGCTGCACGCCTTCCGACGGCTTCCAGCCGCCCTTGGGATACGGGTCGCCCTGGAAGTAGCCGTCGTCGCGCGGGTCGGAGTAAATCAGGCAACCGATCGCACCATGTTCGTAAGCCAGCCTGGGTTTCAGGCCGCGCCAGCCGTGGCCGTAGCGGGCGATCACGATCCTGCCCTTGACGCTGATGCCGAGCCGCGCAAGCTGCTTGTAGTCGCCCGGCATGCCGTAGTTGACGTACACCAGTTCGCCGGTGACGTCGCCGTCGGCGCCGTAGGCGTTGTACGGGGGCAGGGCGCCGGGCAAGCCTGAAGTGCGATCGCCCTTGATCGGTGGCTCGTGCAGTTTCGCCTTGAAACGTGTCGGTGAGAGCAGTTCCACCAGTTCCCGCTTCGGCGTCGGGAACAACACGTCGAAGGTTTCGATGTGGGCATTCCAGCCCCACTTTTTGAACTGCGCCAACAGGAATTCGGCGTTGGCCTTGTCGTGCGGCGAACCGACCTGGTTGGGTTCGGACGATAACCGCTTCAGCCATGCGCGCATTTCGCCCGCGCTCAGGCTTGCGTCGAAACGTTGTTCGAGGGTCGCCTCGTGCGCGGCGCCGCTGCTCGTGAAACCCAGCATGTCGGGGGGAGGCGTTGCACCGGCGGCGCAGGTGATCGATGCCAGCGTCAGCGCGAGGGCAAATGGACGAACCGGCAACTTGGTCATCAATCGCCCTCTTGCGGATGCGCGACAAACCGTCGACCTGGGCTCTGCGCTCGCCGCACGCAGCGCCCGAGTATAGATTTGGGGCAAGAGGCGGAGCCAATGAAAGCATGACCAGCTTGTATAGCTGCAGGCTATGGGGTGTCTGATTTTGCAGATTTCGTGGATAGGTCGACAAGCCAGATCCAAATCGAAAATCAGAGCCGCATTTGTTTAAAGTGTGGATTCGAGTGCATTATCGGTGCGTTTTATGAATTTGCTGCACTGCAACGAAGAAGCCCAATGCTTGCAAATGTGATGGCCATAACTACCAGCTATGCGGAGTGGTTATCTTTTCATTGGCAGGTGTTATTTCCCTGTGATTATGCTTGGCGCGATATGCGGGGCATGCACATTGCTGCCGCTGATCCTTCAATACGAAGGCACGCTGTCAGGCGCTTGATCAAGAGGGGTTCACATCCATGAAGGGCCAAGAGGGGTTCACATCCATGAAGGGCAAGGTTTCACGCGCGTCACGTCACAACAATGTTTTCCAGCGCAAGGCGCTGGCCTTGGCGATCGGCGGTGCCGTCGCGCTGGCTTTCAGTGGCGGCGCGTTCGCGCAGGCCGTCAACGGCACCATTCGCGGCACGGTGCCTGTCGCGCCGAACGAAGCCATCCAGATCACCGGTGGCGCCGGGTTCAACCGGACCATCACGGTGGGGCCTTCCGGTCAGTATTCGATCACGCTGCCGGTCGGCACCTATACGGTGTCACTGTTGCAGAGTGGCAAGGTAGTGCAGAGCCAAGCCGACGTGGCGCCGGTGGCCGCGGGCGCGGTGACCGTCAACTTCGCGTCTACCGCCGCCAACGTCCAGACACTGAGCGCGGTCAACGTCACGGCAACCGCGATCCCGGCGATCGACGTGACTACCACCAATCAGGTCCTCACCATCACGCAACAGCAGTTGCAGATATTGCCACTGGGTCGCAGCGCCGAAGACATTGCGATGCTGGCGCCGGGCGTGCAGCCGGGTTCGGCGGTGCTGGTCGGCGGTCCGCTGGGCACCGGCGCCGTGACCTTCGGCGGCGCCTCGACGGCCGAAAACCAGTATTACATCGACGGCATGCTGACCAGCGCCGTGCTCGACAACCAGGGCGGCATCGGCTTGCCGTACAACTCGATCGAGCAGCAACAGACTTTCATCTCGGGCTACGGTGCCAAGTACGGTCGCTCCATCGGCGGCGTGATCAACCAGATCGGTCGGAGCGGTTCCAACCAGTGGCACTTCGGGTTCCGGGCCGCGTGGAGCCCGGCGAGCTGGCAGGCTACGCAGAAGAACACCTACTACGCCAATCCGCTGGTCACGCCGGACATACGAGCCGGTCACCAGCCAGGGGATCTGTACTCGTACAACGGAATCAACCACAGCTCGAATACAGTCTACGACGCTTACGTCAGTGGCCCGATCGTCAAGGACAAGCTGTTTTTCTTCCTGAGTGCCGAGCAGGATGATTCGAAATCCGCAAGCGGCAATTGCGTGTATTGCACGCATTTGCAGTTTTTTGGCCAGTCACACACGCCGAAGGTCTATTTGAAGCTCAACTGGAACATCAACGACAGCAACGTCCTGACCTTGACCGCGCTGCAGAGCTCCATGAAAGCATGGAACTGGACCTACCTCGCCGACTACGACACGCATCAACCAACGGAATTTTACTACAAGGGCCAGACGGCAAAGAACGTCTACCGGATGGGGACGATCAACTACACCTCTTACATCACCGACAACCTGACCCTGCACGCGATGTATGGCAAATCGCACGAGCAGTACGGCAGCTTCCAGCCGGGCTATCCCGGGTATGACCCGACCCTGGTGTATGTCAGCGGCACCTCCGTCGAAAACCCCGCGTTCACGCCCAACGGACCCATCTTCAATTCGCAGAATGCCCTGACGGTAACGCCGGACAACCATCGCGTCGACCTCACCGACTACCGGCTGGACCTCGACTACAAGTGGCGTAACCACGATTTCCAGGTCGGGATCGACAACGATATCCAGGTTGACCTCAATGACGGCGTGGAAGGCACCGGGCCTGGTTACGGCTGGTCGTACGGCTATATCGCGAAGGATCGCAGCCAGCCGATCAGCGGCACCGATCCGAACACCCCCGGCTATGTGGGACCGGTGAATTCGAATCCGGCGGGCGCGGGGGGCTACTACGTGACCAAGCTCACCCAGGCCTACAATCCGTCCACACGTGTGGTCGAACGCGCGCAATACATCCAGGACCGCTGGCAAATCACGCCGAACTTCCTGCTGACCTTGGGGTTGCGCAACGACCAGTTCGTCAACTACGACGCCGCTTCCCAACCCTACATCCGTTTGACCAAGCCGAACTGGTCCCCACGCATCGGCTTCAGCTGGGACGTGCACGGCGATTCCACCTTGAAGGTGTTCGGCAACGCCGGGCGCTACTACCTGACGCTGCCGGTGGGCGTCGGCACGACCGTTACCGCACCAATCGTCAACGTCACGGAATACGGCACCTATACCGGCATCGATCCGGCCACCGGCGCGCCGACCGGATTCCAGCCGCTGCCGCAGAATCCCGCGACCGGGGTGTCGTGTTGCAACCAGTATGGCTATCCCCGCAACAACTTGACCGTGGCTTCCCAGAACATCAAGGCGCCTTACTCCGACAACTTCGTATTGGGCATGCAGCAGCAACTGCATTTCTTGAATACGGATTGGGTATTCGGCGCCACCGGCACGTACGAGAAGCTGGGCACGATGATCGGCGGCACCGATGATGCTGCGTCCATGTGTGCGGAAGGCGTGCGCGAGGGCTACACCTGGATGACGCCGAACACCTGCAGCCAGTGGGTGCAGAGTCCGGTCATGGTCAATCCCGGCGTGGATCAGAAGATTTACGTGAAGGCGCCGGACGGATCGCTGCGTCTGATCAACTGGACCGCGGAGGATCAAACCTTCGAGATGGGCCCGAAGCGCAACTACTACTCACTGGATCTGTCACTCACGCACGTGTGGGACGGCAAGTGGTTCGCCAAGTTCGACTACGTGTTCTCGAGGTTGTACGGTAACGATGCCGGTCCGGTCGGGCCGATGTATGAATCAAGCGGCACCGTGGCTTACCTCACCGCGGTCTGGGCATATCCCAGGATCATGGACAATTCCAACGGCGTCCTGGGCACATCCCGCAAGCACTCGTTCAAGATCTACGGCGCTTACGCGATCACCCCGGAGTGGATCGTCGGCGCCAATATATGGATTGCCTCCGGCACGCCGCGGATGTGTCGCGGCTCCTATGGACCTGATGAGACGCGCCTGCATACTTCCAGCCAGTACCACTGGTGCGGCGGTGTACCGATCGCACCGGGTTCGGGGGTTCCACCGTACGGAGCGAAGAGCACGCCATGGATCCACAATCTTGACCTGAGCGTGGATTACAAGCCAGGTTGGGCCCAGCACAAGCTCGACTTCAAGCTGCAGGTCTTCAACGTGTTGAACAACCAGACGCCTACGTTCTACGGAGACTATTTCCAGTGGACAGCCAATCCCGGCACCGGTTACAACATGGTCGATGCCCGGCGCTCGCCGCGTTCCGCACGGTTCTCCATTGACTACAATTGGTGATGGCATAGAGATGCGTGAAGCGAGCCATCCCCTTCAAGGGGGTGAATTGGCGCGCTTGCGAACCGCAGGTTCGCGCGCCGATGAACGCCCGAGGCACGATGCCGAGGGCCGGGTTGCTTGGCAAGCGCAGGATGCGCGAGCGTAGCAACGTTGGGTGGGGATAGGGTAAACGACGTGACAGCCGACCCCATCCCCTTCCCGACCTCCCCCTTGAAGGGGGAGGAGAAAGTCACGACACCGCTCTCGCCAGTAGCCACCCGGCTGCTGGCGAGGGCGCGTCGGGAGTGGGAAACACACCAGTTCGATGCCGCGGAGCATTCACTGGCCAGCGTATTGGCGTTGGCGCCCGACAACCCCAAAGCAGTGCGGATGCTGGGAATGGTCGCGCGCAGCCGCGGCGAGTATGCCAAGGCCGTCGATTGCTTCCGTCAGGTGCTCGGCGTTTGGCCCGAGGATCCGTTCCTGCACTCCGGTTTGGGTCTGGCCCTGCTTTCACAGGGTGAACTCGAGGAAGCGACGCGACACTTTCGTCGAGCTTGTGGACTCGATCCCGAGTCGCCGGTTGCCTGGTTCAATCTTGGTGAGGCGCTATGGCGGCAGGCGCTGGGTGGGGAAGCCGTCGCGGCGTTGCAGCATGCACTTGAACTCGAACCGGCGCATGTCGAGGCGCGGCTTGCGCTGGCGCGCACGCACGCGGGCATGGGCCGCGTTGAAGATGCCGTGGCGGCATTTCGCGAGGTGTTGCGTCGCGACCCTGACAATGCCGATGGTTGGTATGGCCTGTCGATGATTGCGGCCGGGTTCGATGCAGCCGATGCCGCGTATCTGCAGCGCGCATTTGCGCGCACCGATCTGCCCGCCCGCATGCACTATCTGCTCGGTTTTGCCTTGGCGAAGGCACTCGAAGACCAGAATGATTTTGCCCGCGCTTTCGAGGTGCTCGGCGAGGCGAACGCCTCGCAGCGCGCGAGCATGCGGGTGAATTGGAACGCCGCAGAAGAACACACGTTGATGGGTGCAATCCAGACCACATTCGCAAACGCCGTTTCGGTGGCACCGGATACGAGCCTCGGCAGGCAAGCCATCTTCGTTACCGGCATGCCACGCTCCGGAACCACGCTGGTCGAACAGGTCCTGGCCGCACACCCGGAGGTCGAGGGCGCCAACGAGATCAAGGACATGCCGTGGGTAATCAACGCGGAGTCGCAACGCCGCCGTTCGGCATTTCCGGCGTGGACACCCGATGCCACGGTCGAGGATTGGCAGCGACTCGGCGAGGAATACTTGGCGCGAACCGCGCGCTGGCACGCGAGCAGTCCGCGCTTCACCGACAAGAACCTTGCGAACTGGCATTCGGTGGGCGCGGTCCTGGCGATGCTGCCGGCAGCACGCGTGGTCATCGTGCGGCGTGATCCCGTCGAAACCTGCCTTGCGTGTTACCGCCATTGTTTCACCGAGGAGGCAGGCTTCGCCTGCGATCTCGACGACATCGCCGATTACTGCGCCGATTTCCTGCGCCTGGCGCATTTCTGGATCAAAAAATACCCGACGCGCGTGTTCGATCTCCAGTACGAGGCGTTGTTGGCCGACCCCGAACATGTCGTTCGCTGCGTTCTGGATTTTTGCGAATTGCCGTTCGATCCGTCTTGCCTCGAATTCCACAAGACTTCGCGCGTGGTATTGACGCCCAGCGCCGCGCAGGTACGCCAGCCGTTGCGGCGCGACACCGCACGCAGCGCGCGTTATGGCGACAAGCTGGACGGCTTGCGCAAGCGTTTGCGGGATGCTGGCGTGCAGGTCGCATGAATAAGGGAGACGATTATCGATTGCTCGACCTGATGGCTGTGATCCTGGCCTCCAACGCCTGTGCCAGCTCGCGCTGTTCGGCGATATCCGGGTGCCCTGGCGTGTTCTTGAACGGTACGATCAGCATGTAAAGGTCGTGGTCACCTTCGGCCCGCATGTGCTCGACGGCGGCCTCGACGTAACCGGGCCATGCCGAGCCTTTTGCGGTGATGGACATGTTGCCGAGCATGCAGACGATGGCGGCATGCGGGTAATGGGTACGCAAGGAATGGATGAAACCTGCATAGGCATCGATGATTTGTTGGCGGGACGGTGGGTGTTTCCGGCGCGGCAGGAGCCATGAATCATTCTGCAGCAGATTCACGACCACGATGTCGGGTGTCCACGAGGAGAAATTCCAATGACTGGTGGGATCCTTCGGCGCGAGCCTGTCGTACATCCGGGGCATGACCAGTGGGAACCAACTCTCGAGAATGCCGATGCCGCTCAGCGAGATGCTGCGGTAGCCCGCATGCAGGGCACGTGCCACGATGGCTCCGTAGGCCACGTAGTTGTCCATGTACGCAAGCTTCCTCTGGTCGCCGCCGCTGGGCGCGAGCACCCCGAATCCCGACGTGATCGAATCGCCGTAATACACGATGTTGAGTGAATGATGAAGATTGGGACGAAACACCGTGGCTGGCTTCGCGATCTTGATGCCGTCGAACATCACCACGGGGAGTGTCGGATCGACGCGGCGGAAAACTTCCAGCGTGTGCGGCGTGTCGGCAAGGTGACGAGCCACCGCATAGACATGTCGTCCTTTCCGGCAGTGGATCACGTGCCGGTGCTTGCCATCCCCATCGATTATGATGTCGAAATAGACACCCCCGTTTGGATCGTCCAGCACGACGTCAAAACTGCGTCCGGTGAAGCCGATCGTGGCAGAATCGCCGGCCCAATAAAATTTTGGTGCGGCAGGGGTGGAGAAATCGATCCGGCCGGCATATGCATAGTTCGGGTTGCTGGCCGGCACGAGCTTGAGATGTGGTGTATTGGCGGCAGTTGCCGACGCCGGCAATGCCAGTAATGCTGCTGACAAGAGAAAACAAATGAAAACCAGAATGCGCATGTGTCGCATGGATTATCCCGTGAAAGCAGGAGCCGGAGGCCCGTTCAAAGTGGCAAGACTGATATTGATGGTATTTGCACTCATGCTGGCGTCCGCGCCGGCGTTTGCCGATGGCGTGCCGGCTGCGTTGAAGCAGTCCGGACTGGACTTGATGCCGTGGCCGCAACATGTCGAATTGCACGATGGCCGGCTCCCGCTGACGACGCAATTCGCCATCAAGGTCACCGGACATCCTGGCGAACGCGTTTATGACAGCGCAAACCGGTTGCTGCAACACCTGCAACGCCGTACCGGCGTCGTCTTCCAACAGCACGTGGTCAAATCGAGTTCCGACGACGAGCATGCAGAGCTGGTGATCCACGTGCAGCGCCCGGGCATACTCAAGATCGGAGAAGACGAGTCGTACCGCCTGCGCATCGACTCGCAACATGCGGTGTTGACGGCGGAAGACGGCCTCGGGGCGTTGCATGGCCTGCAAACATTGCTGCAACTGCTGCAGCACGATGCAACCGGTTTTTATCTGCCTGCCGTGGACATCGAGGACAAGCCACGTTTCAAGTGGCGCGGCCTGATGATCGATGTAGCCCGTCATTTCGAACCGGTGAACGTCATCGAACGCAATATCCGTGGCATGGCGGCGGTCAAGTTGAATGTGTTGCACCTGCACCTGAGCGACAACCAGGGGTTTCGCGTCGAGAGCAAGGTATTCCCGGAACTGACCGAAAAGGGTTCGAACGGGCAGTACTTCACCCAACGCCAGATCAAGCGGATCATCCGTTATGCCGGTGATCGCGGCATCATCGTGGTGCCCGAGTTCGACTTGCCTGCGCACGCCGTGAGCTGGCTGGTGAGTCACCCGGAATTGGCGAGTGCGCCTGGTCCGTACCATCTGTACACGCGGTTCGGCGGCAAGAACCCGGCGTTCGATCCGAGCAATCCCGCGACCTACGAATTTCTGGGCCGATTCTTCAAGGAAATGGCCGGGCTTTTCCCTGGGCATTACATCCACATTGGTGGCGATGAAAACTCGGGTAAGCAATGGAGCAACAATCCCGAGATCCAGGCCTACATGCAGCCTTCGATCACGTCCAATGCGGCGTTGCAAACGCAGTTCATCCAGAAGCTTGCCCGGATGATCAACGCCGATGGCAAGCAGGTCATCGGTTGGGACGAGATCCTGCAGCCGGGACTCGAGAAGGGCGCGATCATCCAGAGCTGGCGCGGCAAGGATTCGTTGTACCAGGCCGCACGCGAAGGTCACCGGGCGATCCTGTCGAACGGCTATTACCTCGACCTGCTGTATCCGGCCGCGCAGTATTACCTCAACGATCCCGTTCCACCCGGTACTCACCTCAAACGATCGGTTCAACGCAACATCCTTGGCGGCGAAGCCGAGATGTGGGGCGAACTGGTTCGCCCCGCGACGATCGACTCGCGGATCTGGCCAAGTGCCGCCGCGATCGCGGAACGCTTGTGGTCTCCACAGGACGTGCGCGACGTGTCGTGGATGTACCGGCGCCTGCGTGTTGTGGACCTGCAGCTCGAGCAACTTGGCCTCACCCAGATTCGCAATCAAGGCGTGCTGCTGCGCCAATTGACCGGGCAGTACGAAGTCCAGCCGCTGCGGGCGCTGGTCGACGTGATCTCGCCGCTGCGTGGTTATCGCAGGATGGCCAGCGGCGACTACACGGTGTATTCGCCGTTGGCGTCGATCGCGGATGCCGCGACCGGCAATCCGTGGGATGCGATCCGGTTCAACGAGCAGGTCGAAGCATTCGTGAAGCAACCCGACGCCGCGACCGAACGGAAAATTCGTGCACAGCTCCAGCAATGGATCGACAACGGGCCGGCGCTGGCGGCACTGATTCATCGCTCGCCCGCGCTGCATTCGGTCAAGCCGCTGGCGCAGTCACTGGTGACGCTGTCGAAGATCGGTTTGCAGGCACTGGATTACATCGACCAGAAACAACCGGCATCACGGGCGTGGGCGCGGCAAACCACGCCGGATTTCCTCAAGGCGCGTGAACCGGCTGCAGCCACGAAACTGCGGATCGTCGACGCCGTCGAACAATTGGTGGTGATGTCACTCAAGGTCGGCCAATCCGGCAGTTCGGATCCTGCAATGGATACGAAAAATGGATCGGCTCATGCAGGGCGTGGGTAGCGTGGTGAATCCCTCGGCTTGCGTTTGCGTGTGGGTGGCGCGCTCCCACATGGATCCTTGCGGTGCCAGAAGCGGTCGATGCGGTGTGGTTTGGGTGGGAGCGGCCCTGGCCGCGATACAGATACCCTACGCGCCCCATCGCCGTAGGTTGGGCTGAGCAACGCGAAGCCCAACGCTATCGCACGCCTCCGTTGGGCTTCATTGCATTCAGCCCAACCTACTTGCCATCGGAGCAGCCCATGGCCGCGATACAAATACCCTAACGCCCCATTATCGCAGGTTGGGCCGAGCAACGCGAAGCCCAACGCTATCGCACGCCCTCGTTGGGCTTCATTATATTCAGCCCAACCTACATTGCTCAAGGCCAGCCAACCTGCACATCACGAGACGCGTTGACGTCGGGCATCGTGCAGAGGCCGGCTCGAGTTAGCGTAGGCCGGCTCAAGGCCAAAGGCCGGAGCCGGCGTTGGCACCGGCACGGGGACGCGTGCCGGTTCTGTCGCTGCGCTCCTTGAACCGGCCTACATTCACCGGCCGCTATGTCCGAGCGCCAACGCCTCGCGCACCCGGCCATGCGCGGCGTCGAGCCTGCGCTCGGCTTCCGCCGCATCGTAACCGCCGAGCAGCATCACCACCGCCGGCTTGACGTTTCCGGCGGTCGCTGCAAGTGCCGCGACGCTGGTTTGCTCATCGGCCCCGGTGATCTGCTCGACCATCCGCAATGCGCGCCGACGAAGTTTGGCGTTGCTGGCGCGCACGTCGACCATGTACTGCCCGTAGGTTTTGCCGAGGCGCACCATCACGGCGCTCGACAGCGTGCTCAGCGCGATCTTTTGCGCAGTGCCCGCGCACAGCCGGGTCGAGCCGGCGATGACTTCCGGACCCGTCAGCAATTCGATGGCGGTGTCGGCAACGTCGGCCAACGGACTGCCGGCATTGTTGGCGATGCCGACCGTGTAGCTTCCGACCTCGCGCGCGTAACGCAACGCGCCGACCGCATATGGCGTGCGACCGGACGCGGTGATGCCTACCACGGCGTCGTTCGGTGAGAGACCCCTTGACTGCAATTCCGCGGCGCCTGCCTCGGCATCATCTTCCGCACCCTCGATCGCATCGATCAACGCGGCCGGGCCACCGGCGATCAGCGCGACGACCAGATCGGGAGAAGTATTGAATGTCGGTGGGCATTCCGATGCATCGAGGATGGCCAGCCGGCCCGAGGTGCCGGCGCCGAGATAGAACAGCCGTCCACCTTTGGCCAGCCGCGTGGCGATCGCGTCGGCCGCGGCGGCGAGCGCCGGAACCGCTGCCAGGGCCGCGGTATGCGCGGCGTTCTGCCCTTCGACCAGCGTGCGCACCAGTTCCTCGGTGGGGCGCCGATCGAGGTCGTCGAGGTCCGGGCGGACCGACTCGGTGGCCAGCACGTCAAGCGCGGCCACCGGTCGTGAATTCGTTGGCATGTCAAGCGGCTCCTCGGGAACGCGTGTCGGCGGCAGCGGCGATTTCACGACGCACGCGCACGGTCCATTGCTCATGGATGCCGTCATCCACGATGGCCAGATGGCGGGCGCCATCGATCGACGTGCCTTGTGCCGGTTGCAGTTGCAAATTGACACCGCTGTGTTCGAGGGTCGCACGCAGCGGTTCGAGCAGCAGCGGTCCCAGGTTCACCAAGCCACCAATGATGACGCCCGCGATCGGGCCGCTGGTGTCGATTGCCTGGGCGGCGGCAATCATCGAGCCGGCCAATGCCGTTGCACCCGCTTCGAGCAATTGCAACGCGACTGCATCGCCATTGCGTGCCGCGTCGGCAATCGCCGGCACGAACGACGCCATGGTGCGCGCGGGATTGGGGTCGGAACCGAGTTTCATCACGAGGTCGTTGAGCGAGCCGAACTGGCGAGCCGCGGCGTCCGTCAGCACGGTCGCAGGGCCGCGACCGTCGCGAGCCCGTGCCGCTGCCTGCAAGCCGTGACGGCCTAGCCAGGCACCGCTGCCTTCGTCACCGACCCATGGGCCCCAGCCATCGACGCGGCGAAATTGTCGATTGGCACCAATCGCGATGGTGACCGCGCCGGTTCCGGCGGCCAGCACCACGCCGGGCCTGCCGCCGAGCGCGCCGGCGTGCGAGGTGATCGCATCGCTCATCACCGCAACCGTGCGGGCCGACAGAGAATCGGCCAGGCGCGCGGCCAACTGGCGCGCCAATGCCGGCACTTCCATCGCGCCGGGTGCGCCCACGCCAATCGAATCGATGCGGTCGACGGCACGCGCCTGCAACATCGGCTTGACGACGGCGAGGATGGCCGCCTCGGCGACGCCGGGCCCATCCACCGCACCCAATCCGATACTGCCGTCACCGCTGGCGGTGGCTGCGGGTTCCGACGCATCGCCACGCCACAGCGCGGCGCGGCAGCCGGTCCGGCCGATGTCTACGGCCAACACGATTGGCACTTTGGGTGTTCCCTCGATTTTGGAAATAGTGATGGCGCTCATTGTTGGTGGCGGCGACAGGTTCTAGCTTGCAGAAGGCGACGGGGCAGGGGAGCCCGCCTCGCTGGTTTGCGGGTCGACATCAGCGGGGATCTTGCTGGGGTGCCGATCGTCGTCGGGGACGCTGCGGATCGATGCGCCCAGTTGCGTCAGCTTCCGCTCGATGTCTTCGTAGCCGCGGTAGATGTGGTAGATGCGGCGAATTTCCGTGGTGCCTTCGGCCACCAGTGCGGCCAGTACCAAACCGGCGGAGGCACGCAAATCGGTTGCCATCACCGGCGCGGCGGTCAGGTGTTCGCGACCGGTGATGATCACCGTATTGCCTTCCAGTTGCGCCTTGGCACCCATCCGCTGCAGTTCGAGGATGTGCATGAAGCGGTTCTCGAACAGGTTCTCGATGATCACGCCCGAGCCTTCGGCCACCGCATCCAGCGCGCAGAACTGCGCCTGCATGTCGGTGGGGAAACCGGGGTAAGGCGACGTGTTGATGTCCACCGCCCGCGGGCGCTTGCCGGCCATGTCGAGTTCGATCCAGTCGTCGCCGGATTCGATCCGCGCGCCCGCTTGTTGCAACTTGGACAACACCGCGCGCAGCAGTTCGGGTTGGGTGTCGCGGATGCGCAGCTTGCCGCGGGTGATGGCGCCGGCCACGAGGTATGTGCCGGTCTCGATGCGGTCCGGCAGGATGTTGTGCGTGGCGCTATGCAGCTTGTCCACGCCCTCGATCGTGATGACGCTGGAACCCGCGCCTTCGATGCGTGCGCCCATGCGCTGCAGGCAGTTCGCCAGGTCGACGACTTCCGGCTCGCGGGCCGCGTTGTCGATGACGGTGCGGCCCTTCGCCAGCGTCGCCGCCATCATCAGGTTTTCGGTGCCGGTCACTGTCACCTTCTCGAGCGAGATGTCGGCGCCGACCAGGCGGCTTGCGCGTGCCTTGATGTAGCCTTCGTCCACCGAGATCTCTGCGCCCATTGCCATCAAACCCTGCAGATGCAGGTCGACCGGACGTGCGCCGATCGCGCAGCCGCCCGGCAATGACACGTCGGCCTCACCGAAGCGCGCCAGCAACGGCCCCAATACCAGGATCGACGCACGCATGGTCTTGACCAGATCGTACGGCGCGAAGCAGGCGTGCACGTCGCCGGCATCGAGATCCATTTCCATGTTGTGGCCGAGCGTCAGCTTGACGCCCATCTGCGCCAGCAACGTGTTCATCGTCACGATATCCTGCAGATCCGGGATATTGCGAAGATGCAATGGTTCGGCCGTCAACAGCGAAGCCGCGAGGATCGGCAGCGCGGCGTTCTTGGCGCCGGAAGCCCGGACTTCACCGTGAAGCTGCGCCCCGCCATCAATGAGGAATTTGTCCATCTGGGTCTCTTTCATCAATCGCGATCGAACGACCCGGGCACGTTGCCGCTGAAAATTTCGACATTCGGCGGCCGGAGCCCAGTGCAAAGACGTGCCAGCTTTTTCCGATCGCTGCGAACGATTGAAAAACAAAAACCGGAGATCGCGTACACGGTTTTCGTGGCAGGAAAAGTCATGGATTGACTTTCCGCGCATGCTAACGGAGAAACTCCGGAATTGCCCAGCGTTCCACGATGGCGGAGACTCGAGCGAATGGCGGGGGTTCATCTTCTCGACGCCTCGGCATCAACGTGGTTCAACCGCTCGCGGGCGTCCGTCCGCAACCGGTTCTTGTTGCGGATGCGTCAACGACAGGCCCCCACCGACCAACAAGGTGATCGCGACACCGATCGGCACGAACCACGTAAATGCCAGTGAATGGCCATGGATTTTCACCGTGAGCACCACCACCGCCATGACGACCACGGTGGCGATGAAGGCGATCGCGCCGTCGCGCTGATTGGCACGTTTGATCAACAATCCGAGCAGGAAGGCGCCCAGCAGCGCGCCGTAGGTGTAGCCGGTGATGCTCAAACCGAGCACCACGACCGGGCTGTGGGTATTGGTGAACATCGAGGCGAACCCGACCAGCGCGCCGGCCCAGCAGAGCGTCGAGATGCGCGAGATCCGCAGCATGGTCTTGTCGCTGTATTCGCGGTGGGCGAACAGGCGGATGAGGTCGGTGAGGGTGGAATTGGACATCGAGTTCATCGCCGACGACAGTGAACCCATCGTGGCGCCGAGGATGCCGGCGACCATCAGCCCCGAAATACCCGGCGGCAGCCCGTGAATGATGAACTCGGGAAACAGGTCATCGGGGCTGGAGAGGCCAAGTTGCGCCGGCGTATGGCCACCGAACTTGATCCACAACAGCGTGCCGACCGCCGAGAACAGCGCAAATTGCGCCATCACGAAGACCGCACTGCCGATCATCGCCTTGCGGCCATCGCGGAGGTTTTTGCAGCCCAGGATGCGCTGCACCATGAGTTGATCGGCACCGTGCGAAGCCATCGTAAACACGGCGCCGCCAAAGATCGCGGCCACGAATGCGAACGGGCTGGTCAGGATCGGCGCATGGAAATTGAAGACCTGGAACTTGCCGGCAGTGAACGCATGTCCCAGATCGGCGAGCGAGGTACCGTGCAGCAGGATGCCAATGCTGAGGATGGCGCCGCCGATGTACAGCATCATCTGGATCGTGTCGGTCCAGACCACGGCGCGAATGCCGCCGATGTAGGTGTAGGCGACGGTGACGCCGGCCAGCACCACGATGATTTCAAGATAGTTTGCGTGCACGCCGATGGCGACGAGCAGCACCGCGATAGGGATCGCCCCAGCGAACAAGCGCACGCCTTCGGCCAGCAGGCGGGTGAACAGGAACGTCACCGACGCCAATCCCTGTACTTTGGGGCCGAAACGCAATCCCAGGTATTGATAGGCACTGACCAGGTCGCCGCGCATGTACAGCGGCAACAGGAAGATCGCGACGAGGGTGCGCCCGATCAGGTAGCCGCATGCCAACTCCACGAAACCGTACGCGCCCATGTAGGCCACGCCGGGGACGCTGATCACCGTCAGTGTGGAGGTTTCCGTAGCGACGATCGAGAAACACACCGCCCACCACGACAGGCTGCGTTCGCCGACGAAGTAATCGGTCGAGGAACGCTGCTTGCCGCTGAGGCGCAGCCCGATCGCCGCGATGACGATCAGGTAGACGACGATGATGGCAAGGTCGAGCACCGGGTCAGCAAGCCTGTCGCACGGTGAACGCGGCAGCTTCACGACGCGTCATGCGGGGTTTGCGTGCTATATGGCGCAGCATATGCTACCTCGTGCCCGATTGTCCTGATCCGAGGGTCGTCATTCAGTGGATGCAACGATACCCAATCCAGCGACAAGCCTGTCGTTGCCAGGTGTCAGTGAGTGACCGCAATGCCCCAACCCGGGTGCGGCTCCCAATCGTACCCAGCCGCTGCTGTGAATCACCAATGAAAAACTTGCAGGTTTGCATAGCTCGAAGCTATGGACTTGTCGCGAACGTGCATTCGCAAGGCGACATCGACCGAATTTTCGCGGCGTGTGCATGTCTTTACGCTTGTCGAGCGCGCTATGCTTGCTGATGGCGTTGCAGTGAAAGCAGGAAGTGGCAGATTCCCCAAAAGTCGTCATTCCGGGGCCATCGCTGGCTTTATCGGCGATGGAACCCGGAATCCGACTTTTGCCTCTGGTGCATAAGAAGCAGATTGACTCGCGCCATCCCTGGCGCTCGCCCTGCGGGCCGCCTGCGGCGTTCGCGTTTGCAATCCTGCAAACGCAGTCGGATTCTGTCCGCAAAAAACGCGGACAGCCCCGGAATGACGTGAGGGTTTTTATCGGAGTTCAGTGCCAATCAAGAGCAGGCACGCCCGCAACCGATTTGTGTGAGGAGAAAAAAAGTGGCAATCAACAACGACGCAGCGCCGCTGCATCCGCCAGTCCGGTTGCTGCTCGGTCCGGGACCCAGCGAGCTCGATCCCGAGGTGTTGCGGGCGATGACGCTGCCGCCGCTGGGTTATGTCGATCCGGCGATGCTGCAGATATTCGACGAACTCAAGCCGCTGCTGCGCGAAGCCTTCCAGACCACCAACGAATTTGTCATCGCGCTGTCCGGTACCGGTACCTCCGGCATGCAGGCGGCGTTGTGCAACACGATCGAGGCTGGCGACCCGGTGGTGATCGGCACCATGGGTTACTTCGGGGAACGCCTGGCGATGATGGCCGAGCGGCTCGGTGCCAAGGTGACACGGGTCGAAGCCGAATGGGGTACGCCGCTCGACGCCGATCGCATGCGCGATACGATCCAGAAGGTGCGCCCGCGCGTGGTTGGCGTGGTGCACGGCGAGACCTCGACCGGTGTGGTGCAGAACGACATTGCCGACATCGCCGCTGCCGCGCATGAGGTCGACGCGCTGGTGATCGCGGATACGGTTGCCTCGCTCGGTGGTCATCCCATCAACGTCGATGCCGCCGGTATCGACGTCTGTTACAGCGGCAGCCAGAAGGCGCTGGGTGCGCCGTCGGGGATGGCACCGCTGACGTTGAACGCAGGCGCGATGGAGCGCGTGCGCAACCGCAAGACACCAGTGTCGAGTTTTTATTTCGATGTGCCGGCACTGGAAAAGTATTGGTATCAGGGTCAATACCACCACACAATTTCGGCGCCACTGATATACGCCTTGCGCGCTGCCCTGCTGAGCCTGCACGGGGAAGGCTGCGAGACTCGCTGGACGCGTCATCGGCGCAACTTGGGCGCGTTTCGTGCAGGCATCGAGGCGATGGGCCTGAAGATTCTGGCGGCCCCCGAACATTGCCTGCACACCGTTGCGGGCGTGCTGCTGCCCGACGGTATCGATGCCGGCAACGTGCAGAAGAGTTTGCTGAATGACGTTGGCATCGAGGTTGCGACCGGACTGGGGCCGTTCAAACCGCGCATGTTGCGCGTCGGCCTGATGGCGTATGGCTCGCAACCACACTTTGTGCTGCGTTTGCTGGCTGCGCTCGAGGACGTGCTGCGCACGCAAGGACATGCGGTCGAAGCCGGCGCCGGATTGGCGGCGGCGCAGCGTTATTGGCAATCGCCTTGATTTTCCGTTCGTGCTGAGCTTGTCGAAGTACAAACGGAATTGACGGAACCTTCAATTTTCATCGAAGACAAGGGCGGCAACAACGTCGAATGACGACCCCCGGCGATCCATCCATCGACAAGCGTGAACTCGTCGCCATGCTGCGCCGGATCCTGCCGGACGATGCGATCCTGCACGCGACGGAAGACCTGCGTCCGTACGAGTGCGATGGTTTGTCCGCGTATCGGCAGACGCCAATGGTCGCCGTATTGCCGCGCACCATCGAACAAGTGCAAGCCGTCATGCGCGTGTGCCACGAACGCGGAATACCGGTGGTCGCGCGCGGTGCCGGTACAGGTTTGTCCGGTGGCGCACTGCCGTTGGGCGACGGACTGCTGCTGAGCCTCGCGCGCTTCATGTCGATCCTCGACATCGATCCGGTCAATCGCACCATGCGCGTGCAGCCCGGCGTGCGCAATCTCGCCATCTCCGAAGCTGCGGCACCCCATGGGTTGTATTACGCGCCGGATCCGTCATCGCAGATTGCCTGCACCATCGGTGGCAACGTCGCCGAGAACGCCGGTGGCGTGCATTGCCTCAAATACGGCTTGACCGTCCACAACATCCTGAAGGTGAAAATGGTGACGGTGGATGGCGAACTGCTGACCCTCGGCGCGGATGCACTCGATGCCCCGGGCTTCGATCTGCTGGCACTGGCGACCGGCTCGGAAGGGATGTTGGGGGTGATCGTCGAAGTGACCGTCAAGCTGATTCCGAAACCGGACACCGCGCGCGTCGTGCTGGCGGCGTTCGCCGATGTGGAACAGGGCGGCGCGGCGGTCGGCGCAGTAATCGCCGCCGGTATCGTGCCGGCCGGACTGGAAATGATGGACAACCCGGCGATTCGCGCGGCCGAGGCTTTCGTCCACAGCGGTTACCCCGTCGACGCCGCGGCGATCTTGCTGTGCGAGCTCGACGGTACTGCCGAGACGGTCGCCGACGACATCGATCGCGTGACCGCCATCATGGCACGGTGCGGTGCAAGTGCGACGCGGGTATCGCGCGACGAAACCGAACGCGCGAAATTCTGGGCCGGCCGCAAGATGGCGTTTCCGGCGATGGGCCGGATCTCGCCCGATTACTACTGCACCGACGGCACGATTCCGCGCAAGCATTTGTCGCATGTGCTGCGGCGCATCCAGGAACTCGGACGCGAGCACGACCTCGCCGTCGCCAACGTGTTTCATGCCGGCGACGGCAACCTGCACCCGATGGTGCTGTATGACGCCAGTCGACCGGGTGAACTGGAGCGGGTTGAAAAACTTGGTGGCGCCATCCTCAAGCTTTGCATCGAGGTCGGCGGTACCGTCACCGGCGAGCACGGCGTCGGCGTCGAAAAGATCAACCAGATGTGCGACCAATTTTCTTCGGCCGAGTTGTCGCAGTTCCACGCCATCAAGGCGGCGTTCGATCCCAAAAGCTTGCTCAACCCGGGCAAGGCGGTGCCGTTGCTGAAGCGTTGCGCCGAATACGGTGGCCTGCACGTACATGGCGGGGCACTGCCGTTTCCCGAGTTGGAGCGGTTTTGAACACGTCGCGCGATGCAAGCGTCGATATCCGGGCGCGCGTAAAAGACGCAGCCGAACGGCTCGCCGCAGTCACGATTGTCGGTGGCGGCAGCAAGCATTTTCTTGGACGTGACGCGCAGGGCGAACTGCTGGCGGTTGGCGATCACCGCGGTGTGGTCAATTACTACCCGGAAGAATTGGTATTGACCGCGCGCGCCGGTACACCACTCGCGGAACTCGAAGCGTTGCTGGCCGAACACGACCAGATGTTCGCTTTCGAACCGCCACACTTCGGTGCCGCGGCCACGCTCGGCGGCACCATCGCAGCGAATCTCTCGGGTCCGCGCCGCGCCTACTCGGGCGCCGCACGTGACTTCGTGCTCGGCACCCGTATCGTCAGCGGCCGTGGCGAGATCCTGCGTTTCGGCGGCGAGGTCATGAAGAACGTCGCTGGTTACGACCTGTCGCGTCTCATGGCGGGCAGCATGGGCACGCTTGGCGTGATCCTCGATGTCAGCCTGAAGGTGCTGCCGCGGCCGCGCGAGACGATCACGTTGGTGCAGGCATCGACTCCGCGTACGGCCATCGAAAGCCTGTGCCGGTGGGCGTCCCAACCATTGCCGGTTTCGGCGTCGTGCGTCGAAGACAATCGTCTGTACGTTCGGCTGTCGGGTACGTCGAGTGCGTTGGCCAAGGCACGCGCGATCATCGGTGGCGAAGTGCTGGAAGACGCGGAAGCATTCTGGCTGGATGTCCGCGAACAGCGGCGCCCATTCTTTGCTGGCGACGCGCCGTTGTGGCGCATTTCCGTACCGCCAGCTACGGAACTGCAACCGCCGGGTGAACAGATGATCGAGTGGGGCGGGGCGTTGCGCTGGTTCAAGAGCGATGCGCCCGCGGCAGCGGTTCGCACGGCTGCGGCAGTGTCTGGCGGTCACGCGATGCTGTTCCGCAGTGGAGTCCGTTCGGATACGCCGTATCACCCATTGCCCGAACCACTGATGCAGTTGCACAAGCGCATCAAGGCCGCGTTGGACCCGCACGGAATTTTCAATCGCGGCCGCATGTATGCAGGGCTTTGAATCGTGAATCCGGATTCTTGAATGCAAACGAATCTTGCCGCACCGTTCAAACACACCGCAGATGGCGATGAAGCCGAGCAGATCCTGCGCGCTTGCGTGCATTGCGGTTTCTGCACGGCGACCTGCCCGACCTATCAACTGGTGGGTGACGAACTGGATGGACCGCGCGGGCGCATCTACCTGATGAAAATGGTACTCGAAGGCGAGGCGCCAACCCGCAAGACGCAACTTCACCTCGACCGCTGCCTGACCTGTCGTGCCTGCGAGACTACTTGTCCGTCGGGTGTTCGCTACGGCCGACTCGTGGATATTGGCCGCGCGGCGGTCGATGCGTGCGTCAAGCGCCCACTCATCGAACGCGTCATGCGTCGCGCGCTGCGCATTGTCGTGCCGTATCCAAAACGCCTCGGCTTTTTTTACAAGCTCGGACGCATCGCGCCGCAAGCGTGGTCGGGCGGGATGTGCAAGACGCCACGGCGCCGGCAAGCCGCATCATGGCCGGAGAGCCGTGGCCTCGAACGCAAGATGCTGGTGCTCGATGGCTGCGTGCAACCAGTCGCGGTGCCGGTGACCAACGCGGCGGCGGCGCGTGTGCTGGCCAAGCTCGGGATCGAACTGGTGCGCCCCGAGGGCGCCGGCTGCTGCGGCGCGATCAGTCACCACCTGACCGCGCCCAAAGAGGCGCGGGCGTTCATGCGCCGCAACATCGATGCCTGGTGGCCGCACATCGAGGCTGGCGCCGAAGCACTGGTGATGACGGCGAGTGGTTGTGGTGCGATGGTGCGCGAATACGGGCATCTGTTGCGCGACGATCCGGACTATGCGGCCAAGGCGGCCAAGGTTTCGGCTGTGACGCGCGACTTGAGCGAAGTATTGGCCGGCGAAGACCTGCGAGTGTTCGCCGGCATCGGCAAGGGTGGTCGCGTTGCATGGCATTCGCCCTGCACGTTGCAACATGGCCAGCAGGTCGTCGGCGTAGTGGAACAGGTGTTGCGAGGCGCGGGATTCGAACTCACGCCGGTACGCGACAGCCACCTTTGCTGCGGCTCGGCCGGAACCTATTCGCTGTTGCAGAAGAAGCTCTCTCAGCCTTTGCTGCACGACAAGCTCGATGCGCTGCAGGCCGGTCAGCCGTCCGCGATCGTCACCGCCAACATCGGTTGCCAATTGCATCTCGGCAGCGAGGCTGACGTGCCGGTCCATCACTGGATCGAGTTGCTGGATGATCCGGGTCTTGCGGGGCCTGACACGGAGGCGATGTATCGGCCTTGCTCGTCATCCCGGAATCGCGAAGCTGAGTAGGCCGGATCAAGCCGCGTAAGCGGCGGATCCGGCGCTGGACTCCGGCATCCCGACCTCCCGTCGCCTGCTCCGGCCTGCGGCCTTGAGCCGGCCTACGCAAACTGTAGATTCATTTGTACAGAAGATACTTTTGTCGGACTTTCTTGAAGCGAAGCAGACCCTTCTGCCAACGTTTTTGCATCTGGCTTACCGGCACACCTTTCTCGATGTCCTGCCGTACCCAGTCGTTGCCGATCAAGTGATCGAAGTGCGATTGCTTGAAGGCGAATTGCTGCGGGTAGAGATTGTGGATCGTCTCGATGACGGTAAGGCCAACCACGACCGGGTTGAAGGTATGGCGATCCATCACGTGCACCTGCACGCCGTTGCAGGGCTTGCCCTTGTATTTCGAAAACGTCGGCGTGAAATGCACCGGCCGGAATCGCACGCCGGGCAAGTGCTTGCCGTTGAGTGCCCGTGCCAGCTTGTCGGCGTCGATCCACGGCGCACCGGTCAGTTCGAATGGGCGCGTGGTGCCGCGGCCTTCGGAGACATTGGTACCTTCGACCAAGCCCATGCCCGGATACACCAGCGCGGTGGTTTCGGTCGGCATGTTCGGTGATGGCATCACGAATTGCAGCGACGTGTCGTCGTAATACATCGATCGCGTCCAGCCGCGCATCTTCACTACCGTCAGATTCGCACCGATGTGGAATTGCGCGTTGAACAACTCGGCCAATTCGCCGATCGTCATGCCGTAGCGCAGGGCAATCTGGTACTTGCCGACGAACGAGGCGTACTTTGGATCGAGCACCGGTCCCTGCACCTTGATCCCGCCGATCGGATCGGGTCGATCCAGCACGATGATCGGAATGTGCGCAGACACTGCGGCCTTCATCGCGTCCGCCATGGTGTACAGGTAGGTATAGAAGCGCGCACCGACTGCCTGGATGTCGAATACCAGCACGTCGACGCCTTTCAGCATCGCCGGCGTCGGTTCGCGGGTCTTGCCGTACAGGCTGTACACCGGCACGCCGGTGACGGGGTCGCGGTTCGAACCGACGCTCGCGCCCGCCTGGTGCGCACCGCGAATACCGTGCTCGGGGCCGAACAGCGCGACCAAGTGCACGCCCGGCGTGTGGGCCAACAGGTCGACGTCGCTCACCAGTTCATCGTTGACGCCGGTCGGATTGGTAATCAGGCCGATGCCCTTGCCACGGATCAGGTCGAGTCGATCGTGCAACAGCACTTCGATACCGGTCTGGAAGGCGGGTGTCGAACGCGCGGGCTGGGTAACTGGCGGCGCGGCGGCAAGGGCAGGGCAGGCCGACAGCGCAAGCAGCGCGGCGACCAGCCAGCCGTGGTGGCGTCGATCAATAATCACGCTGGTGCCATTCGTTGTTGGTGATCTTCGCTTGCGTCGTCTTGCCGTCGGCGTGGACTTGCAAGTCGTCGACGTACCAGCCCCGGCCGTTGTGCTTGTCGTCCGTCCGGTAGCGGAACTGGACGTAACGGGTACCGGCTGGCAACGTCACGGTCTTGGTCTGCCAGCCGTCGCTGGAGCCCGTCAACAAACCGAGCGCATGCCAGTGAGTGCCATCCGGTGACGCCTCGATGCTGCCGAAATCATCATTCGGCTGCAGGCGATACCAGGTCTGGTACGACAGCGTGGCGCCGTGGTGCGGCTCGACCTTGGCGGTCAACGTTCGATTCAGATAGTCGCCGTAGCCCGAGAACCACGCCGACCCGCCGCTCGGTGACGCGACCGGAATCGCGTTCGCAATGTCGGTGTTGATGTCGCTCAGGGCCGTGACGGACGAGGCGCCGTGGCGGTTCGGGTGCACGCGATTGGTCAACACCACCGTGACGATGTCGTTGCGGGGGTTGATCGTCAGCGCGGTGCCGGTGAAACCTTCGTGGCCGGCGGTGTGCGGCCCCGCCAATGCGCCCTGGTACCACGGCTGGTCGATCGACCAGCCGAGGCCGATCGCGTCGCCCGGAAACTTGACCCAGTTGGTCAGGATCAGTTTGACGGCCTGCTGCGACAGGATTCGTGCACCGCCATAGCTGCCGCCGTTCAATATCATCTGTCCGAAGATGGCGAGGTCATGCGCGGTGCCGAACACGCCCGCGTGCCCGGCCACGCCACCGAGTGCCCAGGCGTTTTCATCGTCGACCTGGCCCCACAACATGCCGCGGTGGGTCCACGGCTGGTACTCGCTCGCCGTGATCCGCGGCTTCAATTTTGCTGGCGGATCGTACATCGTGTCCGTCATGTGCAAGGGCTTGGTGATGTGCTGGCGGACGAACACGTCTTCGCGCTCGCCGCTCAATTTCTCGATCAACGCGCCCAGGGTAATGAAATTGATGTCGCTGTAGACGTAGTGGGTGCCGGGCGGATGCTCCAGCGGCAACTGCAGCACGTAGGCAAGGCGGTCCTTGCGTGAGCCGGGGATTTCATACAGCGGAGTGGGAGGGTCGGGCCGGAAGCCTGACGTGTGCGTCAGCAACTGGCGGATGGTGACGTTTTGCTTGCCATGCACGCCGAAGCCCGGCAGGTACTTGGCGACCGGATCATCAAGCTTGAACTTGCCTTCGTCCCACAGCTGCATCACCGCGACCGCGGTGAACAGCTTGGAAACGGAAGCCATGTCGAAGATTTCATCCTTGGCCATCGGCCGCGGGTTGTCCGCCAAGGCGTAGTCGCCGTTCTTGTAGAGCGACGCGTAGCCGTAGGCTTTCCACTTGGCAATCACGCCGCGGCGGGCGACCAGGACCACGGCACCGGGCGCCACCCGGCGCGCCAGCGCCCGACTGACCGTGCCGTCCACTTTTTCGAGCGCCTGCGGTACGAAACCGGCCTGCTCCGGCGAGCCTTCATGCAGGGTCGTTGAACACGGACAGCCCGGATGATTCCAGGTGTACGGTTGTGCTGGAGTGGCCGCACTTGCGGTGGACGTGCCGATCGTGAACAGCGCAGCCACCGCAATTGCGGCAAGTGTTTGTCGAACCCGATTACCTGAAAACATTTTGTGTATTTCCCGAGGTTGAAAAATTGCGAGATCGTCTATGCAGACCTGATCAAGCTGTTGCGGCGGATCCGGCGCTGCGCGCCTTGATCCGCCCTACGCGCCACGTAGTCAAGTAGGGCGGATCAAGGCGGAGCGCGAAGCGCGAATGCCGGATCCGCCGCCACACGCGGCTTGATCCGGCCTACACGTTGTACGAATCAAATGTCATTCTTGCGAGGGAACGACGGAGCCCAAGCCTCAATAATGAATCGCCTTGGTCTGCTGCTTCAGTACATCCCAGATGCCGGGATCTTCCGAACCCAGCACCCATGCCGAGAATCCGCGGAAGTGGTATTGGCGGACCAGCTTCAACTTGGCCGTGAACGAGCGCGCGTTTTCGATGAACAGCCAGTTGTATACGCTGTTGGCGCCTGGCCAGTACGCGTACTCCACGCCCGCCGACGCCATCCATTGCGGCTTGACCTGATAGCGATCGAGCAGGTTTTGCACTTTGCGATAACTGATCTCGTCGCGCATCGAATGCGGTCCGCGCTTGTCGCTCCAGGCGGCGTACCAATGGTCTGAGTAGGTCGGGATGCCGAATGAAACCTTGTGCGGGTCGATGCCGAGCCGCATCAGGAAATCGGCCATCTTTTTCATCCATGGCAGACCGGCGACGGGCCCGGGTGGCGTCAGCGAGGTGTTCTGGTCATACGACATGAACGACATGAAATCGCCGATCCTGGCCAGCTTCTTGAAATCGAATGCGCCTTTCCAGTCTTCGTACAGAAACTTGCTGAAACCGGTGTGGTCGGCGACCGGTACCGGGGCCTCCGCCTTGATCACGGCCATCGAGATCTTGAACCCGTGGGCATGCATCGCCTTCGCTACCTGGGCGTAGAACGCGGTGTACGCATCACCATCGGTGACGTGCACGTTTTCGAGGTCGAACTGCCAGCCGTAGTAGTGATAGTGCTCGGCGTCATAGAGCATGATGTCGATGGCGCGCGCGCGCGCCTTCGGATCGTTGAGGAGTTCGTGGATGCCTTTCTGATCGAAGCTCGCGATGATCGGCATCACCATCACGTGATACGCGGCGGCAATTTGCAGCACACGCGGGTCGACACCGCCGTAGACCGTGCCGTACTTGTCCACGTGGTAGGCCGCCGGCACGATGATGGATATCTGGTCCGCGTGGGCCTTGAAACTCTCGAAAGAATCCAGGCTGCCGGTCATGTAGAAAAGGTTCTCCGACTTGACCGGTTGTGCGCAGACGTTGGCTGCGCTCGCCAACAGCCCGAGTGCAAGCAGCGCCATCAGGACTCGCTTCATCACTTCCCACTCCCATTCGAAGAATCGGTTTGACTGTAACCGGGGCCGCGCAGCACCTTGCCCGGCAGTGCGCCGGTCATCTTGCCATCGGCAATCACCGGCACGCCGTCGACCAGCACGTCATCCATGCCAACCGCTAGCTGGTTGGGCTTCTGGAACGTCGCCAGACCGCGCAGTTTGGCCGGAGCGAAAACCACGATGTCCGCCCACATGCCTTGCTTGAGCACGCCGCGCCGGGTCAGACCCATGCGCTGCGCGGGCAGTGCCGTCATCTTGCGAATCGCATCCGCCAGGCTCAATACGTGTTCTTCGCGAACATACTTGTGGATGATGCGCGGGAAGGTGGCGTAAGCGCGCGGATGCGGATGTTGGTGCGGATTCGGGGCAGTGGCGGCGGCATCGTCGCAGATCGACACCCACGGCTGCCTGAGCGCCAGCGTGACGTCGGGCTGGGCCATGCCGAACACTGCGACGCCGGTTGCGGCGTGGTCCTTGATCAGGATATCCAGCAATGTGTCGATCGGCTTTTCGTGCCACGTTTTTGCGATCTCGTCGAGCCGCTTGCCTTCGATCGATTTCAATGCCGGATTCCCGACCGAAGTGATTTCGACCGCATGCGGGCCGGGGATTTCCTGCCAGTCGTTGCTCCACTCGTCGCTCGGCGTTTGCATGCCGCGGATGATTTTCGCGCGCGTTTTCGGGTTCTTCAGCCGCGCGAGCAGGTCGGCCGTGCCACCGGCGTGCGCCCACGGCGGAATGAACGAGGCCAGATCATTGCCCCACGCCGTGTAGGCGTAAGTATCGGCACTGATGTCGAGGCCGGCGGCACGCGCCGCATCGATCTTCGCAACGATCTTCGGCATGTTGCCCCAGTTCTTGTGGCCGGCTGCCTTGAGGTGAAAAATCTCCGCTGGAATGTGCGCCTTGCGGGCGATGGTGAAGACCTTGTCCAACGCCGCCATTTCGGCGTTGCCTTCGCTGCGCATGTGGCTGGCGTAGATGCCGCCGTAGCGCGAAGCGACCTTGGCCAGCGCCACCAGTTCGGGTGTCTTGGAATAGGTCGCCGGCGGATACTGCAACGCGGTCGACACGCCCATCGCGCCTTGCTGCATTGCGCGTGCGACCAATGCCTGCATTTGTTTGAGCTGCGCTGGTGTGGGCGTACGATCGCCGTAGCCGAGCACCATTTCGCGCACGCTTGCCGCACCCACGTAGGTGCCGAGATTGACGCCGACGCCCTGCTTTTCGAGCAGCGCGAAGTAGCCACCTAGATCGTGCCAGCTCGGCTTGATGTGAAGGCTGCGGTATGTGGATTGGTTTTCCTGGATGATCCTGTCGTCGAGCGGCGCAACCGATTCGCCCTCGCCGGTAATGAGCGTGGTGACCCCTTGGTAAATCTTGGACTGGGCGTGGCCATCCGCCAGCAATGTCAGTCCCGACTGATCCAGCATGTCGATGAAGCCGGGCGCGACGACGTCGCCATGCGCATTGATCACCTGCTTCGCAGCGACCTTGCCGAAGCGCCCGATCGCGGCGATGTGTCCGTCCCGAATCGCGATGTCGGCGCGGTACCACGGCGAGCCGGTGCCGTCGATGATGCGGCCGTTGCGGATCACGAGGTCATAGGGTTGCGCAGACATGCCCGCTGCAAACGCGCTCGCCGCCGAAAGCAGGACTACCGCGACCACGCCAACGAACGGTAATTTTTTCATGTTGGCTCCCTCATGGTAGTTTGCGTGGTGCCGTGGCGATCAACCCGGCTATTTGGCAGCCGTTTGTTTCGCCGGCAGGATTTTCCAGTGGAAGTGATAGCTCCACTTGTCGTAATACAAATTGCCGCCATCCCACTCGACCTCGCCACGTTGCGAGTCGACGGTGTCGGAACGAAAATGCTGCTTGGCCGGGACAAACTTGTCGCCGTAGCCGTTGTTGAAGGCAATGCGGAAGTTGTCGAGACCGCCCAGGTAGAACCATTTCACCGCCGGGTCTTTCGAATCCAGGCGTCCGTAGGTCACGTCCACCGGTACCCATCCGTACGGGGCCAGATAAATCTGCGCCCAGTCGTGGATATCGCTGTAACTGCTCTTGGTGAACGTCCAGCCGGACTGCCAGCGCGCCGGGATGCCATTCATGCGCAGCAGCGTCATCAACAGCAGGGTCTGCTCGCCGCAATCGCCATGTCCGGCGTCCAGCGTGTACATGCTGATATCCGGAATCGTCGAGTATTCGCGCGCGCCGGCCCATGGAACATCGTCAACCGCTGCGAACAGTTTTTGCGCGATCCGGTAAGGATTGGTGGTATCGCCGACGATCTGGTGCGAAAACACCCGCAGTGGTTCGGTGAACACGATGTGGGGCGCACGTTCGGCAACGTACGGCGCAAGCGCGGGCGTGATCTTCGCTGGTACCACCTTGTCCGGATCGATCGGATGGTATTGCGCGTACAAGGTCACCTGATAGGTGATCGAGAACGTGGTCGGTTTGCCGGCTTGCGCGGCCTTTTCAAGATAGACGGTGCGTTGCTTTGCCGCCTTCGGCGCGACGCGGTGGCGTGACGGCACACTGCTGATGAATTCGATACCTTCCTGTTGTCCGGGAATCGCCTGCGGGTACGGAATCCAGGCCCGGATCGTCTTGCCGGCGGGCACGGCGTCGGCATCGACAACCAGTGATTGTGTCACCTGCACGCGCTGCGGCATCACGCCGGTGTGGCCGCTCGACAACGCCGCATGCACCACCTTCGTGTCGTAACTGGACCAGTCGTCCGTGTCAGGCGGCAATTTCGCCAGTTTTCGCGCCTCGCTGCTCAGGTCGAACAGGTTCGACGGTGAGCGCCGGAAGTACCACAGCTTGCCGTCGATGACTTTGTGTTCGAACAAGCCGTGCGCATTCCAGCGTGCGAATTCGGCTTCGGTAAGGCCTGGAATTTTCTTGCGGACCTTGGCTTCGACTTCGTCGGCGGTGAGATCGAAGTCATAGGCAATGCGCTGCATGCGGACGCGCTGGAAGTGCAGCGCCTTGCGCTCGGCCGCCGGCAGTTCAGGGTTCTGCAAGGCAACAGCAATCTGCGCATCCGCTGCCTTGAACTGGCCACCATTGACGAGTTGCACGATCGTCGCCAGCGGTTCCGCCGGCGTTGTTGTCGTGACGGCGCCTGCGGCGATGGCGGCACTCACCGGCAGCGCACACAAACATGCCAGCAACCCCAGCCACGGAAGGTGCGACAGCTTGGATGGCACGTTCGCGATTTGCTTTCTTTTATCCATGCATTAACCAATTATGAAGCTACGTCAAACCCGCCAATCGTAGCCAGCCGTTGGCGTCGGTCACCAATGAAAAGCTCGGCACTTGCCATAACCGAAGGTTGTGGGCACAACCGCAATGGCATCGCGGTACGTCGAAGGCAATGTGCTTGCTTCCATCCAGCCGTGTCGTGGCCGATGGTGGCTGCGCATCGGCCCCGCTAGCCGTGCAGCGCGTGCGTACAACGCAGCGGCAACACGGATCCGCACTCACCGCAAACGCGAATCAGGGAGGCTGTTGGCGCATCCCGGAATACGAAAAAATTTCCACATGTTGGTCATGCGCCGACGGCCGGTACGCCACCACGTTTGCGGCGAAACATGCCCATAACCCGCGACTATGCCTCGTGTCCACTATTTCATTGGCGGACGCCTTTTGCCTGTGTTTATGCTTGGCCCGCGCTTTGTTCGGCAAGTGAAGTTGTACCAACTGTCTTACCACGAGGGGTACGCATTCATGAAAGGCAAGATTGCACGTGCGTCACACCGCGGAAACGTCTTTCGGCGCAAAGCGCTGGCGTTGGCGATCGGCGGTTCGATTGCGCTGGCTTGCAGTAGTGGCGCGTTCGCGCAAGCCGTCAATGGCACGATTCGCGGCACCGTGCCGGCAGCCCCCAACGAAACCGTCCAAATCACCGGCGGCGCGGGCTACAACCGCACCGTCACGGTCGGACCATCCGGACTGTATTCGGTGACGTTGCCGGTCGGCACGTACACGGTGTCATTGCTGCAGAACGGCAAGGTGGTGCAGAGTCGAACCGGTGTCACGCCGGCCGCGGCAGGCGCAGCGGTGGTCAATTTCACGACGACTGCCAAGAACGTCCAGACCCTCAATGCCATCAACGTCACGGCCAACGCAATCCCGGCCATCGACGTGACCACCACCAATCAGGTCACCACCGTCACCGCCAAGCAACTGCAGCAATTGCCGCTGGGGCGCACCGCCGAGGACATCGCCCTGCTGGCGCCGGGTGTGGGCCTTGGCAACCCCGAGCTGGCGGGCGGCCCGCTGGGTACGCCGACCAACGTGTTCGGCGGCGCTTCGACGGCCGAGAACGCGTACTACGTGGATGGTATGAACACCACCGAGGCGCTCAACAACCAGGGCGGCATCACGCTGCCGTATGGCGCTATCCAGCAGCAGCAAACCTTCATTTCCGGCTACGACGCCAGGTATGGCCGCTCGATCGGCGGCGTGATCAACCAGATCGGCAAGAGCGGCTCCAACCAGTGGCACTTTGGCGTGCGCGCCCAATGGCGGCCGGGCAAGCTGCGCTCCGACCCCGAGAACTATTATTTCAACAATCCGCTGGATACGGACCCTGGCAACTCACCCGGCGATATTGCCGTTTATCGCAAGGACAACGGCAGCAGCGAGCGGGTCTACGACGCCTACGTCAGCGGCCCGATCATCAAGAACAAGTTGTTCTTCTTCGTGGGCGCCGAGCAGGACAACAGTCATTACCGGACGACCTCGGAGTTTGCCGGCAGCGGCGCCACCACCGAAGACGTGACCGTCCACGATCCGAAGATTTACGCCAAGCTGGACTGGAACATCAACGAGAACAACGTCCTGACCCTGACCGGCTTGCAGAACGAGCACAAGACGTGGGGGGGCGTTTACGACTTCGACTACAACACCTTGCAACGTGGCGACTTCAACAGCCTCGATCAGACCGGCAAGACTGCTTTCAGGATGTGGGTGGCCAACTACACCTCCTATCTCACCGACAACCTCACGCTGAATGCGATGCTGGGCAAGATGCACGGCGAGTATTACACGCAACAACCGGGGTACCCGGGCTTCGATCCAACGCTGCCGCACATTGCCGATGCTTCCTTCCAGGATCCGGCGTTCGTCCCACCCGGCGGCATTCGCAATTCGCAAGGCAACTCGACCATCGCGAATCCCGGGCATAGCGAATCGGTGATGAACTACCGGCTGAGTCTCGACTACAAGCTGGGCAACCACGATTTGCAGGTCGGTATCGACAACATCAATTCATGGGACCTGCTGGACGGCTCCTTGAACACCGGGCCGGGTTATCAGTGGATCTACGGGAAAGCCGATGCCGGCAAACCGATCCTCAACAGCGACCCCAATGCGCCACCGTATGTCGGTCCGTCGCCCCAGTGTGATTCGAGCGGCACCTGCTATTACGTGCAGAAGCACGTCGACATCAGCACCGCTTCGGTGCGCGTCGCGCAACGTGCCCAGTACGTGATGGACAATTGGCAGATCACGCCCAACCTGTTGCTGAACCTGGGTGTGCGCAACGACCAG
The DNA here is from genome assembly GCA_050738155.1 of Rhodanobacteraceae bacterium. Taxonomy (GTDB): domain Bacteria; phylum Pseudomonadota; class Gammaproteobacteria; order Xanthomonadales; family Rhodanobacteraceae; genus 66-474. The sequence continues at coordinate 38,607 of JBOHYW010000001.1, forward strand.
TTCGTCAACTACGACGCCTCGGGCGTGCCGTACATCCGCCTGACCAAACCGCAATGGGCACCGCGCCTGGGCTTCAGTTGGGACGTGCACGGCGACTCCACCCTGAAGGTGTTCGGCAATGCCGGCCGCTATTACCTGGCGTTGCCGACCCAGGTGGCACTGTCCATCGCCGCGCCCGTGACCAACGCCGGTCAGTACGGCACGTACACGGGAATCGACCCGGCAACCGGCGAACCGATCGGCTTCAAGCCCATCGCGCAAAATCCGACGACGGGCGCTTCGATCGACAGCGAATACGGCCAGGCCAAGGATCCGCGCATCTCGGCTGCCCAGAACATCGGCGCCGAATATTCGGACAACTTCGTGTTGGGCATGCAGCAACAGTTCCAGATGCTGGGCACGAGTTGGGTATTCGGTGCCACCGGCACCTACCAGAAGATGAGCCGCATCATCGACGACTTCGACGCCATCCAGAACGAGTGCGCGGCCGGGCGGGCGCAAGGCTACGCCTGGATGACTTCCGCCACCTGCGCCAGTTGGGCCCAGAGTCTCGTGCTGGTGAATCCCGGCACCACCAACGACATCCTGATGAAGGCGCCGGATGGCAGTCTGGTTCCGGTCACCCTGACGGCTGCAGACCAGCAGTTCCCGAGAGGGCCGACACGCAAATACTACGCGGTGGATCTGTCGCTGTCGCACGAGTGGGATGGCAAGTGGTTCGCCAAGATCGACTATGTGTGGTCGCAAACCATCGGCAATACCGAAGGGCCGGTCAGCACGTATTCCCAGCAGAGCGGGTCGTACGAATCGATCACCACTGCATGGGATTTCCCGCTGCGCATGCAGAACTCGTACGGCATGCTGCCCAACGATCGCCGGAACACGGTCAAGATTTTTGGCGCCTATGCGATCAATCCGGACTGGACGGTTGGCGGCAACCTGTATCTCGCCTCGGGCACGCCGCGCCTGTGCCGCGGACATTACGGGCCGGATCAGGAAGCAGGTTCGGGCACCTACTACTGGTGCGGTGGCGTACCGGTCCCTCCGGGTTCGCTTGGACGTTTGCCTTGGACCCACCAGTTGAGCCTCAACGTGGACTACAAGCCGGCGTGGGCCCAGCACAAGCTCGATTTCAACCTTGCCGTATTCAATGTGTTCAACGAACAAACCACAGTGTTCTACAACGACTTCTTCGGAACGACGAGCAGTCCGAATCCCGACTTCGGAAGGGTTCAGGACACCCGCCCACCCCGCAGCTTCCGGTTCTCCGTTTCGTACGATTTCTGACCACTGCCAGGTTCTCTCTCCAGCGCCGGGTTTGTGCTCGGCGTTTTTTTTGAGCGGCGGTCGTGCGGCTGACATTCCATTGCCACGTTGGTTGACGCAAGAAAGAGCATATTTGACACGGATCAAAGCGAAAAAAGCGGATAGAAGCGAACGTCCATCGGATCCTTGTTTTATTATCCGCGTTCATCCGTGTCCAAGGTTCTCTGTTCGTTCGGGACGCGTACGGCCTTTTGTATTGACGTAAAGATGGAATAACCTGACGGGCGGGTCCTTTGACGGTCCGATATGCCAAACGACGTGATCCATTCTTCCCAACAAAGTCCTTCGCAGCAACGGCTCTCGCCCGTGGCGACCCGCCTGCTTGCAAGAGCGAACAGGGAATGGGAGCAACAGCAGTTCGATGCCGCGGAACGCTCGCTGACCAATGTGCTGGCGTTGGTGCCGGATTATCCCGATGCCGTCCGGATGCTGGGCATGGTGGTGCAGCGACGCGGCGATCACGTCCGGGCGGCTGACTGCTTTCGACGGGTCCTTGCGCTGTGGCCCGAGTATGCCGATTTGCGCATCTGCCTCGGCATTGCCCTGTACGAACAGGGCGAAGTCGCCGAGGCCGTCACGCATTTGCGCAAGGCGTGCGAATTTGAACCGGCTTCCGCGTCGGCATGGTTCAATCTCGGCGAAGCACTCGGGCGCGAGGCGCACTCGGATGACGCGGTCGCGGCGCTGCAACGGGCGATCGACCTCAATCCCACACACACATCGGCCCGGCTTTCATTGGCCCGGGTGCAAGCCAGCCTGGGCCGTATCGACGCCGCGGTCGCGGGTTATCGCGAGGTGCTGCGCCACGACCCCGGCAACGCCGAAGGCTGGTTCGGATTGTCGAACCTCAACACGGTCCGCTTCGATGCCGAAGATCTCGCCCACATGCAGCGCGCGTTGGCGCGTCCCGGCGTGTCGGGTCGCGAATACGAATTGCTGGCTTTCACCTGCGCGAAGGCGCTGGAAAACCGTGGCGACCACGCGCAAGCCTTCGATGTGTTCGGGCTCGCCAATGCGTCGCGTCGCAAGCGGGTGAAGTGGGATGCCGCGGGCGAACGCAAACGCGTCGAGGCAATCATGCGGGTGTTTGCGGACGAGATGCCGCCGCCGCTGGATCCCGAACTCGGCAGTGAAGCCATCCTGATCGTCAGCATCCCGCGTTCGGGTTCGACGTTGCTGGAGCAGATCCTTGCCTCGCATTCGCAAGTCGAAGGCGCCAACGAGATCAAGGACATGACGAACGTGATCGATGCCGAAACCCGGCGTCGCGGCGCGGTTCATTCCGATTCGGCCCGCTCCAGTTCAGCGTTCCCGTTGTGGGTGCCGGATGCGACCGCGCAGGATTGGCAGCGTCTCGGCCGCGAATACCTCGCAGGCACCGCGCGCTGGCGCAAGCGCAAGCCAAGGTTTACCGACAAGAGTCTCGTCAGCTGGTATTTAGTCGGCGCGGCTCTGGCGATGTTGCCCGCCGGACGCGTGGTCGTGGTCCGGCGCGATCCGGTGGAGACTTGCCTGGCGTGCTATCGCCAGCTCTTCAGCGAAAAAAGCGGTTTCGCTTGCGACCTCGACGAGATGGCCGATTACTGTGTCGACTTCCTGCGCCTGACGGGCTTCTGGTTGGACAGGTATCCGAACCGCGTGTTCGACCTCCAATACGAAGCGCTGGTCGCCGAGCCGGAACCGCAAATTCGTCGCTTGCTGGATTTCTGCGACTTGACGTTCGAACCGGCTTGTCTTGATTTTCACAAGACCGCGCGCACGGTGCAAAGCCTGCCCAGCGCCGCACAGGTGCGGCAGCCCATTCGTCGCGACACCGCGCGCAGCGCACTTTATGGCGACAAGCTGGATCGCCTGCGCCAGCGCTTGCGCGATGCCGGGTTGCCGGTGGCTTGACGGAATCAATCCATTTTTGAGGCGGTTGTGGGAGCGGGCCGGCGCGGAGCGCCGTCTTTTGCTGTTGCCCGCGTTGAGCTTCACAGAGTGGTAGGCCGGCTCAAGGCCAAAGGCCGGAGCCGGCATTGGTTGGGTGTGCTCCCTGTTGCCGATTGAGACATCACCGAAAACATGGTCCTCGCCGGTTCCGTCGCGACGCTCCTTGAACCGGCCTACGACTCCTGCATCGACCATCCATTTCATGCGTAACTCGGTAAAAGCGTGCATGCACGTGACCATGCGAATCGCTCCGCTCGGTCGCGACCACGGTCGTTCCTACGTCACCACCCATTTTATGCGCGAACCCGCAGCAAGCGTAGGTTGGGCTGACGCCGGCTTTATCGGCGGAAGCCCAACATCGCCCGCATATTGCGTTGGGCTTCGCAAGGCTCAGCCCAATCTGCATCGCTGTGGTGGGGGCGGGCCGGTACCGCCGTCTTCTTCTTTTGCCCGCGACGTGATCACCGGGCTGCGGGGCGGTGTCATTTTCCGTTCGGCACTGATACCCAATCAGGCCGCAGCGGATGCGATGCCGACGGCAGGTGCCGCCGTTTCTGGCGCGATTCGGCCTCGCTTGTCATACCGGGAAATATCCAGGCCCTCGCTGCTGATGTGCGGCATCGCGCCTGCCATCAAATCGGCAAGAAAGCGCCCCGATCCGCACGCCATCGTCCAGCCCAGCGTGCCATGACCGGTATTGAGATACAGATTGTCGAAGCGCGTGCCGCCAATCACCGGCGTGCCGTCCGGCGTGGCCGGCCGCAAACCGGTCCAGAATTGGGCGCTGTGCAAATCGCCGCCATGCGGATACAGGTCGGCGACGACTTTCTCGAGGGTGGCGCGCCGTTGCGCCGGCTTCGACAAATCAAAGCCACATACTTCCGCAATGCCGCCGACGCGTATGCGCTCATCGAAGCGCGTCACGGCCACCTTGTAGCTTTCATCGAGCACGGTGGAAACCGGCGCCATCGCCGGGTCGGTAATCGGCAGGGTCAGTGAATAACCCTTCAACGGGTACACGGGCAGGTGAATGCCGAGTGGCGCAAGCAACCGCGGCGTGTAGCTGCCGAGGGCGAGCACATAGCGCTCGGCGCGTTCCATTCTGCCGTTGATCCGCGCGCCGGTTATCCGGGTGCCCGAATGTTCAAAGCCATCCACGGTGGCGTCGAAGCGGAACTCGACACCGGCCGCCCGCGCGCGGTCCGCCAGGCGTTGCGTGAACAAAGCGCAATCGCCGGTCTGGTCGCCCGGCAGACGCAACGCGCCGGTCAGTTGATCGACCACGCCTGCCAGCGCCGGTTCGACGGCCAGAATGCCGGCACGATCGAGTATCTCCCAGGGCACGCCATACTGTTCGAGCACTGCGATGTCGTTGCCCGCCGCGTCGAGCTGCGATTGCGTGCGGAACAACTGGAGCGTACCCAGTTGCCGCCCCTCGTAATCAAGCCCGAGCTCACTGCTCAATTCATTCAGGCATTCGCGGCTGTAGCTGGACAAGCGCAGCATGCGCGCCTTGTTGATGGCATAACGGTTGGCCGTGCAATTGCAAAGCATCTGCAATAGCCAGATGTATTGACGAGGATCGAGACGGGGCTGGATCACCAATGGCGAGTTTTTGGAGAACAGCCACTTCAGCGCCTTCAGCGGTACGCCGGGCGCCGCCCAGGGCGATGCGTAGCCGGGCGATATCTGCCCCGCGTTGGCGAGGCTCGTTTCCTGCGCGGGAGCGGATGCACGGTCCACGACCGTCACCTCGAATCCTGCACGCGCCAGGTACCACGCACTGGTCACGCCAATGACGCCGCTACCAAGAATCAGTATGCGCATTTTTATACACGCCTCGCAGACCCGCCCGCCAAGCTCGAGAAAGCGGGCAATTGCTCAAGAGAATTGCGACTTTCAGCAAGGCGCTCATTTTACGACCGGCGAATACACGATCCATTGCCACCCGGGCATGAAATTTTTTTCGGGATCCATATCCGGATGATGGTCATGTCAGGTTCCGCGGCTGCTGCTGTGGAGTCGTGCCAACGCAGTTCGCTGCCGGCCATCGCCAGCCAGCGGAAGGTCAAAACAGCGGAGCCCAAGTGCCGATACAGTAGCTCTCCCTCGAACTTGCTGTTTATCCCCGCCACGTTGAATGGAGCGGGTCAAAAACCCCATGCTCGATAGAGAACGACCGATGAAAAAAACCAGGAATGAGTTACGTTGTTTGTATGGTGTCTTGACAACGATGCTGGTGATGGTCGGCATGGCATTTTTTCCCATGGCTGCCGTCGCGCGCGCCCGCGTTCCGTCTGTTCACGCCGTTCGCGGCGATGGCGCGGGCTTCACATGTAACCACGCGGCGCGAAGCGGCCGTGATGTCGAGACAGTGAACACTACGCTGGCCGGTGTTCCCGCGATCCTGCGCGTGCCCGGCAAGGTTACCAAGCCTCCGATCATCCTCTGGCACGGCTTTGGACCACCTGCCAGCCCCCAGGCCTTGATGGATGCCATGCCTCTCGATAGGGTGCCTTCGGTGAAGGTTTATCTCGGGCTTCCCTTGTTCGGCGCGCGTGCTCCGGCAGGTGGAGTCGAGGAACTCATCCGGCGCCAGAAGCAGGACTTTGCGAAACTGCTCTTCAAACCTTCAGTCGTAGGCGCGGCTGAAGAATTGCCGGCGGTCATCGCCGCACTCGAACGAAGGGGTTGCATGACCCCGAAAGCCCGGATCGGGCTGTTCGGATTTTCCGCCGGAGGTGCTTCGGCCTTGATCGTGCTTGCGCAACACAAGGTCGCAGTGGGCACCGCGATCGTGTTGAATGCTTCCACCGGCTTGGACGCATCCGTCAATGCACTGGAGCGCGTCACCAAGCAGAAATATGCGTGGACCCCGGCAGCGCGGATGCTGGGCAAACAGACCGACGCGATCCGTCACGCGGAGCAAATTGCACAGGGCAATCCACCGCCCGCATTGCTGATCGTGCAGGGCGCCGATGACACGGTACTCACATCACGGCCCGCAACCGCGTTGTACAAGGCGCTGCTGCCTTGGTACAAAAACTCGCCGAAGCGACTACGCTTGCAACTCATGCCCGGCGTTTCGCATGGCTGGACGGATGGAGGAGCGGTCGAGAAGCTGCGGCGCATGTCCGCGGCGTGGTTCCAAAGCAACATGTAGGTTTGCGGCCAGCAACGAATCGGGATTCCTCGATTTACCAACTGGATGCGCTGCCATTGCGGTTTTTCACGCCAGCCTTGTATAATGGGCACTCACTTGTTGCGGGGTGGAGCAGTCTGGCAGCTCGTCGGGCTCATAACCCGAAGGTCGCAGGTTCAAATCCTGCCCCCGCTACCATTCGAATCTGACAAAACGGCGCGATCTCGCTTGAGGTCGCGCCGTTTTGTTGTTGGCTGGTACGGTGACACCTGCCCGCGTTACGACTCCGATGTTGCGGATGCGGCAGCGAGAACAGGCGTGCCCGCGATGAAACACGTATCGCCATTCCGGACGCCGCGGCAGCGGCGATCCGGAATCTGCTCTTGCTGTCGCAGCTTCGGCCAAAGCAGATTCCGGGTCCATCGCGATGAAGCCGCGGCGGCCCCGGAATGATGAAACCTGTCAGGCTTTTCCCGATTCCCGATAGACTCGCCGCATCCCGCGGCTCGTCCTTCGGGCCATCGGCTTCGCCGATGTTCGCTACGGCATCCCTGCCTCCGCAGTCCGATTCCCGTCAGAACGACATGAAATACCCGCCATTGACCGGGATGTTGGCGCCGGTGATGAAGCCAGCGTCGTCGGCGGTAAGGAAGGCCACGGTGCGTGCAATTTCCGACGGTTCACCGAGGCGGCCGACTGGAATCTGCGCAACGATTTGTGTGCGGATTTCTTCCGGCACCTTCATCACCATTTCGGTCTTGCAATAGCCCGGCGATACGCTGTTGACGGTGATGCCCTTGCGCGCTACTTCGCGCGCCAGCGCCATGGTGAAGCCGTGCATGCCGGCCTTGGCCGCGGAGTAGTTGGTCTGGCCGAATTGGCCGGTCTGGCCGTTCACGGACGAAATGTTGACGATGCGGCCGAAGCCGCGCTCGCTCATGCCGTCCACGCTGTGGCGACACATGTTGAACACGCCATCGAGGTTGACGTGCATCAGCTCGCTCCACTGTGCCTGGCTCATCTTCTTGAGGCTGGTGTCGCGGGTGATGCCGGCGGCGTTGACCACGATGTCGACGCTGCCGTATTTCTCGCTGATGTGGCCGACGAGTGCCGCGCAGTCGTCGAACTTCGAAACATCGGCTGGTGCGAACACGATGTTGCCGTTGTATTCGCTGGTCTCTGCGCGGAACGCGGCGAGGCGATCCTGGCGGCTGCCGAGGTCGGCGGCGATGACTTGGCGGCCATTCTGTGCAAGGTTCTTGCAGATGGCGGTCCCCAGGCCGCCAATGCCACCGGTGACGATGGCTACACGCTTGGTCATGAGTATCTCTTTGGTGGTGCGTCGTCCGTGATCGCGAAAAACAAGAAGCGGCGCGGAGCCACCGTCCATGGCCGCAAGCTTCGCGGACGCGCATTCGCAACGTGCATGCGGCACAGCGTCATGTGCTGCACCGCAACAATCATGCGATGGTACGAAGCCTGCGGCGGGGTGTCAACGGCGCTTGCGGGCCGGCTTGTCGGGGTCGGGTTCGTCCGCGGGGGCGGCCTTGGCGGAGCCGTTGCCGCCGGCCTGCAACGACTTCCACAGCTCGACGTTGCGTTCGGTGATGTCGTTCAGCATCGACCACGGCGTCTGGCCCAGCAGGCTGTTCAACTGGTCGCGGAACTTGTCTTGCTGCTCGAGGAAGATCTTCAGGCTGTTTTCGAGGTAGCCGCCAACGAAACCCTGCATCGCGTCGCCATAGAAACGGATGATTTGCGACAGCAGTTGTGTCGAAAAGATTGGCTGGCCGTGCTGTTCGTGCTCGGCAATGATTTGCAGCAGCACCGCTCGGGTGAGGTCTTCGCTGGTCTTGGCGTCGCGTACTTCGAAGGTCTCGCCGGACAGCACGAGCTGGCGCACCTCTTCCAGCGTGATGTAGCTGGAAACCCGGGTGTCGTACAAGCGCCGGTTGGGGTATTTCTTGATAACGCGCGGTGATGCCATGCCGCAAAACTAGCATGGGTTGCGGCGGCGCACCAGAGGCGGTGCTGGTGCGATCATCCATGATCGCGGCCTCGGCGAATGTCATGGGCCGGTGACGCTGGTCGGATCACGAACACCAGAGCGGCCTTCCATGGCCTGACTTTTCACAACAGCGGTTTCCAACCGAGGTTCAAGACGCGTGCGTGCCGCGGTCGGGCGTGGTTTCACCTAGCGGCAGCACGGTATGGCCGTGGGTTTCGTTGATGACTTCGGCCGCGGCGATGTAGATGCCGACGATCGCGGTAACCAGGCCCAGGTAGCCACTCAGCATTTCCAGAGCGTCGAGATGCAGCCATTCGGCCAATGCCTGTGCGAACAACGACAGACACAACCCAAGCACGAACAGCATACGTGCCACGCCGTCCTTGCGCGCTGCCAACCACAGGCAAAATGCCAGGAATGCCCACACCATCGCGTACCAGCCGAGGAAACCCGGCGAGGATAGTTCGCCAAGTCCAGTCATGTGCGTTTCCAGCAAGGCGATCCACCAGTAGCCGGCGAAGCCGAGGAACAAAACGCTGTCGAGGGTGTGTCCCTGCAGGCAGCGCAGAATGCCGGCAATGGCCATCACCGAACCACCCAGCACCACCGCCATCAGCAATGCGCCAACGGTTTGCGACGGGTCGAACCAGCCGGCCGGAATCATGCTGTACATCCACAGGGCAAGCGCGAACGCGGCATAGCCGAGGGCGGATGCATTGGCGATTTTGTTCATGCCGACCTCCAGCGATGGCTTCCATCGGACCGCGGAATCCGGCGGTTCGTGGTTGCTTCATCATGGATTATCGACGGCGCGTGTGTAGAAACGGTCACGAAGCGCGCGGCGTCACCTCTTGACGCGGTGTTGACGCGACAAAGTTGGCGTAGGGCGGGTTAGCGCCGCAGGTGCGTAACCCGCCGCCCGCGGTTTGGCGGGATACGCCGCCGTGCGGCTGTCCCCCTACGTGCCGGAAACCTGCACGCTGACGGGGCCGTCCGTCGACGAGGTGGCATGGACTTTGCGCGTTGGTACCGCAAATTCGATGCCGAGCTCGTCCCAGGCATCCAGCATGGCGAGGTTGATACGTTGCTGGATTTCGACGAACACGTTGTAGTCAGGGTCGAGCACGTAGTACACGAATTCGAAATCGAGGCCCGATTCGCCGAAGCCGGAAAGATAGCCGCGGTCGAAACGGGTCATTTTTTCGCTTTCGATGAAGCCGCGCACGCGCGCGATCGCTTCGGGAATCTTGTCGCGCGGGGTGTCGAACGGCAAGCGGAAATTGAAGACGATGCGACGTTCCTGCCGGCGCGAATAGTTGTGAATCAGGTTTTTCAGCAGTACCGAATTGGAGATTGCCAGTTCTTCGCCCGACAGCGACTGGATCCGGGTGGATTTGATGCCGACCTTGATTACCGTGCCGAGATCACTGCCGAAGGCGATGAATTCGCCGACTTCGAACGGTTTGTCCAGGCCAATGGCGATCGACGAGAACAGGTCGGTGAGTACGTTCTGCAGCGCCAGTGCCACCGCCACGCCGCCGACGCCCAAGCTGGCGACGAATGCCGTGATATTGACGCCGCCTTCGGCCAGCAGCGCCAGCACCAGGGTTATCCAGACCACGAATTTCACGGCCCAGGTCAGCACACCCAATATCACCGGATTGGCCGGTTCGCCGCCATCGCGGCGGGAGGAGCGATCGAGCCACGCCACCAGCAGTGCGCTGATCCAGAATGCGATCTGGATGCCGACCAGCGCGTAGGCCAGCAGGTGCAGCCAGTCCTGCGTCGTCCAGTGCTGCGCCGCTTCGGTGTTCGGGGTGGCTGTGCCGAAATGCAGAAAATTCAGCGCGATCACGATCGCTATCAACAACAACAGCCATCCGCGCGTGGCCTGCACCACTTGCGCGGCAACCGCAAATCCGTCGCGATGGGTGCGTTCGGCCAGCTTGCGCAAGCGCGATTTGAGAAACAGCACCAGACTGTGCGCGATGATGTAGCCGAGCAATGCACCTGCACCCGCGATTACCCACGAAAGTACGGGGTTGCCCATCCATTCGCCGTGGAGCAGCCAGTCATTCATCAAAACGTTGCCTCCTCACGCAAAAAACGAAAACACGGATGTTTCACGCAGCCGGCTTCGACGCGTAACCTGTTTCCGCCGTATCCGTGCGTTTCTGGAACACCCGCTGCATCACGAAATCAGCGGTGACTTCCTCGCCACTCAACAACATTGCGGCCAGCTCGCCACCCAGAATCTGCGGTGCGATCACCACGTCCGGCTGCACCAGCCGCACGCGGCCGAGGTGATTGGCATCATTGACCGCCGCCACCGTCCGCGCCTTGCCTGCAAGTTCGCGCACCGCCAGCACCACGAAAGCGTTTTCGGAATCATCCGCGAGCATCGCCAGCACCGCCTGCGCCTTGTCGGCACCGGCCTTGCGCAGTACCTCGCCGTCACTCGGTTCGCCGATGATCTTGTCGACGTCGTCGGGCAGCGCAGTTTCAGGTTCCGTGCGCATCAACAGCGTGACGGGAAGGCCACGGCGCGCCAGTTCGCGCCAGGTGTTGAGCGCGAGCGGGGTGTTGCCGATCACGACGAAATGATTTTCGCGTTGCATGCGGATGCCCTTGCGATTGACGATGCGTTGCAGGCTGCGGGTGACCAGCGGTGCGATCACCGCAGTCAGCGAGGTTGCGAATACCGCCACGCCCAGCACGATGATCGATACCGCGAACAACTTCGCCTCGGCGGTTTGCGGCGTGATGTCACCGTAGCCGACGGTGCTCATGGTGACCATCGCGTAATAGAACGCAGTCACGAGATCGGTGATCTGCGGCTTGAAATCCGTGCCCAGATAGTACGTGCCGAAGGTGGCATACACCACCAGCATCACCACCGAGGTCAGCGCGAACAAGGTGCTGGCGGTGACGCTGGTGCGGTCGAACTGGCGCCACGCGAACGTGAGCAGCGCCAGCATCAGGATGAAATAACCGAGCAGCGGGTATGCGTGCGTGTGCTGTCCGAACAACATGCTGACCGCCGCCAGCGCCGCAAGCAGCAGAGCCATGGTCCAGGCCAGGCGAGAGCGCAGCAACAGGCCGACGGCCATGATCAGCATCCCGATGCCGATCAGCAGCGGCGGCAGGTACGCGGGGCGCAAACCCTCGTTGCTGCCGTGCTCCAGCAGTTGCCCGAGGACGGGCAGCAAGTTGCGTCCGAGATCGTTTTGCAGCAGCCAGAAACCGCCGAGTCCGAGCAGGATCGCCAGCGGTACGTGCGGGAACCAATGCCGCCCGCGGATGCGCTTGTGCAATAGCTGGAGCCGGTTGCGCAACAGTTGGGTCGGGCTGGGCAGCATGAACGCGGCGGGTGCGGCGGTCAGAAGGAGCGCACACCATAGCAAGCGCGGTGTGACTCGGCCAATTGTTGGCCTTCCTGCAATGTCATGTTGCAATGATTGCGGGATGGCTTGAAGGTGCGCGCGCAAGCTTCGCCAAAACGATTATCCTGTGCGTCCTTCACAAGTGGCCACCGCATGAACACCCCGATGATTGTTGCGGAACGTGGGTCCGGCGCCGGGCGACGCGCGGCGTTGGCCGTGCTGGTCGGCGGTCTGGTCGCCGGCACTATCGACATCGGCGCGGCGGCGCTGATCAACATGATCGATCCGCGTGTCATCCTGAAGTTCATCGCGGGTGGGGTGCTGGGCAAGGCTGCATTGCAGGGCGGCGCGGCCAGTGCGTGGTTGGGTCTGTTCTTGCAATGGGGCATGGGTTTGCTGATCGCCGCGATCTTCGTGTTCGCCGCGTTGCGGTTGCATTGGATGATCGCGCGGCCGATTCTTGCTGGAGTCGCGTACGGCGTGATCGTGTTCGTGATGATGAATTACGTGGTCATGCCATTGTCGGCATGGCATCACATCAACCATTTCACGCTGATGTCCTTCATCTGGAATCTGTTGGCGATGCTGCTGTTCGGCCTGATCGTGGCGTTCACGGCGCAACGCTTTCTCGGGAGACGCTGACACGCGGGCTGCCCGGCGATGCCGTGCGGTGGGAGGCCACGAATGCCGCCGTGCTCTATCATCGCTGCATGCACACTTCGCCATTGCCGGATGTCGCACATGGCATCCACGTCATCGATACCGGTTTTCAGCGACCACTGTTCGACGCCGCGTACCTGATTGTCGAGCAAGCCCGCGCGGCTTTCATCGACTGCGGCACCAATCATTCGCAGCCGCGCTTGCTGGCGAAGTTGGAGCAGGCGGGCTTGAGCGTCGAGAACGTGGATTGGCTGATCCTTACTCACGTCCATCTCGACCACGCGGGCGGTGCCGGCGAGTTGATGGCGCGCCTGCCCAACGTGAGACTGGTGGTGCATCCGCGTGGTGCGCGACACATGATCGATCCATCGAAGTTGTGGGCCGGCGCCACGGCGGTGTATGGCGAAGCGGAAATGCAGCGCAGCTACGGCAGGCTGAAACCCGTGCCCGCCGAGCGCGTAATGGAAGCGCCGGATGATTTCATAGTGGAACTGGCGGGGCGCAGGTTGCATTGCCTCGATACACCCGGCCACGCCAAGCATCACAACGCGATCCTCGACGAGTGCAGTGGCTGCATCTTCAGCGGCGACACCTTCGGGCTTTCCTATCGCGAGTTCGATACCGCGAACGGGCCTCTCATCATTCCCACCACCTCGCCGGTGCAGTTCGACCCGGATGCGTTGCATGCCTCGATACGACGACTGGTGGCGCTGAACCCACCAGCTATTTACCTCACCCATTTCGGGCCGGTCATGGATGTACGCCGATTGGGCGACGACCTGCACGCGACCATCGACGCCATGGTGGAACTGGCGCGGCAGCATGCCGACAGCGAAGATCGACACGTTGCACTGGTCGATGCAATCGCGCAGCTCTACGTGCGCCGCGCCCACGCCCACGGCTGCAAGCAATCGCCGGAAGAGATCCGCGATTTGCTGGCGATCGACATCGAACTCAACGTGCAGGGGCTCGAAGTGTGGCTGCAGCGCAGGGCAAGCCTCGGTGGCGAGCCGTCTGCGTAGCCATCTGGCGCGCGCCCATGACGATTGTCCTATGCAATTGGTCATGTGATGGCGTACAAAGGGCGTTCCTGCCGGCGTGAAACATACGCGATGCTCGTGTGTGGGGAGACCGGTGACTGATGAGGGGTTGTCCATGAATCCGGTGAATTGGCGCAAGTTCGGGGTGGCGCTGGCGTGTCTGTCGTTGACCTGCACCGCGGGCGTGGCGACACCGCCCGCGTCCGGCAACGCGGGCGGTTCCGGCATGCTGGGCTTCACGACCAGCGGTGCCGCCAGCGAGAAGAACCTCGAACAACGTTTCGATGCGCTGCTGAGCGCGTCCGAAATGCGCGGCTGGCTGAAACGGATGTCGTCCGAGCCCAATCAGGTTGGTTCGCCGCACGACAAGGCCAACGCCGAATTCATGTTGTCGCTGTTCAAGAAGTGGGGCTGGGACGCGCATATCGAGAAGTTCGACGTGCTCTATCCGACGCCGAAGCAGGAATTGGTTGAACTCGTCGCGCCGACGCATTTCAAGGCCACGCTGCACGAGCCGCCCATCAAGGGTGATCGCACCTCGGCGTTGCCGGGCGCCCTGCCGCCCTACAACGTGTACGGCGCCGATGGCGACGTAACCGGCGAGCTGGTGTACGTCAATTACGGCATGCCGGACGATTACAAGGAACTCGCGCGGCTCGGCGTCAGCGTCAAGGGCAAGATCGTGATCGTGCGCTACGGCGGCGGCTGGCGCGGCCTGAAGCCGGAACTCGCCCATGAACACGGGGCGATCGGTTGCATCATCTATTCCGATCCCCGCAACGACGGTTATTTCCAGGGTGACACGTACCCCAAGGGGCCGACGCGTCCAGCGGAAGGCGTGCAGCGTGGCTCGGTGGCCAAGATGCAGCTTTACCCGGGTGACCCGACCACGCCGGGCTACGGCTCGGTGCCGGGCGCAAAGCACCTTGCAGTCAAGGATGCAAAGACCGTCTTGAAGATTCCGGTGCTGCCAATTTCCTACGCTGATGCAACGCCGCTGCTGAAGGCGATGGGCGGCCCGGTTGCACCCGAAAGCTGGCGCGGCGCGCTGCCGTTTACCTATCACGTTGGCGCGGGCCCGGCCAAGGTCCACATGATGGTGAAATCGAACTGGACCCTGAAACCGATCTACGACGTGATCGCCAAGTTGCCCGGCTCCAGCGATGCCGAACAATGGGTGCTGCGCGGCAACCATCACGATGGCTGGGTATTCGGCGCATACGATCCGCTGGCCGGCATGATTGCGGAGCTGGACGAAGCCAAGGCCATGGGCAAGCTTTACCAGCAGGGCTGGCGACCGAAGCGCACCATCGTGTATGCGAGTTGGGACGGCGAGGAACCGGGCTTGCTCGGTTCCACCGAATGGGCCGAAACCCACGCCAAGGAGCTCAAGCAGAAGGCGGTGTTGTACCTCAACTCCGATACCAACGGACGCGGTTTCCTGTTTGCCGGTGGCAGCCATTCACTCCAGCACCTGGTCAACCAGGTCGCGGCGGGCGTGACCGATCCGGAAACCAAGGCCAGCGTGCAGCAGCGCCAACGCGCCTTCATCGAAGTGAACGCAGCCAAACCCGGTGCCAATCCGCGCTTCAAGGCCATGGCCAAGCAGGCCGCCAAAGGCGGTGACTTGCAGATTTCGCCGCTGGGTTCCGGTTCCGATTACAGCGCGTTCCTGCAGCACCTCGGCATCGCGACGCTGGACCTGGGCTTCGGTGGCGAGGACAAGGATGGCGGCATCTACCACTCGCGCTACGACTCGTTCGATCACTTCATCCGCTTTGGCGATCCGACCTTCGAGTATGAAGTTGCGCTGGCCAAGGTCGCCGGGCACATCGTGATGCGCACCGCCAACGCGGCAGTGTTGCCGATGCGGTTCGGCGATTTCAGCACGACGCTGGATCACTACGTCAAGCAGATGCACAAGGAAGCCGACAACGAACGCAAGGCGGCTCAAGCGCAGCACAAATTGTTCGCTGCGGATGCGTACAAGTTGGCGGCCGATCCCATGCATCCGGTGGCGCCACCTGAGCGTCTCGCGGATGTGCCGAAGATCGACTTCGCGCCACTCGATGCGGCGGCAAAGAAGTTGAAGGAAAGTGCACAAGCCTATGAAAAGGCTTACAACGCGCGTGCGGAAAAGGGCCTCGACATTCCCACCAACCAGTTGCGTCAGGTGAACCAGTTGATGGGCACGTTGGAGCAACGCCTGCTCGACGCGCAAGGCCTGCCGGGTCGTCCCTGGTACAAGAATT
The DNA here is from genome assembly GCA_050738155.1 of Rhodanobacteraceae bacterium. GTDB lineage: Bacteria > Pseudomonadota > Gammaproteobacteria > Xanthomonadales > Rhodanobacteraceae > 66-474. Next base: position 54,350 of record JBOHYW010000001.1, read on the forward strand.
TCATCCAGGCGCCCGGCGCGCTCACCGGTTATGCGCCGAAGATCATCCCGACCGTACACGAAGCGCTGGATGCGCACGACTGGAAACGTGCCGACAAGTACGCGGCGGTCACGGCCAAAGTGCTCGACAACTACCGCGCGCAACTCGACAAGCTGACGGCGTTGTTGAAACGCTGAGCGGGAAGGGCTTCGTCAGCGAGGCTACGCAGTCGGGTGGTACCGGGATTGCACCGGGCCACCCGACGCATTCGTGGAGCGTGGTTGGAAACTGACAGGGAGAGGAACAGGGTTTCACGTCGGCCAGCGTGACCGGCGCGAACAAACCGACATCGTTGGCGAAGACGGGAGGGTTTTGCGATGACCAGGAGCATGCGCGGATTCGTGTTGGCCGTTGGCTGCGCGTCGCTGGTGTTTGCCGCAGGCGCTGCGATACCGCCTGAACACCCGTCGCCAAGCGCCGGCGGCATGCTGGGTTTCACCGCGGCGGGCGCCACGCGGCAGCACAACCTTGAAAAGCGTTTTGACGCGCTGCTCAGCGCTGGCGAAATGCGCGGCTGGATGAAGCGCCTGTCCTCCGCGCCCAACCAGGTCGGTTCGCCGCACGACAAGGCCAACGCCGAATGGATGTTGGCGCAATTCAAGAAATGGGGTTGGGACGCGCACATCGAAAAATTCGACGTGTTGTATCCGACGCCGAAGCACGAATTGGTGGAACTGGTCGCGCCGAATCATTTCAAGGCAACCCTGCACGAACCGCCAGTCAAGGGCGACCGCACATCGAGCCTTTCCGGCGCGTTGCCGCCGTACAACATCTACAGCGCCGACGGCGACGTGACAGGCGAACTGGTATACGTCAACTACGGCATGCCGGGGGACTACAAGGAACTCAAGCGGCTCGGCGTCAACGTCAAGGGCAAGATCGCGATCGTGCGCTACGGCGGCGGTTGGCGCGGCCTGAAGCCGCAGCTCGCCTATGAGCACGGCGCGATCGGTTGCATCATCTATTCCGATCCGCGTGACGACGGCTATTTCCAGGCTGATCCATACCCCCAGGGGCCGATGCGTCCCGCGGAAGGGGTGCAGCGCGGCTCGGTGATGGAGGAACAGATCTATCCGGGCGACCCGACTACGCCGGGCTACGGTTCGGTGCCGGGCGCGAAGCACCTGCCGGTGAAGGACGCCCGGACCATCCAGAAGATTCCGGTGTTGCCGATTTCGTATGCAGATGCGACGCCGCTGCTGAAAGCCATGGGCGGGCCGGTCGCGCCCGAGAACTGGCGCGGCGCGTTGCCATTCACCTATCACGTCGGTGCCGGCCCGGCCAAGGTTCACTTGGTGGTGAAGTCGAACTGGCAGTTGAAGCCTGTCTACGACGTGATCGCCAAGCTGCCGGGTACCACCGACGCCAGTCAATGGGTGTTGCGCGGCAATCATCATGATGGCTGGGTGTTCGGCGCATTCGACCCGCTGGCGGGTGCCGTTGCGATGCTGGGCGAGGCCAAGGCCATGGGCGCGCTGTACCAACAGGGTTGGCGACCGAAGCGGACCATCGTCTACGCGAGTTGGGATGGCGAAGAACCCATGTTGCTGGGTTCCACCGAGTGGGCGGAAACCCATGCGAAGGAACTCAAGCAGAAAGCGGTCCTGTATCTCAATTCGGACACCAACGGGCGTGGCTTTCTGTTCGCCGGCGGCAGTCATTCGTTGCAGTACCTGGTCAACCGGGTCGCGGCCAGCGTGACCGATCCGGAGACGAAGGTCAGCGTCGAGCGGCGCCGGCGTGCTGCGCTGCGCGTCCGCGCAGCCGGGAAAGGTGCGAATCCGCGAATCAAACGAATCGCCAAGCTGGCTGGTGCGCATGGCGACATTCCGCTGTCGGCGTTGGGTTCCGGCTCCGACTTCAGCCCGTTCGTGGATCACCTCGGCATCGCGACGTTGAACGTCGGCTTCGGCGGCGAGGGCAAGAACGGGGGCATCTACCACTCGCGTTACGATTCCTTCGATCACTTCATCCGCTTCGGTGATCCGACCTTCGATTACGAAGTCGCCTTGGCCGAGGTGGCCGGTCGCATCGTGATGCGTACCGCCGACGCGAAGCTGCTGCCGATGCGTTTCGGTGATTTCAGCAGCACGCTGGACCGTTACGTCGAGCAATTGCACAAGCAAGCGAAGAAGGAGCGCAAGGCGGCCGAGGCCCAGCACAAGCTGTTCGCGGCTGGTGCGTACAAGCTGGCTTCGGATCCGCGCCATCCGCTGGCGCCGCCGGTGCGGCTCACGGCGGTTCCGAAGATCGACTTCGGACCGTTGGACAGCGCAGCGAAGCAATTGAAGCAAAGTGCGCAGAGCTATGCAAAGGCTTACGACACACGCGCGGCAAACGGACTCGACATTCCTTCGAGCCAGTTGCATCAGGCCAACCAGTTGATGGGTACGCTCGAGCAGCGCCTGTTGGATGCACAAGGCCTGCCGGGTCGGCCCTGGTACAAGCATTTCATCCAGGCACCGGGCGCGTTGACCGGCTACGCGCCCAAGACCATTCCGGCTGTGCGCGAGGCACTGGATGCGCATGACTGGAGTCGCGCCGACAAGTATGCGGCGGTGACGGCCAAGGTGCTGGACAACTATCGTGCGCAGCTCGACAAGCTGACGGCATTGCTCGAGCAATAGCCGCGAGATGTCAGTTGGCGGAAAAGTTGCGTGAACATCATTCATGGCGGAAGACCAAGAGAGGTTGCAATGAGCGGAAGAATCGTACGCAGTCTGGTGTTGGCGCTGGGATGCGCGTCGCTGACTTTTGCCGCAGGCGCGGCAGCCCCGGCCGATACCGGCGCGGACTCGCACATGCTGGGCTTCACTGCGAGCGGAGCCACCCAGGAACTGAACCTGGAACAGCGCTTCGACAAGCAGCTCAGCGCCTCGGAAATGCGCGACTGGCTGAAGCGCCTGTCGTCGCAGCCCAATCAGGTCGGTTCACCGCACGACAAGGCCAATGCCGAATGGGTGCTGGCGCAGTTCAAGAAGTGGGGCTGGGATGCACACATCGAAAAATTCGATGTGTTGTATCCGACGCCAAAACACGAATTGGTCGAGTTGATCGCGCCGAGCCATTTCAAGGCCAAGCTGCACGAACCGCCGATCAAGGGCGACCGCACTTCGGCACTGCCGGGCGCATTGCCGCCGTACAACGTCTACAGTCCCGACGGCGACGTCACCGGCGAGCTGGTGTACGTCAACTACGGCATGCCCGACGATTACAAGCAACTCGCGCGGATGGGCGTCAGCGTCAAGGGCAAGATCGTGATCGTGCGCTACGGTGGTGGCTGGCGTGGCTTGAAGCCCCGGCTCGCATACGAACACGGTGCGATCGGCTGCCTGATCTATTCCGATCCGCGCGACGACGGTTATTTCGTCGGCGACACCTATCCCAAGGGCTCGATGCGACCGGCCGACGGCGTGCAGCGCGGTTCGGTCGAAGCCCAACCGCTGAATTATCCCGGTGATCCGTCGACGCCCGGTTACGGCTCGGTAGCGGGCGCCAAGCACTTGCCGCTGGACAAGATCAAGGACTTGCAGAAGATTCCGGTGCTGCCGATTTCCTATGCCGATGCGACCCCGCTGCTGAAGGCGATGGGTGGCCCGGTGGCGCCGGAGAAGTGGCGCGGCGCACTGCCGTTCACCTATCACGTCGGTGGCGGCCCGGCCAAGGTGCACATGGTCGTCAAGTCCGACTGGGGCTTGAAGACGATCTACGACGTGATCGCCAAGCTGCCGGGGAGCAGCGATGCCGACCAGTGGGTGTTGCGCGGTAACCACCGCGACGGCTGGGTGTTTGGTGCCGACGATCCGCTGGCCGGCACGGTTGCCCAATTGGGCGAGGCCAAGGCCCTGGGCGCTTTGTACAAGCAGGGCTGGCGGCCCAAGCGCACCATCGTGTACGCCAGTTGGGATGCCGAGGAGCCGGGCCTGCTCGGCTCCACCGAATGGGTCGAGACGCACGCGAAGGAATTGCAACGCAAGGCGGTGCTGTATCTCAACACCGACGGCAACGGCCGCGGGTTCCTGCATGCGGGCGGCAGCCCCTCGCTGCAGCACCTGGTGAACCAGATTGCCGCGGGCGTGACCGACCCCGAAACCGGGGTGAGCGTGCAGCGGCGCTTGCGCGCGCGGCTGATGGTCGAAGGCAATCGGCCAGGCGCCAGCGCGCGCAGCAAGGCGCTCGCCAAACTCGCCGGGCAGGGCAAGGACTTGTGGATCTCGCCGCTGGGATCCGGCTCCGACTTCGGTACGTTCCTCGATCGTCTCGGAATCGCGGTGCTGTCGGTCGGCTTCGGTGGCGAGAACAAAGGCGGTGTCTATCACTCGCGCTATGACTCGTTCGACCACTTCATCCGCTTCGGCGATCCGACCTTCGAGTACGAAGTGGCGCTGGCCAAAGTCGTGGGTCACGTCATGCTGCGCAGCGCGAATGCCAAGGTGCTGCCGATGCGCTTCGGCGACTTCAGCGCGGCATTGGATCGCTACGTCGCGAAGCTGCACAAGGACGTCGATGCCGAGCGCAAGTCCGTCAAGCAGCAGCACGAATTGCTGGACAGCGGTGCGTACAAGCTGGCGAGCGATCCCATGCACCCGCTGGCACCGCCGGCGCGCCTGTCGGAGGTTCCGAACATCGACTTCAGCATGCTCGACACCGCGGCCAGCAAGCTGAAGAAGAGTGCGCAAGCCTTCGAGACGGCCTACGCGGCGCGTGCCACAGCGGGGCTGGACATTCCGGCTTCCCGGCTCACGCAGATCAATCAATTGATGGGAACGTTGGCGCAGCGCCTGGCCAATGACCGCGGGCTGCCCGGACGCACGTGGTACAGGAACGAGATCTATGCCCCCGGCATCCTGAAAGGCTATGGCGTCGCCATTTTCCCGGCCATACGCCAGGAATTGGTAGCACGGAAGTGGACGGCCGCACAGTCCAATGCAGCGGTGATCGCGGCAACGCTGGACGGGTACCGCAAGCAGCTCGACCAGTTGACCGTGTTGCTGAAGCGCTGAACGAATCGTGGTGTGCGGGGCTGGGGCTCCGCACACCACGGTCGCACCCCCAATCGTCCGCCGTTGCCGCCTTCGCGCGTTCAGTGCTGCTTGATCGCGTGCAGCAGCGACTGCAATCCCTTGGCAATCTTTCCTGCGCGGTTGACGGTTTGGTTGCCCGGATTGTTGTTGCCGAACAAACCTGCCGTATCCGCGCCAAGGCTCTGAAAATCCAATGCGTACTGGTTGTCGGGGCGTACCCTTTGCCGGCCCGGGACCTGCACCACGGTGTCGATCGGAAGATTGACGCTGAAGGCACTGCCGACCGGCCCGTTGCCGACGCCCACGCTGAAGACCCAGCTTGCGTTGCGACTGGCACCCGGTGTCAGCACGAAGGCACCCTTGATGGAGTCCTGGCCAAGAACGGCGATACCCGCGATGCGGTCCTTGTAACGCGTGTCGACGGTGTAGCGGTTGCCGTATTGGTCCACCATCGCCGAGGAATTGCGCCACGGAAACGCCAGTGCAACGGGCTGACTACTGGTGTTGCGAAAGCTGACGTTGAGGCGCAGGTTGCGGGTCTTGTGATAGCGACCCCACGACGCATTGACCGAAGTGACCGTGGCCGTGAACAGGCCGGCGTCGTAGCACGGCTGCGTGGTGCCGACGCAGCCTCCGCTTGCGACCGGCGTGCCCTGTACGCCTTCGCCCAGCCCTTGGTAGTTCAACACGTACTCGTCGCCGACCTTGAAACCCTGCTGCCCGGGAATCGGCGTCAGTTCGTGGATGGGCAGACTGACACTGTAGACCTTGCCGATGGCGTTGCCGCCAACGCCTGCGCCGAGGATCCAGCTGGCGCTACGGCTGGAATGCGGCGCGATGGTGAAGCGGCCGTCGACCGAGTTGTGGCCGACGGTGGCGATGCCGACGATGTTTTGCCGGAAGCGCCAATCGACGGAGTAGATGTTGCCGTAGCTGTCGGTCGCCGTCGCGGCACTGCGCCACGGGAAGGCCAGCGAAACCGGATGGTCGCTGGTGTTGGTGAAGTCGATGCTGAGACGCAGGTAGCGGGACTTGTGGTAGCGACCCCACGATGGAGTGACGGAGGTAACCTTGGCCGTGAACAAACCGGCCTCGTAGCACGGTTGCGTGGCGCCGGTACAGCCTTTGGCCTGGGCCGGGGCGGTGGCAAGCAGGGTGACGAGGCCGACCAGTAACGCCAGCGGCAGCGTTCGGATAAAAATAATGCGGGTTGAGGTGCTCATGGACGTGATTCCTGTGGCAAAGGGAGGACGCGAACGCATGGACGGTGTCGCGGGCTATTGCCGGGGCACCGGCACCCGCGCGATGGTGCCGCCGTCGCGGCTGCGCAGGCTCCAGGCAACCACGCGGGCGACGATCGTGCCGCCAGAAGGGTTGGGCAGCACCTTGTCGATCTTCAACCTGGTATCCAGCGTGAGCTGCTCGTCGCCGAAGCGGTCGGTGATGCCCTGGGCCTTGTCGGCAGGCACGTTCCAGGTTTGTGCCGCGAGTCCGTTGTCGAATTTCAGCGACACGGTCTGGTGTTGCGCCTGGAAGGTGAAGGCCATGCCGGGGGCGAGGGCGCCAACGATGAATTCGTGGTAGGTCGGATCGTAGGCGCTGATACCGGTATTGGTGGTCAGGTGGAGCACGCCGACCCCGCGCACCGCCGCCATGCCGGCTTGGATAGCGGACTTGACCGCCACTCGCTGCGCGGCCTTGTCGGCACCGGGTGCGTCCCGCACGCGGTCGTCGTTCTCGACCCACTGGTCGATCGGCGGCTTGATGCCAGCGAGGTCGTAATACAGGTACACCATCGTGGCGCTGTCGGGGTTGGTCAGCGCGCCGGTGCGTGCGGCCAGGCCGCCGGCTGCGGCGGTCATCGGCGCGACAGCCGCCTGCGCCGAATGGGGCGGATCGGCGGCATTTTGCGCCGCACCCATGGCCGGCTTGGCCGCGCTGCCTTGGGTAGCGGATGCGGACGAATGCCCGCACCCGGCCAGCAACATCAGCCCCGCCAGCAACATGCCAGCCGTGGCGGTGCGAAACACGCCTTGCGGTGCGAGCAACACGATCGATGGAATGCGCATGGCTTTCTCCTCAGTACTGCACGGCTTCCGCGTTCTTGGCGGCGTTCTTGACCTGCTTGGTGCGGCGCGCGGCATCCATTGCCTGCAAGCCTTGCTTGGTTGCGGTCAGAGCGTTGTAGCCGCCGGCCTGGTCGATCACGCCGACTTGCAGGTATTGGGCGAGCTCCTTGTTGTTTCGCATCCCGACGATCTCGGCCTTGACGGCGATGCCGCAGTCGGGTGACAGGCTCATTCCCTGGTCGGGATCGGCGACGCCATTGCACCTGTTGTACGACGGCGAGGTTTCGGTGATCAGACGGCCGCGCGGATCGTAGGCCCAGAGCAACTCCCGCGAGGCGGAACCGGCATAGTGTTGCTTGCTCGTGGGCGTGCCGTATTTGGCGATCAGTGACTTGGCGACGCTGTCGGCGGTGGGATTGCGGCCCTTGTCGAACCACAGTTCACGCGCAGCACCGATCACTTTCTCCTGCCCGGGCATGCCCATGGTGCTGACGAACCATTTGGATTGACCGGGTTGCATGTCCTGCCGGACCGCGTTCGTCTCGCGGTCGAGTGTTTCCTGTTCCATCTCGCGCATGATCTGCCGCCCGGTTTTTTCGACGCGTGCTTTCGCGAAGCGCGCGCTGAAACCTTGTCGAATGGTCTGGCCGTAGGTCTGGATGTCGAAACCGCGTCCGGTTTCAGGCGTGACGACCAGCAACGGGTTGCTGCACATCACTGCGTTGGCAGCCTGCGTGTAGGTGAGACCCGGGCGCACGCCGACGATGTCGTCGACTGGCGTGCCCTTGGGAATGGGCGGCAGGTCAGCCGGACAATGCACGCCACCGCGCATGTGTGCCGCGACTTCTGCGGTCGATGCATTGGCGGGCAAGCTGGCCATTGCCGCCTTGTGTGTAGCCGCGGACACGGCAGGTGTGTTGCCCGGTGAACTGCAGGCGGCGAGCAGGCCCGTGGCAAGACTGATGGCCAACAAATGGGTGGTTCGCATGGTGGTGTCCTCCTGGTTGCAGGTGTGGTCGATCGCTTGCGGCGCGACGCCCGGACAGGGTCGGGCGCACGGCAACCGCCGCGTCGGAATTCAATCCTTGCGTTTCATGGTTCCCCACGGTGTCTCGAGCGAACCGTCGCGGTTGCGCTTGAGTACCAGCGCGACCCCGGTCGCGGGATGCAGCACGACCTTGTCGCCGTCGGTCGTGTAGCCCATCTCGACGGTGCTGCCCATCATGGTCAGGTCGGCTTTGCCAGACTGGAACGTGATGGTGCCGAGGCCTCCCTCATAGGTACCGCGCATGCCGCCGCCGCAAGCGACGAGCAGCAATGCAGCGGCCAATGGCGCAAGCAACTTGATGCGGATGTTCATGATGATTCTCCGGTTGGTTGATGGCATGCGCGGGCGCATGCCGCCGCCGCGCGAGCGGTCAGTTCGCGCTGAAGCTGCGCTTGAAGCCGAGCACCGCCAGCACGAGCGCTGCGAGCAGTGAGAGGTAAAAGCCGAAGCCGAGGCTGAACATGTCCGACATGCCACGGCCGAAGCTGTCGCTGACCGAACTCAGGGTGTGCAGCACGGAAAAGATCGCCCACAACAGCGCGAGCAGGGGCACCGCCAGGGTCCACCACGCGCGCCGGTCATGCCAGAACAGCGGCACCGCGATGCTCGCGTAACCGGCAAGCAACAAGACCTTGACCATGCTGCCGCCGTCGGCGCCCATCTGGCTCATCAGGCTGGCAATGTCGAACCAGGATTTGCCCAGGCTCGACCGATACACCGACACCGACACCGACACCGCGTTGAAGGCGAGGGTGCCGAGCAGAAACAGTACCCACGCGATCGGGATCGCCTTGCCGTAACGCTGCAGGATCGCGTTGACGGTGGTGCCGCCGGGCATCGCATCATTTGCCGCGGCGGCCGGCGATCCGCCGGTAGCGGGCGCAGCGGAACCAGCCGTCGCAGGACTGGGCACAGCGCCGGCGGAAGCCGGGATCGACGCACGCAGCTTGCTCCATGACGCACCGACCTTGCCGCCGAGTTCCGCCGCTTTCTCCTTCAGCAGAATGTCGTCGCCCACCGGCACCAGCGCGCCGACGGTATCGCCTTCCAGCGTGAGTTCGACGATCTTGTTGACCGCCGGCGCGCTGTCGCCGCGCCAGGCGACAAGCGTGAAGCGATACTGCTTGCCATCGGCCACGAGCGTGCCGCTGCCATCGTTGCCGTTGTACTGGATGATCTTGCCTCGCATGATCGTGTCTCCTGTGGGTAGTGGGTGGACGAAGCCCTCAATGCGGCAGCGCTTGCACCCGCACGCCGGCCGGCTTCTGGTGTGGGAAAGCCCTGTCCGCCAGCGCAGCACGGCTGGATGCAGGGGCATGGCCGAGCCCCCGGATCAGGTCGCGATCAAGCCGATCACGTACGCAACCGGCAGGCCGACCAGCACCACCAGCAGTGCGCAGACCAGCCAAGGGGTAGCACCCGGGCGCGAGGCCACGCGGTGACGGATGAATTCGTTTTCCGACAGACGCGCTTCGGCCGTGTCGGGGCATTCGCGCAGGATCCGGGCATATTCGATTCGCGCGCTGCGCACGCCGGTGCCCCGGTTGCGCCACGAGTAGGCGCGCCATCCACCCAGCAGCAGCAAGACGTCGGCGGCCACGCACAAGCCCATCAACCATGTGCCGATCATGTCGGGTCGTTCCTCGCTCGATCATGGAACCAGGCCTGTGGCAGCGCGGGCGGGTATCGCTCCGGTGCGGCAAGTTGACGCCCAGGCTGCGGAAAAGTCGTCACGGCGGTCTAACGGATCGCTAACGAGATCTGGTTCACACTTTCCGGGTTGCCAACGGACGGGCAGAATGCCTTGGCTGCGGGCACGCGGGGATGGGGCGAACGTGGATCAGACCGAACATTCGGATCAGCCGCTGTACCGCTACCGCTTCGACGACGCGGAGTACGACGAGGCGCGCGCCGAGTTGCGCGTCGCGGGAGCGCCGGTGGAACTGGAGCAGCGTCCGTTGCAGGTGCTGGCGTTGCTGCTGCGCCATGTCGATGAAGTGGTGCCGCGCGCAGCACTGTTCGATACGGTCTGGGAAGGCCGGCCCACCGTCGACAACGTGTTGGCGAACGCCATCGCCAAGTTGCGCAAGGGTTTGGGCAGCGTCGCGAGCGCGCGGATCATCAACCTGCCGCGGGTGGGCTACCGCCTGCGCGGCCCGGTCGAACGGATCGTCACGGGACGCCATGCGCCGCCGCCGTTTGCCCTGAAGGTGGGGGAATCAGTACCGGGGCGCAAGCATTTCAACTTGCGCGAGTGCCTTGATCCCGCGACCGGCGGATCAGTCTGGCGCGCGCGCCACGAAAAAACCGGTGAAACACGCATCTACAAGTTCGCCTCGGACGGCGACCGACTGGCCGCGCTCAAGCGCGAGGTCACCATCCAGCGCGTGTTGCACGAAAGCCTGGGCGAACGCGACGATCTGGTGCGCTTGATCGACTGGAACTTCGATTCACCGCCGTACTGGTTGCAGAGCGTGGATGCAGGGCGCGATCTGGCACAGTGGGCGCAAGACGATCCTGCGTTCATCGAAGCCCCGCGTGGGCAACGCCTTGCGTGGTTCCTGCAGGTGGCCGACGCGGTCGCCGCCGCGCATGGGGCGGGCGTACTGCACAAGGACCTGAAACCCTCCAACGTGCTGGTGGCACCAAGCGGCAAAGATTGGCGGATGCGGGTTGCGGACTTCGGCTCGGGGCGCCTGCTTGAACCCGGCAAGCTGGAGGCGCTCGGGATCACGCGGATGGGCATGACGGTCACCAGCGCGCTGTCCGACGACTCGGGGTTCACGCTGCTGTATCTGGCCCCGGAAGTACTGGCGGGCGCGGCGCCGTCGGTCAAAAGCGATGTCTATGCGCTCGGCATGATCCTGTTCCAGATGCTGGTCGGTGATCTGCACCGCACGTTGGCGCCGGGCTGGGAGCAGAGCATCGACGACGAGCTGTTGCGCGAGGACATCGCCGCCGCGACCCACGGCAATCCGGCGCGTCGCCTGGCCAGTGTCGAGGCCCTGACACAGCGCCTGCGCAGCCTCGAAACGCGCGCGGTCGAACGCAGGCACCTGCGCGATTCGGACGCCCGCGCGCTGGCCGCCGAACGCGCGTTGGAACGCGCGCATGCACGCCGGCCATGGTTGATCGCCGCCATCGTCGCGCTGGCATTGGGCTTGGGCGTGGCCCTGTGGCAGGTCCGGCGAGTGCGCGCGGCGCGCATCAACGCGCAGCGGCAGGCCGCGATCGCAACGGCGGCCAACCGCTTCCTGATCGACGACCTGTTGGGCGCGGGCATGGGGCCGGAAATGGGCGGCGGTTCTCCGGCATGGTACGAGCGCAACCCGACCCTGCGCGAAATCCTCGATGCCGCCGCCGGCAAGCTCGACAAACGTTTTGCGGGTGAGCCGCTGATGCAGGCGAGCTTGCACCAAACGCTGGGGCGCGCCTATCGCAGCACCGGTGCCTACGACAAGGCGTCGGCACAGTTGCAGGACGCAGCCGATGGCTTCGTGCACACGTTGGGCGCGTCGGACGCACGCAGCGTGCTGGCGCAGTACGAGCTTGCGCCGGTGCTGGCGCACTTGTCGCATTTCAAGCAGGCCGAAACGTTGCTCGATCGTGCCGATGCTGCGGCCGGAAGGCGTCGCCGCGGTGTCTCCGAGATCGCCTTGCAAGCGCATCTCGCACGCGGCCAGGTGGCGTACCAGCGCGTGCACGTCAAGCAGGCGCTTGCGGAATACCAGGCCGCCCAGCGCCTGCAACCCCTGCTGCATCCGAACGATGCCGCGATGTCCGCGCATATCCTGCTGGCAATTGCCGGCTGCGAGTTGCGCACGGGCCAACCGAAGCATGCCGAAGCGGTGGCCCGGAAGATCCTCGCCGGCAAACCGTACACGCAGGAGAGGGTCGGACTGGCTACGCTCGCGACGGCGCGTTCGCGCCTCGGTAATACATTGCGTGCGCAAAGCAAGGAGAAGGAAGCGATCCCCGTTTTGCAACAGGCTCTGAGTGACTATGAAAAGTCCGAAGGGGCCGATAGCCAGGGCGCGATCAGCACGCTCAGCACTTTGAGCTACCTGTATTCGTGGATCGACGATTATCCCAAGGCGCTGGCGATGCAACGCGATGTCTACGCACGCGCGTCGAAGCGCTGGGGCGCGCAAAGCCAGTATGCGCTCGTCGAGTTGTTGAATCTCGGCGCCACGGAGCACGACTCGGGCGATCTGAAATCCGCATTGCCGCACTTGCAGCAGGCCGAGGCCGGACTGACCAAGGTCAGCGGCGCGAAAAGCCCCGTCACGCAATCCTCGCGCGTGGTATTGGCCACCACCTTGGCCGATCTTGGTCGCAACGAGGAAGCCTTGGCGCTGCTCGATGAGGTCGACCCGACCGCGTACCAGTCGACGTCGACCGACCCCGGCCGCGCACTGGTGCTCGCGGGTTTCAAGGCGAGTCTCGAGTACCGGCTGCACAAGCCCGGCGCCGAGGCGAAGCTGCGCAAAGCCATTGACGCCATGCGGGCAGCAGGCCTGGACAAGGAAGAAATCGACACGTTCCAGAAGGAACTCCCCGCGTCAGGAAAGCCGTCAGTCACCAGTGCTGGCTCGGGAAAGGCGTGACCGTCTCAGTCGCCGGGGCAGGAACCAATCTACGGACGTCGGTCAGTCGTTGTCTACGCATGATTGACGTGGCGTGTGGCGGATGCGGCCAACATCAGCCATTCGAGTATGCGAACAGCGTTCTCCAGATCAGTTATTCGCAGTCCGTGAGCGTATTGGCGTCATCCATGTGCGTCACGCGTCTACAGGGCGGTTGCTACCATCGCGTGCAATTCGCTTCCTGTTTAGAGCTACCGGGCGCGGGACATCAACAGGCCTGACAGAAACCCCGTTTCAAAAATTTGGTCGCTTGCAAGCGGGTAACGGAGCTTTTTCTCCAGCGAGAAATTGATGCACGGCATCTACGAAACAAGTAGGCGTGTTCATCAGGATGAAGTGTGGTGCGCCCGCCACCGTGACCAGTCTGACTCGCGTGCCCGCGTGCCATGACGCGATGCGCTCATTGGCACCTTGGAGCGGAGTGAATGGATCGAGCGTGCCCTGCAGTACGAGGGTCTTGGGCACGAAGATTGGCGGAGCGTTGAAAAACTTGTCGTGGGGATACAGAGGCAGCGACGGATGGGGCAAGAGACCAGCGACGATGAGCCCAGGTAGCGGCGACGTGAACAACAGGTTGCGTTGCTCTTGCTTGAGCTCAGCCATCGTCAGGCGCGGCCGTGCATCGTTCGACGAGTCGGTGATGATTGCCGCAAGCGGGATCGATGGAGGCGATTGCGGGTACTTGCCGAACACAGCATCGGTTCTGGCCAGTGATGCCTTTACAGCCTGCAAGTCAGTTGTATCACCACGGCCGAGTTCTGCGATCAACTCGGGGATGCGTGCCCGTAGCGTCGGATAGTTCAGCAAATGCCCGAAGAACTGTTTGATGTTCTTGTCAGGTATCTGTGCGAGTACCCCAGGTGGTGACGATGTCAGCAGCTTTTCGTACGCGACGACGGCCGTCGTCGCGAACTGCCGCTTGCAGGATGGGTTGGCATCACATTGCGCCAGTACCTTCGTGCCTACCGCATTGACGATCTGAGAACGATGGCTCAAGTCGAAGCGCGTCGTCGCATCCGGCGGCACCAGTGAGTCGAGGATCGCCCCAGCGAGATTTTCTTTCTGGATCGTCAGCATGCGTGGCACAACTTGGGTGCCATACGACACTCCATACACATAGGTGGGCAAGTGACTGTGGTGCTGCGCAATCAGATCGGCCAGATCGTATGCCGCATTGGTGAGGGAAAACGCACGCGCGTAATCCGGCGCAGCATTGAGCGAGGCCCAGCAGGCGTTCCATTCCGCCCCAACGAGTGCCATGCCGCCCGGCGAGTCGACGGATTCCTGTTTCGGGCAGAGGCGGGTCGAGAATCCCGTGCCGCGAGGGTCAGGGATCAAAAGGTCGAACCCCGGGAATGCCGCGCGCAGTGTCTTCAGGAACGGATACAGCAGCGCCCCGGACCCGCCTGGGCCACCGTAGACCAGCCATACGACGCCCTTTGCTTTACCGGACGCCGGGAACTCGCGCACAAATAGGTTGGTGACTTTGGCGGCATTACCTATGCGCGGCCCCGGCGCGCGCAACGGGGCTTGGAAAGTCGCGCAAAGCGAGCCATGCAGTTCCAGGAATGTGCTCGTGTCCTTGCAGGGCGTGAAAGTGGTGGCCTCCGCTTCCGGTGCATGGATGATTGCGAAGCACAAGGCTCCGAGAAGCAGCAGCCAAACAGCTTTCATGTGCACTCTCCAGCATGGATGCTGAATTAGCCGCCTCCTTGCGGCTGATTGGCGCGTGCCAGAAGTAACTTTCTACTGTATCGACGATCAACAGGTAGCCATCCTTCCGGAAAGCGGGCCCTCGCCGCAGACCGCTTCGGGCTGACTGCGGTCGACCCATTGCGACGGCATCGTTCGCGGCCATGGGCCGCTCTGGCGGTTGCTTCCAGCAGCGCGCCTTCACGTCGCGTGAGCGTCTAGCCCGGGAGGTTCTCGAATTTTTGATCCAGCGGCAGGTGCCGGGGCAGGCGGATCAGGAATTCGTCCTGCAGAGCCCCGCGGATTTCAGCAGTGTTGTGCAGCATGCGTCGTTCGGTTACGCCGTCCGTAACATGCACGGCGAATTCGCGATTGCGCAAAACCAGTCTGCGACCGGGCGTCGCACGTGCGGCGATCAGGGTGGTGACGAAGTGGGAATCCGGGTTGGTGGACGTCCAGTAATTGCTGGCACGATAGTCGATCGGATACTGCGGTTGCAGGTCGAAGCGGTACAGTGTCTTCCAATCGTTCCCGGCGCGCATCTGCACGCGCCAATCATCGTCGTCGCGGCGCTGCAGGCGAAACGTTTCGTGTGGCGTCGCTTGCTCGTTGTCGGCCACGAGTTGCAGCGGGCCGGTCGGGGTCGATCCACCGAAACCGGCATCGGCCAGCCACACGGCGCCGTCGACGTCGACCCGCAACAACATATGGCTGCGGGCGGTGATGGCGTCATCCGGTTGCCCCCACAACACCCGCGCGGCAAGGCCGGTCACGGCAAAACCGATCGCCCGCAGCGCGTTCCCCAGCAGCAGGTTCTGTTCGAAGCAATATCCACCGCGGCCATCGTGGACCAGTTTGCGCTGCACCGCGTCGAATTCGAGCGATACGGGTACGCCGAGAAATGGATCGAGGTTCTCGAACGGGATGCTGCCGATGTGCGCACGCAGTATCGCGCGCAGCGTCGGCAAATCCGGTTTGACGGGCGCGGCGACCCCGATGCGCTGCAGGTACGCATCGAGGTCGATCGACGGTCGGTCAGTCGGCACGATCCGTTTCCAGCTTGCGCTCGAGAAAATCCACCGTCGCGGTGTCCGCTTTCAGCCATGACGCATGCCGCAGGAAACCGTGGATCTCGTTCGGGATAACCATTTCCTCGAACGGCACGCCGTGTTTGCGCAGCCGCGGCACGATGTCTTCCATCTGCAGGAAGTGCACGTTGCGGTCGTCGTCACCCTGGATCAGCAACACCGGTGATTTCCAGGTCGCGATCGATGCATCGGGTGAGGCTTCGAAGGCAACTTTCAACGCTTGCTTGTAGTCGCCCTGTTCGTAGCGGCCGTTGGGGTTCTGGTCGTCCCACCAGCCGATCGCGCGCGACCAGTCGTACAGGCCGTGCATCGCCACGCCGGCCTTGAAGATGTCGGAATTGCGGGCCAGCGCCAAGCCGGTGAGATAGCCGCCGTAAGAGCCTCCCCAGATGCCGATGCGCGAGGGGTCGACACCTTGCACGTGTTGCAGAAACTTCGCGCCGGCGACCACGTCCTGGTATTCCGATGCGCCCGACGGGCCCGCGTGCGGCGGATTGTGGAAGGCATGGCCGTGGCCGATCCCCAGCCGGTAATTGACCGACAGCACGGTGAAACCGTGGCTGGCGAGGTACTGGTTCACCGCGTAGCTGTTGCTGTAGTAATCCATGTAATGCCAGCCGAGCAGCATCTGGCGTGGTGGACCACCGTGCACGAAGATCATGCCGGGTTGATTCGCCGAGGCGTCATTGCTGCGGAACAGTTGCCCGTGGATCAGGGTGCCATCGGCAGCCTTGAACGACACAGCTTGTGGAATCAGCAGTTGCGCGGTTGGGTAATCCTTCGGCAACAGGGTCGGTTGCAGCATGCGTGCATGACTGCCGTTGGTGTGCGTGACGGCGACCTGCGGCGGGTGTCGTGCGCCAGCTTCGATGAACGCGATCGTGTCCTTGCCTGCGACGGTCGGCGACCATTGCAGGCCGACGCCCGAGGTCAGCGCAACCGGTTTGGCGGCATCCACCGGTACGGCGAACAAGTGGCGGCGGTCGTAGTCGTGCTTGGTGGTGCCGGTGTTGGCGTTGTAGACGATGGAGCGCCCGTCGCGCGACATCACCACGTCTTCGACCATGAACTTGCCGGGCGTCAGCAGCAAGGGTTTGCCGCCGCTCGCGGCGATCGAATACAGATGCGGCCAGCCGTCGAGATCGGCAAGGAACACGAACCGTGCGCCGCCATCGGCCCAGTGCAGGTTGGCGCCACCGGCCGTGTGCGGATACGAGCCGACCAAGGTGTCGGGGCTTTGCCATACCGCATGGCCTTTGCCGGTTGCCGCGTCGGCAACCCGGATCGACCATGGTCGCGGTGTCCGTTTCAGGATCGGCCGCGGTGGGCCGCCGTGACCGTGGCGGCGCGTGAATGCAATGCGGGAACCATCCGGCGACCAGCGCGGTGAAGCATCGATGCCGGTCGACGGTGCGAGATACTCGATTGGCGTGTCGTCATTGACATAGACGCCGATGAAAGCGTGATCACCGCGGTGCGATACGAACGCAAGTCGTTTGCCGTCCGGCGACCATTGCAGTTCGCCGTCCTTGCCGCGGTCGAAGAACAGCCGTTTCGGCTCGGCCTTGGTGCTGGCATCGAGCGGCATCGCCCAAATCTGGTGATCCTTGACATAGGCGAGCTTGCCGTTCGACGAGATCGCCGGCGCGTCGCCCTCGGTGAGCGCGTGCGAGGTCGCGTCATGCAAGTTCACGATCCACAGCATCACCTTCGGCTCGATCGGGCTGGAGGCGGGATCGGGTGGAAGTTTCTCCGGCCAGTTGGCGTCGTGGTCGCCGCCGCGCACGAATACCAATTCGTTGCCGGAAGGCGAGAAGGTCAGTTGGGTGATCTCCTGACCATCGTCGGCAGTGAAATGGGTGACCTGGCGCGGCTTGAACGCCGGTGCCTGTGCGACCCATACGTTGCGCTTGCCATCGAGGTTGATCACCCAGGCAATGCGGTCGCCCTGTTTGGCCGCGGTCAGACCTTGCGGAAACGGGTAATCGAGTACCTGTTGCAAGGTGAAATCGGCGTGCGATGCAGCCGGCGGCGCGCTCTGCGCATGCGGTGCCAGCGTGGCGCCCGTCAACAGCAGGGCAGTGAAAAGCCATACCCGGAATCGTTGCATGGTGTCTCCCCTCGGGTGGTGGCCGTGACCATCGTGCAGGCAAGCTGCGGCGGTCACGGCAAGGTCATGTCGCGACGCATACCATACGCGAATGAACGACGTCGTGCGACCACCTCGCGTGGTGATCCTGGGCGGCGGCTTTGGCGGCCTCAAGGCCACGCGTGCATTGCGCGGGACACCGGTGCGGGTGATCTTGATCGACCGCGCCAACCATCACCTGTTCCAGCCGTTGCTGTATCAGGTCGCGGCAGCCAGTTTGTCCGGGCCCGACATCGCCGCGCCGTTGCGGCACGTCGTGCGCCGGCAGGAAAACGTCACGGTGTTGATGGAAGACGTGTGCGCCATCGATGTTGCGCAACGTTGCGTACGCACCGACGCCGGTGAATACGACTATGACTGGTTGATCGTCGCCACGGGCTCGACCCACGCGTATTTCGGACACGACGATTGGGCCCGACATGCGCCGGGACTCAAGACCATGAACGATGCCTTGGCGATCCGCCGAAGGATCCTGTCGGCGTTCGAACGTGCCGAGTGCGAGCCCGATGCGGAACGACGCGGCGAGTGGCTGAGCTTCGTGGTGATCGGCGCCGGCCCGACCGGGGTCGAACTCGCCGGTACCTTGGCCGAGATCGCGCACCACACCTTGCC
>JBOHYW010000002.1:0-71316 GCA_050738155.1 Rhodanobacteraceae bacterium
CGTCACGATAGCGCAGGGCGAGTTCCACGATGTCACCCACCACCACGTGATCGCGAAAGCGCACGCCCTTGACGACCTTGCCATCGCGCACGTCCAGGCAGGGGATGATGCGGCGGCTCAGCATCGCGCGGCCTCGCGCAACTCGAAGCGTCCTTCCAGCAGGGCGCGACCCACGATCACGGCGCGCGCGCCAGCTTCGCGTACGCGCCGGATGTCATCGAGCGAACAGGCTCCACCCGACGCCTGCACTTCGAAATCCGGCGCCAGCACACTCAAATCGCGGTACAACGCGAGGTTGAATCCTTCCAGCGTGCCATCGCGGTCGATGTCGGTGCACAGTACGTGCCGGGCGCCGGCGCGCTGGTAATGCGCGATCAGCGTTTCCAATTGCACGGTGGAATCTTCGGTCCAGCCATGCACCGGCAATCGCCACGCGCCGGCCTGGCGACGCACGTCGAGCGCCAATACCAGTTTTTCGGCACCGAATTGGCTGATCCAGATGGCGGTGGCATACGGGTCCTTGACCGCGAGGCTGCCGACCAACACGCGCTCGACACCCGCTCCCAGCAAGCGTCGCAGATCATCGGTGGTACGCACGCCACCGCCTGCCTGTACCTGCAACCCGGTTCCCGCCATGGCTTCGATGACGGCCAGGTTCTCGAAGTGCCCGGCACGCGCGCCATCCAGATCCACCACGTGCAGCCAGCGCACCCCGGAATCGGCATAACTCCTGGCCAGGTCCAGCGGTTTGCAGGCGAATACGGTTTCGCGGGCATAGTCGCCCTGCCGCAGCCGCACGACGCGGCCACCTCGCAGGTCGATCGCTGGAATCACCTGAAAGCTCATGCGGCAAGAAAGTTGCGGAGCACCGCAATCCCCAATCCTGCGGAACGTTCAGGATGGTATTGAACCCCCATGAAGCTGCCCTGACCGATCGTTGCCGAGAACAGGTCGCCGTGTTCACAAGTCGCAAGCGTTGCGGCACATGTCGGCACGGCGTAACTGTGCACGAAATAAGCCCAGCCATCGCTGGCACCCCCGCGCAACAGCGGATGCGCCACCTGCGCATGCACGCGGTTCCAGCCCATGTGCGGCACGCGCAGGCCGACGCGGGCGACAAGCTTGCACACATCGATGTCTATCACGCCAAGGCAGTCGACATCGCCTTCTTCCGAGTGCCGACACAAAAGCTGCATGCCGAGGCACACCCCCAGCACCGGCTGCGTCAATCCGCGCAACACCTCGACCAGGCCCGCATCGCGCAACCGTGCCATCGCAGGCGCTGCGGCACCCACGCCCGGCAGGATCACCCGTTCGGCGGCGCGGATCGTTTCCGCGTCGGCCGTCAACGTGGCTTCCACCCCGAGCCGCTGCAACGCGTAACGCACCGATCCAATGTTGGTGCCGCCCGAATCCACCAGCACCACGCTCATGCAAGCATGCCCTTGGTGCTGGGCAGCGCATCGCCATCGCGGCGTACCGCTTCCCGCAAACTGCGCGCGACCGCCTTGAAGCAGGCCTCGACCATATGGTGTGCATTCTCGCCGCGCACCGCAAGATGCAGGTTGGCGCCCAGCGCATCGACAAGCGACCGGAAAAAGTGTGGCACCAGTTCGGTCGGCAGCTCGCCCACGCGTTGACGCGGAAAGCTTCCGTCGAAAACGAAACAGGCACGCCCGGAAAGATCGAGCCGGACCTCCGCCACGCTTTCGTCCATGGGCAGCGAAAATCCATAACGCGCAATGCCGCGCTTGTCGCCAAGTGCACGCCGCAGGGCTTCGCCGATCGCAAGCGCGCAATCTTCGACCGTGTGATGCTCGTCCACCTGCGTATCGCCCGCGCAGCGGACGCGCAATGCAAAGCCGCCATGCTTGCCGAGTTGTTCCAGCATGTGATCGAAGAATCCGATGCCGGTCGCGATATCGGGTTCGGCGGTGGCATCCAGATCGACCCGGACTGTCACCCGGGTTTCGCGGGTGACGCGTTCGACTTTGCCCACCCGCGGCCGATCCAGCAGGCGATGCGCGATTTCCTGCCATGCAAGACCGTCCGCGCCAACGCGAAAGCCGCGCACGCCCAGGCTGGCAGCCAGTTGCATATCGGTTTCGCGGTCGCCCATCAGCGCCGAGTCGGCGCGGCTCCAGTCGTCGTCGGCGAGGTAGTGCCGCAGCAGGCCCGTGCCCGGTTTGCGGGTGTCCAGCCCCTCGTGCTCGAAACTGCGATCGATCAGCACCTCGTGAAAGCGAATGCCTTGCGAAGCGAGAATACGCAGCAACAATTCCTGCGGGCCACGGAAAGAAATTTCGGGGAAACTCGCCGTGCCGAGGCCGTCCTGGTTGCTGACCATCACCAATTCGTAGCCCGCGGCGACGCAGCGTTGCAGCGCTGCGACGACACCCGGCATAAGGTCGAACTTGTCGAAACTGTCCAATTGCTCGTCGGCCGGCTCGACCACGAGGCAACCATCACGATCGAGGAACAACAATTTGCGGGTCATGCCGATTGCTCCGCGCATGTTGCATCTGATGCGGCCTTTCCCATGGCCGGAAGGCCCCTCAGCGTTTCCAACACGCGTTCGTTTTGTTCCGGCGTACCGATCGTGACCCGCAACGCATCGCCCAGCATCGGATAGCACCGCACATCGCGAACCACGATGCCGGCGTCCAGCAATGCCGCGAAACTCGTCTCCGCATCACGGAAGCGAACGGCCAGAAAATTGGCCTCGGACAGCGGCACCTCGCACACGCACGCAAGCCGTGCCAGTGCCAAACGCATCCGCGCGCGTTCACGTCGGACAACCTCGACGCGTTCGTGCATCTGACGTGCGCCCGCATCGGAAAGTGCGCGCAACGCGGTATCCACGCATGGCGTCGGCAGCGGATATGGCGGCATGATCTTGCGCAACAACGCGACCACCCGCGCATCAGCGAGCAGCGCACCAATCCGCACGCCGGCCAGCGCCCAGGCTTTCGACAAGGTTCGCAGCACCACCAGGTTCTCAAGTTCGCCGACGCAGTCGGCGACGCTGGCGCGATCGCGACCCGGCTCAGCGAACTCCACATAGGCTTCGTCGATTACCAGCAATGCCCTGCCCGCCAATTCATCGGCCAACCGCAGGATCTCCGCGCGCGCCACGCCGGCTCCGGCGGGATTGTTGGGCGCACACACGAACACCAGCTTCACCGCCGGTGTCATCGCTACCAGCAAGGCGTCGACATCCAGCGTGAAATCTCCGCGCAACGGTGCCTCGATCACACCGGCGCCTTGCACCCGTGCGCATACCGCGTACATGCCGAACGTCGGTGGCGAAATCATGATGGCGTCGCGATCCGCTCGACAAAAGGCACGCACCAGCAGATCGATGCCCTCGTCACTGCCGCGGCCTACCAGCACCTGATTCGCGTCGACGCCGTAAATTCCGGCGAGTCGCTCCAGCAACACCGCAGGCTGGGGTTCGGGATAGCGGTTCCACGATTCCCCGCTGCCGAATGGCGGCCACGGCGATTCATTCGCGTTGAGCGCGATCGTGCCGCCGCGCGCCTCCATGCGCGCCGACGAATACGCTTGCAGCGCCCGGATTTCCGGACGCGCCAGATCGAGCACGTTCATGCGTTGGCCTCGGATTCAACCATGTCGGGCGCGACGTCACCAAGGCGCGCCAACCGCAAGGTGACCGCACGTCGGTGCGCATCGAGTTGCTCCGCCGCCGCCAAGGTCGCCGCGCATGGGCCTATCGCGCGCAAACCTTGCGGATCACATTCCTGCACCGTGATCTGTTTCTGGAAGCTGGCCACTGACACGCCGCTGCAACTGCGTGCCCACCCGTAAGTCGGCAACACATGGTTGCTGCCGCTGCAGTAGTCACCGAGCGATTCCGGCGTCCACGAACCAAGGAATACCGACCCTGCGCTCACGATCCCGCCGAGCCAGCGGCGCGGCTCGCGCACGTTGAGAATCAGATGTTCCGGCGCGTAGCGATTGCTGACTTCCAGCGCGGTCTGGATCGAATCGACATGGATCACGCGCGCGTTGTCCAGCGCCGCCGTGGCGATAGCCACACGCGGCAACTCGGCGCATTGCCGCAGCACCTCGTTCTCGACATCGTCCAGCAAGGCCGGTGAATCGCTGACCAGCATCACCTGCGAATCCGGGCCATGTTCGGCCTGCGACAACAGGTCCGCCGCAACGAACGCTGGATCAGCGGCGTCATCGGCGATAACCAGCACCTCCGAAGGCCCAGCCGGCATGTCGATGGCGCCCCCCTCGGGATCGGCGGAAACCTGCAACTTGGCTTCGGTGACGAACGCGTTCCCGGGACCGAAGACCTTGTCGCAACGCGGTACCGATTCACTGGCATACGCCATCGCCGCGATGGCTTGCGCGCCGCCAAGTTTAAATACCCGGTGCACATCGCAACGCTGCGCGGCGTACAGCACGGCCGGGTCGCACGAACCATTCGGACGCGGCGGCGTGCACAACACGATTTCCGGACAACCCGCCAGACGCGCGGGAATGCCGAGCATCAAGGCGGTGGATGGCAGCGATGCGCTGCCCGCCGGAACGTACAGCCCGATCCGTGCTATCGGTCGCGAAACGCGTTCGACGCGGACTCCCGGCGCCGTTTCGACCGCTACCGATGCCAGCATGCACGCACGATGGAAAGCCTCGATGCGCGAGGCGGCTTCACCAATCGCGCGCTTCAGCCCGGTATCCAGTGCGGCTTCCGCTGCGGCGAATTCGTCCTCGGCCACCTCGAGTTCCGCAAGCGCCACGTGATCGAACCGCGCAGTGCAATCGCGCAATGCCGCATCCCCACGCGCACGTACCGCGCTGATGATCGCGGCCACCGATTCACGCAGCCGGGGATCGCGCGACTGCGCCGGTCGCGCCAATGCGGCGGAATGCAAATCTTCGCCCAAATTGGCCCAGTCAATGCGTTTCATGCCAGCGCGCGCTCCACCGGCAGCACGAACAGTTCACGGGCGCCGGCGCGCTGGATGGCCTCGAGTTGCCGCCAGCCGAGTTCGCCAGCACACAGCGCCTGCAGCATCACCTGCCCGGGCTGTCCATCCATCTGCAGCAACGTGGGATGCGGCGAGCCCGGCAACGCCCGCAGGATTGCATCGACCGATTCGCGCGCCGCCTGCAGCAGCAGCAGGCGCGAACCGCGCACCCGACCGACCCCGTCGATGCGCTTCAACAACAACTCGATGGCGTCGCGTCGGCCGTCGGTCGGCAAGCATGCCGGCGCGACCAGCACCGCCACGCTCTCGAGTACCACGTCGGCCTCGCGCAACTGATTGGCTACCAGCGTCGCGCCACTTTGCACGAGGTCGCAAATGGCATCCGCGGTCCCAAGCTTCGGTGCGATTTCGACCGAACCCGACAGGGTCACCACCTCAGCGGCAATTTCACGTTCCCTCAACCAGCGCCTCAGCAATCCGGGATACGAAGTTGCAATTCGTAACCTTTGCAGTGACGTTGCATCCGCGTAGGCGCTTGCCTGCGGCACCGCGATCGACAATCGGCACAGGCCGAACCCGAGAGCGCGCAGAACCTGCAACGATGGCGATTCCGCTGCACCCACATCGGCGGCGCGCTCCTCGACCACGTTCCGGCCAACGATTCCGAGATCGCAGGCGCCCTGCGCGATCAGACCCGGTATATCGTCATCACGCACCAGCAACAGGTCCACCGGCTCGCCATCGCCGTAGCAAAACAGCCCATCACGGCTGCGTCGGAACGAAAGACCGCAACGATCGAGCAGATCAAAGCACGGCTCGCTCAGGCGACCCGATCGTTGCACCGCGATCCGCAGGCGTTCGCGCGCACTCATGCCCGTTGCTTCCGTGCAAGCGGCCGTGATCGACCGACGCGTGCTGCCGCGGTCCGATAGCCGCCGCTGCCCTGGTTCAGGAAACGCGCCACGCGCCCGATGGTGGTGATGCTGACGGCGGTGTGCTCGTGGATTTCACGATATGGCATGCCGCCCAGCACGAACGGCACCACCGACCAGCGGTCCACCAGCGCTTCCAGTTCGGCCGGCGTGCACAGATCGTGCAGGAATGCGCGCATTTCTGGCACGTCGCGCATCGCCAGCAACGCCTTGCACAGCCGCGTCTCGGCGGAATCGGATGGCATTTCAGGGTCGAGTGTACGGCGTTTCATGGGCAGCCCCTTGCGTATCAAAAGCGGCAAATAGAATACGATAATGTACTAATGCGTTAGTACATTGAACCAAACTGTAACAGCAACCCGGGCTGCCGACAAGCATTCAAAAGGAAGGGTGGGGAAAGTCGCGCAGCGACGCATCCCGCCGCTGTTCGCAGCGAACCGATTGATGGAAACTGATTGGTGGAAACCTCTGCGCGGGTTCCACCCTACATCTCAACATCGGGCTTCGCCGGCGTTGGGCATCGCGATGCTCAGCCCAACCTACAAAGCCTCGATGCCTGGCCATGCGCAGGCGGGAGGAGCGCAGCGCATCCCGCCCGCCGGTGTGACAACGGTGGGTTACCACCCGCCCTTGTATGTTGATTTTGTCTGAGTCGCGCTCGGACAAGGACGTGCGGATGCCGTATCCGCCCTTGGATTCACCCGTAGCGGGTAGGTTGGGGTGAGCGGCTTCATGCGAACCCCAACATCGGGCTTCGCCGGCGTTGGGCATCGCGATGCTCAGCTCAACCTACAAAGCCTCGATGCCTGGCCATGCGCAGGCGGGAGGAGCAGCGCATCCCGTCGTTGAGCATCATTGAAGGCAAGCTATCACCCGCCACGATGTGCCGCGCATCTTCAAGCGGAGGCTCCACTGGCCGTAGTGCGCAGAACGCGTTCGCGCACCAGCCGGCAAGCTTCGGCGATGTCGTGCTGCAGCGCGCGGTCACGGTGCATGAAGGCGATGCTTTCGCGCACGCGCGCATGTGCCGCAGCCACTGTCCCACCTGGCCTGAATGCATCCGATTCGGCGAGCTGCCGGGCCAGCGCCTGCACCTCGCGCTCGAATTGGGCACGCAGCGAGCCATCGGCCGCGGGGGCATGCTCCACCTTTTCCGCAAGCGCCTGCCAGCCGGCATCCGCGGCCAGCCGCCGGGCGGCGTTGAGCATGTCGTTGCGGTAATCCAGCGCCTGCGCCGCGGTATACAGCTCCAGCGCCAGTACGTCGGACAGATCGCGCGTCATGGTGAGCACCTGGCGCGCCTCGTTGGCGCCCATCGAGACGTGGTCTTCGGCGTTGGCGCTGGTCGGGATCGAATACACGCTGGCCGGATGCGCGTGGGTGGCGAGGTCGTTGACCAGCGCCGCGGCGGTGTATTGCACGATCATGAAGCCGGAATCGGTGCCGTCCTCGTTGCCGGTGAGGAACGCCGGCAAGCCGTCGTTGGTGGCCGGGTCGACCAGCTTGTTGAGGCGCCGTTCGGAAATCGATGCCAGCACCGGGATCGCGGCTTTCACGTAACTCATCGCCAGTGCCAGGGGCATGCCGTGGAAATGGCCCGCCGAAATGACTCTTTCTTCAATAGGGATGTTCTCGCTACGGGGTACGCCTTCGGCATCCGGGAAGATCAGCGGATTGTCGGTGACCGCGTTCAATTCAATGTCGATGACGCGACAAGCCTGCGCCCACGCATCGCGCACCGCGCCATGCACCTGCGGCATGCAGCGCAGGCAATAGGCATCCTGCGGCTGATGCTTCTTGCCGCCCTTGAACGGCAGGAAACGCTGGTAGAACGCTTCGCGTCCGTGGCGGCGATCGGCCGACACCCATTCCCAACCGATGTCGAAGCTGAGCGACTGATCCTGCGGGTCTGCCCATGCCTTGGCCGACCATGTCCGGAAATGTGGCACCAGGTGATACGGAATATCGATCAACGTCGAATCGCGCAACAGCTCGCGTACGTGCCGAGCCGTTTCGACCTGTCCCGGGTGCGGGCGCAGCGCATGCACCTCTTCACGCAACGCCCCACTGCGGCCGGCGAAGGCGTCCAGCGTCATCGCCGCGGCGAGATCGGCGACACCGAGCAGGTACTCTAGTTCGTCCAGCACCAATACCGCCGTCGCCAGCATCTGCGCGGTGCCGTTGTTGAGCGCCAGACCTTCCTTGAACGACAGTTTCACCGGCTGCAGGCCAGCCCGGCGCAGCGCTTCGTCTCCGGCCACGCGTTCGCCTTCGAAGAAGGCTTCGCCGCCACCCAGCAACACGATCGCGAGATGCGACAGCGGTGCCAAATCGCCGCTCGCACCCACGGAACCCTTGGCCGGCACCACCGGCACGATACCGGCATTGAGCAGCGCCGCCAGTGCCTGCAGAGTCTCGACCCGTATCCCCGAATGTCCGCGCATCAAGGTGTTGATGCGGATCACCAGCATCGCCCTCACCACGTCCGCGTCCAGCGGCTCGCCCACGCACACGGCGTGCGTGATGATGAGGTTGTGTTGCAATTCTTCCGGCAAGGTTTCCTCGCGTGGATCCGGGTTGCCGCCCGGCAGTTCATCGCGCGCGCGATGCGCGCCCAGCAACTTGTCGGCATTGCTGCCGAACCCGGTCGTCACGCCGTAGATCGGCTCACCGCAGCGCACTTTTTCGGCGATGAAATCGGCGGCACGTTGCACTTTCTGCAACTGCACTGCATCCAGTTCAACCGTCGCACCGCCGCGCGCCACCGCGACCACCTGCGCACGAGTGAGAGTATTTCCGTCGAGCCTGATTCGTTTGTCGGTCATGAAGCTGTCAATCCCATATGGACGTCATTCCCGCGCAAGCGGGACTGCGAAGGCAAAGCCTGTCCGGACTTGATCCGGGAATGCCGAAGCGATCACCGGCATAGCCGATGGCCCGAAGGGCGAACCGCGGATGCGGCGAGTAATCCATTTGCATCATGCGGCGGAAGGCTTTCCAACCAGGGCCGTCTCTTCCTGCGCCAGTTCCACCCGCATGGATTTCACCAGCTCGGCGCGCGGCACCTCGAACTGATCGCCGCGGCGCAAATCCTTGACTGCCACCGCGCCACGCGTGAGTTCGTCCTCGCCGAGCACTATCGCAAAACGAATGCCGGCGCGGTCTGCATACTTCAATTGCTTGCCGAGCTTGCCACCTTCCAGCGCAATTTCGGTGGCGATGCCGGCGTCGCGAAGCTCTTTCGCCAAATCAAGGCACACCGCCAGTTGCGAGGTATCCATCTGCGTCACCAACGCCTGCACGGTGCTGTTCGATGTCTTGAGCAATCCCGCTTCGCGCAGCTGCCAGAACAACCGCGTCAGCCCGATCGAAATGCCGACACCCGGCAACTTCGACTTGGTGTAATTGGCCGCGAGGTTGTCATAGCGGCCACCGGAACAGATCGAACCGATTCCCGGATGTTCGTTCAAAGTCGTTTCGTACACCGTGCCGGTGTAATAGTCGAGCCCGCGCGCGATCGACAGGTTCAGGGCGAACGCCGATTCCGGCACGCCGAAGGCGGCAACCGTATCCAGCACCTCGCGCAATTCCTGCCTGCCCTGCTCGAAGGTTTCGCTGCCGTGGCCGAGCGCGTCGAGTTGTGCGTGTGCATCGGCGAGCGAAGTCGAGCGCACTTCCACGAGTTGCAGGATCTTGTTCACCGCATCCGCCGACATCCCGAATGCGTCGCCCGTCAACACGCCGCGCACGTGGTCCGCGCCACGCTTGTCCAGCTTGTCGACTTCGCGCAGCACCAACATCTGCCGCTCGCCATCGTCGATTCCCAGACCCTCGAAGAATCCGCGCATCAGCTTGCGGTTGTTGAGCCAGATCGTGAACGCGCCGAGATCGAGCGCATGGAACACGGCGTGGATCACCGCCGGTATCTCGGCGTCGTAACGGATCGACAACGAATCCTTGCCGATCACGTCGATATCGCACTGGTAGAACTCGCGGAAGCGCCCGCGCTGGGCGCGCTCCCCGCGATACACCCGCTGCATCTGGTAGCGTCGGAACGGAAACGCCAGCTCGCGCTCGTGCTCGGCCACATAGCGCGCCAGCGGCACGGTCAGGTCGAAGCGTAGCGCATGTTCGGGGTGGCCCGATTGTTCCAGCGCACCAGTCGATTGCACGAAATAGACCTGCCGCTCGGTCTCGCCCCCGCTTTTGGTCAAAAGCACGTCGGCGAACTCGATGGCCGGCGTTTCGATCGGCAGGAAACCATACACCTCGAAGCCGCGCCGAATGGCGTCCAGCATCGCCTGGAACGCGATCTGGTCGCGCGGCAGCAACTCCAGCACGCCGGGCATGGTTCGGGGCGTGGTCAGCGCCATGGCTTGGGTCTCGCGGTAAAACCGCAAGATTAGCAGTGCCCGCTGCCGTCTTGCGCGCGTGAAGCGGTGCCAAGTATCATTTGCGGCTCGCTTGGGCGCTTTGATGCCCTGGCGGACCGTCGGGGTGTAGCTCAGCCTGGTAGAGCGCTACGTTCGGGACGTAGAAGTCGCAGGTTCAAATCCTGTCTCCCCGACCAATGATTTCAAGTATTTGGGCCACCTTCGCGGTGGCCTTTTGGTGTCCACTGCCTGCAGGTTGCCCACGGCCCCTGATTTGCTCCGCAATCTGCCGAGCGCCGAGGCGATGTTCTCTTGTGGATCAAACCATCTTTTCCGGCATCTGCTTGCCCGCCATCAGGTGCACATGCAGGTGGTAGACCGTCTGGCCACCACCGCGGTTGCAATTGATCACGCAGCGATAGCCGTCCTCGGCAAACCCTTCGCGCTTGGCGTAGGCCGAAACTGCCAGGAGCAGCCTGCCCAATAGTTCGGCATCACTCTCTGTACAGTCGTTCAAGGTCGCGAATGATTGCTTCGGAATAAACAGTACGTGCACCGGTGCTTGTGGATGGATGTCACGGAAACCCACAATTTCATCGTCTTCGTAAACAATGTCGGCGGGCAATTCGCGGCGAATGATCTTGTCGAAAATGGTATCGCTCACGCGTGTTCTCCTTCCTCGATCCGCAACGACATGCCCTGCGATTCGGGCGCGACCAACCTGAAACCGAACTTTTCGTACAAAAGATTGGCAGTGCCATCGGCGATCAGGCCCACCTGGGTGCATGGAAAGGCGCGCGCGTGCACCTGCTCCATCAACGCCTGCATGATGCGCCGTCCCAGGCCGCGTCGTTGCCAAGCCGGCGCCACCGCAATGTCGACCACGAACAGGAACAGGCCACCATCACCCACGATGCGGCCCATGCCGATCAACTCGGCGCCGGCACGCACGCATACCGAACACCAGCTTGCCTTGAGTCCTTCGCGCGCGCCAGCGGGACTCATCGCGCTGAGACCGGCGGCCACCCGCAGCGCGAGGTATTCCTCCACGGCGGGAACCTGCAGTTGCAGATCGGGTTCGTTGTGCATCGACATCGCCTACTCCATCGTCAAACGACTGCCGAACGCATGCGCCAGCGTGCCGCGATCGACGTATTCGAGTTCGCCGCCAAGCGGTACGCCATGCGCAAGATGGGTGGCGCGGACACCGGCGGCGCGCGCCAACTGGCCGAGCCAGTGCGCCGTCGCTTCGCCCTCGACCGTGGGATTGGTCGCGATCACGACTTCGCGTACTTCGTCATCGGCGAGCCTGCGTTGCAGCAGGTCGACGCCGAGTTCGTGCGGCCCGAGGCCGTCCAGCGGCGACAGCCGCCCCATCAGCACGAAATAACGGCCACGGTAGCCGGTGGCCTGCTCGATCGCGAGCAGATCGGCCGGGGTTTCGATCACGCACAATTGGCTCGCGTCGCGCGAGACATTGGCGCAAATCGCGCATTCGTCGCTCTCGCTGAAATTGCGGCAGGATTTGCAATGACCGATGCGTTGCATCGCCTCGCCGAGCACCTGTGACAGTCGCACGCCGCCTTCGCGATCGCGTTCCAGCAACTGGAAAGCCATGCGCTGCGCGCTCTTGGCGCCAACGCCCGGCAGGCAGCGCAGGGCTTCGATCAGTTCGGCGAGAAGGTTGGATTGGTTGGACATGGGTTTAGAATTTCAGCGATTTGCACGCGGCTGACGTGAAGGACATCCCCCCGGCGCTTGCGCGCCGACCCCCTTCCTGCGGAAGCGGGTGAAGCCTGCGCCACTTACAAGTCCCGAGTCCCGATTCACGGATTCTCAGAATGGCAATTTGAATCCGGGCGGCAGATTCATCCCGGAACTCACGCCACCGAGTTTCTCTTGGCTGACCTCGGCGATCTTGTTGACCGCATCGTTGATCGCGGCGGTGACCATGTCCTCGGTCATTTCGGGATCGTCGGCCATCATCTTGCGGTCGATCCGCACGCGGCGCACTTCGTGGCGACCGGTCATGGTCACTTCCACCATGCCGCCGCCGGCGCTGCCGGTCACTTCCATGCGGGCGATTTCTTCCTGCGCATGCTTCAACTCTTCCTGCATGCGCTGCGCCTGCTGCATCAGTTGCCCTATTTGTCCTTTCATGCCTGTCTACCTGCCGGTCGAATACTTTCGGGGATGATTTCGGCGCCGAGCTGGCGCTGCATGTCCTGGATGATCGGATCCTCGGCGAGCGCACGCGCTACCGCGGACTGTTCATCGGAACGCGCCTTGGCGGCACGGGTCGCGGGGGTCTCGGCCACGGCCTCGTGCACGATGCGCACGCGCAGTTTGCGGCCGATCGCGTCGCCCAGTTTGTCCTGCAATTGTTTGCACATCGCATCGCTGCAGAAAACCGCATGCTCAGGTTTCAGCACCAGTGTCAGCAACTCGCCCTCCAGCGATTTCGGCACCGCGTTCTGCGCGAGCTGTCCGATCGGGCCGCCCAGATCCGCGCGCAAGATCCAGGCTTCCCAGTCCGCGATGCCGTCGATACGCGGCGCTGCGACCGGTTTCGATGCGGGTACAGGCGCCGCTGGCGAATCCGGCTTCCGTGATGACACGGGCGGTTTCGCGCTGTCGTGCGACGCCAGTGGCGCACTCGCAGCGGGCGATGCCGACGAAGCCGCGCGTGCAGCCGGATGCGCGGGTGCAGCGCGCTCACCCGTCCCGCCACTGCGAAACGCCAGCATCCGCAGCAACGTCATCTCGAAGCCGGAACGAACGTCGGGGGCCAGCGGCAGGTCGCGACGGCCATGCAAGGCGAATTGATACCAGACCTGCACGTCCTCGGGGTCGACCGCGCCGGCGAGTTCGTCCAGCACCTCGCGCTCGGCTTCGTCACCCTGGAAGCCTGCAACCAGTTGCCGCAACTGGATGTGGTGCAATGCATTGGCGAGTTGTTCCAGCACCACCGCAAAATCCGGCGACAGCCCGGCGATGCGGTCGGCCTCGTCCAGCAGCGCCTTGCCGTCGCCGGCCGCCAGCGCCCGCAGCAATGCTCCGACTTCGTTGTCGGCGATGGTACCCAGCATCGCACGCACGTCGTCGGCGCGCAGCGTGCCACCGCCGTGTGCAATGGCCTGGTCGAGCAACGACAAGCCATCGCGCAACGAACCATCCGCGCCCCGCGCCAAGGCTTCCACGGCGCCATCGTCGAAGTCGATGCCTTCCTTGCCGAGGATCATCCGCATCTGCCCCGAGATTTGTTCCGGCAACAACCGCTTCAGGCCGAACTTCAGGCAGCGCGACAACACCGTCACCAGCAGTTTCTGCGGATCGGTGGTGGCGAGCAGGAACTTCACGTGTTCGGGCGGCTCTTCCAGCGTCTTCAGCAAGGCGTTGAAAGCGGCCTTGGAAAGCATGTGCACTTCGTCGATGAGGTACACCTTGAAGCGTCCGCGCGCCGGCGCATACTGCGCGCTTTCGATCAGCTCGCGCACGTCGTCGACACCGGTGTTGCTGGCCGCGTCGATCTCGATCAGGTCGACGAAACGCCCGGCGTCCACCGCCGTGCAGATCGCGCATTCACCACAGGGATGCGCCGACATGCCACGTTCGCAATTGAGCGACTTGGCAAAGATGCGCGCGATGGTGGTCTTGCCGACCCCGCGCGTACCGGTAAATAGATAGGCGTGGTGCACGCGGCCGGAATCCAGCGCGTGCGCCAGCGCCTTGACGACGTGTTCCTGTCCAACCAGTTCGTCGAACTGTTTCGGACGCCATTTGCGGGCTAGGACCTGATACGTCATGGGGCACAGTCTTGGGGCGAAACCCCATTGTGCCAAGTAAGGCGGCCAAGACCAAGCTCGCTGAGACCGCACCGTTGGGGTGAGTGTTGCGCGCCCCAACCTGCCGGGCCAGCTGAAACCGCAGGCTGGGGTGAGCGCTGTTTGCGAACCCCAACGGTACCAACGGTCAAGTTCGATGATTCGTCACTAAGCCGCAAGACGTTGGGGTTCGCTTTGCTCACCCCAACCTACCGAACTCGCCAAATGGCGGCAGCCCCGCCAGCGTATCTCCGGCGCACGAGTCGATCGATACCGTTGCTTCCTTCCGGACCTGGCGGGATTTTCGATTTATCGTCGCGGGGGGCGAGATGACGCGTTTGCGTGATGCCGGGGGCATTACGCGCGTCGTCGAGCGCCCGACCGGGGATGGCCGGGCCGGTGCCACGCACCATGGATGGTTGCTCGCACGATTTCAAAAATGGCGGCAGCCCCGCCAGCGTATCTCCGGCGCACGAGTCGATCGATACCGTTGCTTCCTTCCGGACCTGGCGGGATTTTCGATTTATCGTCGCGGGGGCGCCAACGGGGCCACCATGAACTTCTGAAACTGGCGGAGAGGAAGGGATTCGAACCCTTGAAGCGGGGTTTAGCCGCTTACACACTTTCCAGGCGTGCTCCTTCGACCGCTCGGACACCTCTCCGAGAAAGTGAACGCAGCAGGATACCGGCGTCCGGAGTTTCGGGCAATCATTTTGGCCATGTCCGTGGGTCAGGATGCAGCCACTCCGCGGCGCCTTCGAGGTAATGCTCGCGCTTCCAGATCGGCACCCGCGCCTTGACCTCGTCGATCACGTAGCGGCAGGCGTCGAATGCGGCGGCACGATGCCCGGCCGACGCGCCGGCCCATACAGCAATGTCGCCGATCGCAAGATCGCCTGTCCGGTGCACGCACACAACGCGTTCCACGTCGAACCGCGCACGTGCTTGCTCGATGATGTGCAGGCCCTCGGCTTCCGCAAGTTCAACGTAAGCCTGGTACGACAGCCCGTTCACCGTCCGACCGTCGTTGTGATTTCGCACACGGCCCTCGAAGCACACCGCAGCGCCGATCGTCTGCCCTTCCAGTTCCCGCCGCAACTGCGCCACGTCGATCGGCGAGTCCAGCAATGCGAAATCGCGCACGTCAGCCACCACTCACCGGCGGCAGGAATACCACTTCGTCGTTATCGGCGAGGCGATGCTCCCAATCCGTGAATGCACCATTGACCGCGACGCGCAGACGCTCAGGCGTGAAGGTGAAACCGTGGCGCGCCGCGAGTTCGGCATACAGGGCCCGCACGTCCCGCGCATCGCTGGCGACGGCTTCCTCGCTGCGACCCGCGGCGTCACGCAACGAAGCGAAATAGAGCATCCTGTAATTCATCGTTTGGCAGCCGCACGCGCCCTGCCCTTGCGCACGTCCCGTTTTCCGCCCGATTTTTCCAGCAGGCGTACACCTTCGATTACGATTTCGTGCGAGAGCGCCTTGCACATGTCGTAGACCGTGAGCGCCGCGACGCTGGCGCCGGTCAGGGCTTCCATTTCGACCCCGGTCTTGTGCGTGATGGCAACTTCGCAGCGAATCGCCAATTGCGTGTCCGACACGAAACCGGCTTCGATCTTGCAGCGTTCGATTGCCAACGGATGGCAGAACGGAATCAATTCGTGGGTA
Source organism: Rhodanobacteraceae bacterium (assembly GCA_050738155.1). Taxonomy (GTDB): domain Bacteria; phylum Pseudomonadota; class Gammaproteobacteria; order Xanthomonadales; family Rhodanobacteraceae; genus 66-474. The sequence goes on from JBOHYW010000002.1 coordinate 15,766, forward strand.
CGTTTGGCGGCCATGGTGCCGGCGATCACGGCGGTGTCGAGCACCGGCCCTTTGGGCGATCGCAGACCGCCATCACGCAAGGTGGCGGCAACCTTCGGTGGGAAACGCACCACGGCCTCGGCCACCGCGACCCGCGCGGTGACGGCCTTGGCGCCGACATCGACCATGCGCGGGCGGTTGGACGCATCCAGATGAGATAGCTTCGTTGCCATTACATACCAAAAGAGAAAGGCACTTGACACGGATTGTCACGGATAAAAGCGGACCAAGCCAAGTGCAACCACGGTTTCGCACGTGAAGCCACGCTTATCCGAATTGATCCGCCGTTATCCGTATCCAATGCATTTGCTGCCATCTCGACCAAGGTCTACCCGCCAATACGATACATCTCGACATGCTCCAGCACACCGGCCGCGCGCAATTCCGCGCGGCGTTCACTGTAGCGGTCGCCGCGGTGGCTCCAGATGCCCGCGACGGTCGCGCGCAATGCCTCGTCGGATTCGCCGGCTCGCAGCAGCACGCGCAGGTCGTGGCCTGAGTGCGCGAACAGGCAGGTATACAGCTTGCCGTCGGCGGACAGCCGCGCGCGGGTGCAGCCGCCGCAGAACGGCTCGGTGACCGAGTTGATGAAACCGACTTCGCCACCCCCGTCGCGAAACCGCCAGCGGCGCGCGGTTGCCGAAGGGTTGCGTGGCAACGGTTCCAGCGGCCAGCGCGCATCGATGCGGCGAACCAGTTCTGCACCCGGCACCACCCGGTCGCTGCGCCAGCCATTGACGGTGCCGACGTCCATGTATTCGATGAACCGCACGATATGCCCACTGCCGCGGAAGCGTTGCAACAGATCGAATATCCCATCGTCGTTCACGCCGCGCATCACCACGCAATTGATCTTGAGTGGCGCGAAACCAGCCTGCTCGGCCGCGGCGATCGCCGCCTCGACTTCGGCGAGTTCACCGCGTCCGCCCGACATGCGCCGGAAGGTTTCGGGATTGGCGCTGTCCATGCTCAAGGTGATGCGGTTCAAGCCTGCGTCGCGCAGTGGCTGCGCCAGCTTCGGCAGCAACACGCCATTGCTGGTCAGCGCCAGGTCCTCGACGCCCTCGATCGCGGCAAGCCGCGCCACCAGATCCGCGATGTCGCGCCGCAGCAGTGGTTCGCCACCGGTCAGCCGCAACTTGCGCACACCCAACGACACGAAGGCGCGCGCGATGCGCACGATCTCGTCGAAATCCAGCCGGTCGCGCGCACGCAGGAACGGGTGCCCGGCGGGATACGCCTCTTCCGGCATGCAATAGGGACAACGGAAATTGCAACGGTCGATCAGCGAAATGCGCAAGTCCGCAAGCACCCGCCCCAGCGCATCCGGCGGCGCCGGTGTACGTTGCAGGGTCAGCGGTGACTCGGGTTTCATCAGCCGGCCTCCACCCGCACGGGGTGCGGCGCGTGCAGCGGATAACGGCCGTCCGGGGTCGCCACCTTGAAGCCGCGTTGGCGCAGCGCGTCGGCATCGGCGGCGCTGGAATAGTGGTACAGGAGCAGACGGTCGCGCAATGCAGGCGGATATTCGCGCTCGAGATCATCCACGCCCGTGTGCGACGGGTTGCCGGTCAACGCACAATCGTGTGCGACCAGGGTGTGTTCGTCGGAATACGCCGCCACCGCTTCCGGAATTGGCCGGGTGTCGCCGGTCCACGCGAAGCAACCGCGCAGCGCGACACCGAACGAAGTCCCCGGCACGTGGTGGCGGGTCGCGAACACGTCGAACCACCATTCGTCCAGCCAGAAACCGCGCGACAACGCGACCAGCCGAAAGCCTTCCCAGAAATTCGAGCCACCTTCGGCGATCGCGTTGGGATAATCGGCGACCCGCGCCTGCAGGATCGGCACCAGGTTCGCATGCACGAACAATTTGACCTGCCCACGCAGGCCGTGACCAAACCACGCGGCATGGAACAGGCGCTCCAGGCCGGCGACGTGATCCATATGGCCATGGGTGATGAACACCGCCGACGGCAACGCGCCGTAGCACCTGAGGTAATGTTCCAACGTGCCGGGACCGCAGTCGATGAGCAACACCGGCCGACCATCACGTTCCAGCACCGCACCGGACGAACCCAGATCGACCGCGCTGGCGGCGCCCGTACCCAGCACGTGCAGCGACCATGTGCCCTCGCCGCCAGCGGCAGGCGGGGGCGGTGTCGTCTCGCCCGGGTGCGCCGTGGATTTCTTCATGGACTGTTTCCGAAAGCGTGTTGATAGCCGTGCAGGAACGGCGTCCAGATTTCGCGATCCAGCGCCGCCTCGTCATGATCGCACGCGCCGACCTTCAGCAGCGAACGCTTGAATCGCGCAAGGTTGGCCAGCTTCCAGGCGGTGCCGATCGCACGAATTTCACCACGATCGAAATCGATCAACCACAAATCTTCGCCGGCCATGAGGATATTGTGCGCGTTCAAGTCAGCGTGATCCACGCCCGCAACGTGGAACCGCGCAATCAGCGCACCGACGCGTCCGGCAAGCGCGGCGTCGAGTCGATCCTGTGCGATGATCTCGGTGAGCGTTTGCGCCCCCTCGATCGTGCGCGTGATCAGGTCCGCGGTGTAGTACGGCCCGCGCCGTCGGTAGCGCGCGGCGACCGGCATCGGCACCGGCAATCCGCGCTGAACGAGTTCCGCCAGCAGGTGGAATTCCGCGAACCCACGGCTGCGAAGGCGGCTGTTCCACAGGTAGCGATCGCCCAGTAGCGGCGCCATCCAGCCACCACGCTGGTAGTGGCGCAATACGCACGGCCCCGCCTGAGTGTCGAGAAACGCCACCCCACCGCGTCCTCCAGGCCCCGGACGCATGCGGTTCTGCGATTGCCACCAGCCACGTTCGAACCAATCGCCGGTTGGAGATTCGGCAAGATTCGCGTCGAACACCATCGCATCGTTCCCGGATGCGACAATGCGCGGGTCGACGGCAGGGCGTGCCCCGTTCGAAAGCGTCGGCGTATTCACTCCACCAGTTTAGCAAGCCCGATGGCCGCAATCCCGCAAACCTTGTGCCTGTTGCGCACTTCCGCGCTCGGCGACGTCACCCACGTCGTGCCACTGGTACGCACGCTGCAGTCGGCCTGGCCAGCCACGCAACTGACGTGGCTGATCGGCAAACTGGAGCGCAAGCTGGTCGGCGATATTCCCGGCATCGAATTCGTGACCTTCGACAAAAGCGCAGGCTTGGCCGCTTACCGCGCGGTGCGGCGCGCCATTGGCGCGCGACGTTTCGACGCGCTGCTGCACATGCAGGTCGCGTTGCGCGCCAACCTGCTCAGCCTGTGCATGCATGCCGACCGACGGGTTGGCTATGACCATGCGCGCTCGAAGGACCTGCACGGGTTGTTCGTGCGCGAACGCATTCCCGCGCGCACCGGCGAACACGTGCTGGACGCGATCGGGAGTTTCGTCGAACCGCTGGGTCTCGAGCAGACCACGGTGCGCTGGGACATCCCGATTCCGGAAGCAGCGCGTGCATGGGCGGCTGCGCAATGGCCCGACGACGGCCAACCCGTGCTGCTGATTTCGGCCAGTTCCAGCCACGCGCTGCGCAACTGGCGTGCCGAGCGCTACGCCACGGTCGCCGATCACGCGGCGACGGCGCTGCACATGCGGGTGGTGCTGACCGGCGGTCCATCGGCAGCCGAACGCGCGTTGGGCGACGCCATCCTCGCCGCGATGAAGACGCGGCCGCTGGATCTCATCGGCAAGGACACCCTGAAGCGCGCGTTGGCCGCGTACCAGCGCGCCACGATTGTGCTGACCCCGGACGCCGGTCCGATGCACATGGCCAACGCGGTCAGTGCCAAGGTGCTCGGCCTGCACGCCGCCAGCAATCCCGCGCGTTCCGGGCCGTATTCCGACCGCCACTGGTGCGTGGATCGCTACGACGATGCCGCGCGCAAATACCTGCACAAGAGCGCCGCCGAAATTCCGTGGGGCACCAAGATCGAATATCCCGGTGTGATGGACCTGGTGACGGTGGATGACGTGGTGGAGAAGCTCGAAACCTTCATCCAAACCGGGTAGGCGCGGCAACGCGCGCCATGTTTATCTGTCGCGCGCGTGGGGCGCGCCCACTACAGCCATGTGGATTGGGCTGAGCCTTGCGAAGCCCAACGCAATCGCGTGGGCAGTGTTGGGCTTCCGCCGATAAAGCCGGCGTCAGCCCAACCTACGCTTGCTTCCACAATCGCCAGCTCGATGAGAGAGGAGCGGGCCACGCCCGCAATGCTCGTCTTTCGCGCGCATGGCGCGCGCCCACCACAGCCACGTAGGTTGGGTTGAGCCTTGCGAAGCCCAACGCAATCGGCGGGCGGTGTTGGGCTTCCGCTGATAAAGCCGGCGTCAGCCTAACCTACGCTTGCTTCGTGGGAGCGGGCCACGCCCGCGACGGAAGCGCCTTGGTTACCGCACCCTTTGGCGATGCTTCACCGGTCGCGAGCACGCTCGCTCCTATGTGTGCGCGCCGTAATCCTGGTACGACTTCTCTTCCACCAGCCTCGACCCGAGCTTCACGTTGATCGCGCGCTTGACTGCCGCGCGTTGGTCATTGGTGTGGTAAACCTCGCGCGCCAGCTCGATGAAACGCGCGTCGAAAGCCCGGTCGCGTTCCTTCAGGCGGATCTCGTCCTCGATCCCCCACAGCGCTTCATTGATGCGTTTCAACTCCGCACGCTCGGCGGAAATGTCGGTGCGCGACGCGGGATCGCGCGTCCACAGACCATCCAGCAATTGCAACTCGTCGCGTACGTTGGCCAGCTTGGCCGCATCGCCAATGCGTTCAGACTTGATTTCGAGAATCGTGATCTTGTCGATCAGTTCGCCGTGGGAAATCGGCGCCGATATCAGGCTCATGCTCGTTCGCTCGGGAATCATTCGGAAAGGTGTATGCAGACTAACGGCGCCGCGCGGATTGCACACTCCCGGCTTGCATTTTTTCGCGTTTGTCCCAAGTTCCAAAACAGGTTCGCAAGCAAGGAACGACGTTTCCGGGAGCATTTCGATGAAAATTCTGATGATAGTTACCTCACATGGCCAGCTCGGTGAAACCGGCAAATCCACCGGGCTATGGCTGGAAGAACTCGCCAGTCCGTACTATGTTTTCAAGGGTGCCGGCGCCGAAATCACGCTGGCATCGCCCGCCGGCGGGCAGCCACCGGTTGATCCGGGCAGCGAACAAACCGGCAACCAGACCGAAGCCACCAAACGCTTCCAGGCCGACGGCGAAGCCATGCAGGCACTCGCGAATACCCACAAGTTGGCGGATATCGACCCCGATACCTACGACGCGGTGTTTTATCCGGGCGGCCATGGTCCATTGTGGGATCTGGCGGACAACCAGGATTCGCTGCACGTGATCGAAAGCTTGTACGCGGCCGGCAAACCGGTCGCGGCGATTTGCCACGGCCCGGCGGCACTGCGCGACGCGCGCGGGCCTTACGGATTACCGCTGCTGCGCGGCAAGGCCGTCACCGGGTTTTCCGATTCCGAGGAGCAGGCCGCGGGTCTCGTGGATGTCGTGCCGTTCCTGATCGAGGACATGTTGAAGGAAAGCGGCGCGGAGTATTCGAAAGCCGCGGACGGACAGGCACACGTCGTCACGTCCGGTAACCTCATCACCGGCCAGAACCCGGCATCGTCGGCCGGTGCCGCGAAAGCCGTCCTGCAACAGTTGCGCCAACCGGCCACGAAAGCGGCTTGAGTGGCAGCTGGCGACCACGCCCGCTTCGTCTTGACCGTTGCACAATGCCCCCGATTCCCGGCGCACCGGCAGGAGACACGGGATCGGGCCGCGGCTGGGAGCTTCCGACGAGTCAACGATGGTGCGACGTTTCGGAAAACCGGCTGTCGCTGCGATCCGCCTGCCGGGATGCATGATCATCCGCGGCGGGTTGGTCTTGCCCGCGCTTGGCACCGGACGCCCGCAGCTCGTCCCTGAACTGATTCAGTTGCTTCTGGAGCGCGTCCAATTGCACGGTATGCCTGTGCAACGCCGCCATGACCGCCCATAACAGCACGCATAGCACGACAAGCAAGATGCCGATATCGGTGATGGTCATTTCGTGATTCCCCAAACGGCGTGCCGTTGGAACAAGAAGCGCGTACCTGCCATGCACTGCGATGTTTTCGGTCATCGCCGTGCCTCCCTTCACCTGTAATTGTATGCAATTTCCACGCCACAACCAATCCTCGGGGTGGTGGCCGTGCGGCCGTGCAAGGACTACCTGAACGGCGCAGTGCGGCGACGACCGCGACATTGTTCAGACGGTATACGTGCACAACACGGCAACCTGGTGACAATGCGAACGCCGCCACGAGCGGACCCCAATGTGTCGCAGCCAGTATCACGCTGCACGGTTTGCTCCAGGCGAAACGTTGCCATCGACAAATGCTTGCATGAATCATTCATATGTCTCACGAATTAATTGATTATTCATGAACACCGGAACATTCGTGAATGGGTTTCACCGACATTTCCATTGCGTAAAAATATTGCAAGATATTCAGCAGTAGTTTCAGCGGTCATCCCGATACTGAGCATCCGAAAACAGGGCACAATATTGGATGGATCCCGCTGTGCACACGATTTTGTCGGCATGCCTGGTGTCATTCGGAGCTTCGACCCTCGGCCTGTTCGCGCTGGTGCCGGCCAGCAAGTCGATGGGTCTACTCGACTACCCTGATTACCGCAAGCGACACGAGTTCGCGACACCATTGGTGGGTGGACTGTCGATTTTCTTCGGGTTGTTGGCCGGGTGGTTGTGGCTGGGAATGTCAGGCCGGTTCGACGACGTCATACTTGCCACGGCCTGCGTGTTGCTGGCGCTGGGCGCCCTCGATGACCGCTTCGGGTTGCGCGTCAGTGTACGTGTTGCCGTGCAGATCGGCGCAATCCTCGTCGTGGTATTCACGACCGGCGTGTACGTGCATTCACTCGGGATGCTGCACGGGCACGTACTCAGGCTCGGATGGCTGGGGATTCCCTTCACCATCTTTGCCGTGATCGGCCTGATCAACGCTTTCAACCTCATGGACGGCATTGATGGCTTGGCCGGCTGCCTCGCGCTGGTCAGCGCCACCTCTATTCTGCTGCTGGCTTCGCGCGTTCCCACTTACGTGACGGCGCTGGTGCTGCTGCTTGCCGTCGCGCTGTATCCCTACCTCATCGCCAACCTCGGCTTGCTCGGCCGCAAGAGCAAGGTGTTCCTCGGCGATGCCGGCAGCGTGGTGCTGGGCTATATCATTGCCTGGGCGCTGATCTACCTGAGCCAAAGCGCACCACGCCAGATTTCGCCGGGCCTGGTGTTGTGGTGCGTGGCCCTCCCCGTCTTCGACACGCTGGCGGTGATATACCGCCGACTGCAGCGCGGCGTGTCGCCGTTCACGCCAGACCGCACGCATGTGCACCACTTGTTGATGAACGCAGGCCTGGGCTCACGCACGACGCTGCTCTGCCTGATCGCGTTTGCAGCGGCCTTGCCATTCGTCGGCGTCGGCGTCCACAAGGCATTTGGCCCGATCGCGAACTTCGTGGCATTCGTCGTGGTATTGGCTCTGTATATAGCCGCCACCACACGGCTTTCGAAATCACAGGAAAAGCCGCAACCACGAGGTCCTTTTCAGGTACAACAAGTACCCGTCGAAAGGAAGCATTGAGGGACCTCTGAGCAACCTGCTGCGCCTGGCCAGCTTGCGGCTTTCTTGCAACGGTTCTTCAAACGCTCCCGGATGCATGACGCCGCAATATGTATTGGCGCCGTGCACTCCGTCAAACCGCGGGTTTGACCTTCGCTCCCGTCAGCAACTCGCGATAAATCTCCAGCGTGCGTCGTATGACGATGCGTTCGTCGAATTTGGCCAATACTTTTGCGCGTGCCGCCTCGCCCAGCCGTGCCGCCAGCGGTCGCGAGTCGAGCAGGCGCGCGATCGCGCGCGCCAGTGCGCCCGAATCGCGTGGTGGTATCAACAGGCCGTCTACCTCGTCAGTCACCACCTCGCGGCAGCCCGGCATGTCGGTGGTAACCAGCGGCAGCCCGCAGGCAGCAGCTTCGGTGAGCGACGTCGGCAGGCCCTCGCGGTAGTAGCTTGGCAACACCACGATGTCCACCGACGCATACAGCGCGGACATGTCGCCGACGTGCCCAAGCCATTCGAATACGCCTTGGTTCACCCATTCGCGCAGCGTCGCTTCCGGTACCGCCGCCGGGTTTCCCGGGTCAGGCATCCCGGCGAGCAGGAAGCGAACCTTGCGGCCTTGCGCTTGCAGGGTTTGCGCCGCCTGCGCGTATTCGGCAATGCCCTTCTCCCACAGCAGCCGCGCGGCGAGCAGCACGCATGGCTGCGAATCGTTGGAATCATTATTGGTTGCCCTGCGCTGCGCGATGCGTGGCGCAAACCGCGTGCAGTCGACGCCGGCGCCGGGTATCAAATCCACGCAGCGGGCTTCGGCCAATTTGAATTTGACGAACGCCGCCTGGTCGTCCGGATTCTGCAGGACCAACCGGGCAGCCCGGCCGCGCAGGGCGGAACGCAACATCGCACGCACCACCGGACGCAGCAGCCGCGCCTTGCGGTCGCTGCTCGCGAACACATAGCCGAGTCCATCCACCGCGTTGATGCGCGCCCGCACGCGTGCCAGCCGCGCCGCCAGCGACCCGTATGCCGCGCTCTTGATCGTGAAGTTGTGGATCAATGCCGGCCGTTCGCGTCGCAACAGGCGCGTCAACCGCAGCAACAATGCAGCCTCGCGCAGCGGGTTGATGCTGCGCCGGTCCATCTGCAGCGGCCGCCAGCGCAATCCCAATGCGCGCAGGCGCGCACCGTATTCTCCCGGCGGCGACACCAGCAGGACCTCGTAGCCCGCCGCTTGCAGCGCCAAGGCCAGCGAGCGTCGAAAGTTGTAAAGGTACCAATCCGTATTGGCGAACAGCAGAATCTTCTTCATGTTCGCCGCCGGCAATCGAGCGGCCAGTGTGTCCATCGATACATCCCGTAAAAGAATTCAAACCTGCTTGCGCTCGCGTTCCGTCCGACCATGCAGCCACGTGACCCATGCCATGCACGGCCGCCAGTCACTTGTGGCAACTGGCATGAACCTGGTGGATCGCGTTCACGAACTGCTGGAAGCTCGGGGCGACCGGCCCCGGAATCGGGCCGAGCGGGCCGTTGGCCTGCCACGCACTGTTCGATCCGTAAATCCAGACGTACTGCTGCGAGACCTTGTATGCCTCTTCGAGTCGTTGCTTGAAGCGTTCGGGCGTTTCGCGCGCGGATTTGTTTGCGCGGGATGGGCCGAGCGGCCACAGCCCCGGCGCGACGCTGAAGCGCGCGCGCGTGACGCCCGGGACATCCAGCTTCAGGTAGCGTTGCGCGGCTTCCTGCACGCTCGACACGATTCGATCGGGTGACACGCTGTAGGTGTACTCGGTCGCCATCACCACCTGCGCCCATCGCACCGACAACAGGCCGCGCACGAACGCGGCCGACAGCCCGTAACCACCGTTGTGGCGGGCGGCCCAGTCCCGCGGCAAGGTTTTTTCGTGCTCGACTTCCCGCAGCGCGTCCGGCAGCACCATCAAGGTCATGTCCGGATATGCGGCGTGCATCGCATTGCCGATATCCCGGCCTATTTTTTCCACCGTTCGCGCAAGCTTCGGTCCACCTGCCGCGCCACCCCAAGTCGGTTTGTACGGCTCGAGGTCCAGCGCCACACCCTTGAACCGCGCGAATTTGGCCAGCGCTGCGGCATGCGCCATGTTCTTCACTATGGCCTGGTTTTTCGCTTCGCTGTTCCAGTCGTGCGCTTTGAAAATACTGATCTTGATGAAGTTGTCGGTAACCCCGTAACGGGAATACAGCGACTGGAACCGGCTTGCCAGCTTCCACAGCCCGCTGTCGGGATTGCTGCCGACGTCCGTTTGCCAATCCGAGACCATGTAATTGACCAGGAATCCCTGCACGCCAACCGTCTGGCCCCAGTAATTGGCGTCCTTGGCGTTGGTCTGCTTGCGGAAATTCAGGCCCGCGGACATCAGCAGTTTCGGGCATGCCGGCCACGCCGGTGCACTCACCAGGACACACAGCAGCAACATGCAACAACGCAAGATGCATGAGCGGTCCGGGGTCTTCGACAGGCCAATGTTCATGACACATCCTTATGGAAACCGTGACAGCCACTCTTGCTTGTCATCGACACAATTGGGCGTAAAGTGAATCTGTTTTACAACATTCATGTCCACGACCCATAACGTGCAATCATGAACGGAACATCAACCGGAACAGGCAGTCGATAATCGACGTACCGAGGGACCCTGCAGCGCTGGCGCATAGCCGTAGCGCGGCAACGCTTCCGCCAGAACCGAGTCCAGAATCGCCCGTTGCACATCGGTGAGGTCGACGCGCCATTTGTCATTGGCCGGACGCAGCTGCTGGCGCAAGATCGCCTGCTCGAAGCGCGCAGCCCAATCCAGCTCGCAGAACTCCGTGACACGCTTGAAACATGCGACCGGATTGGCCATCAAATCCTCATAGCGAACCGGCAGGAAATTCGCCGCCGGAACATTCGCCGCGGCTGTGTCCATCGCCGCCATCATCAGCTTCCACTGGATGCCGGCCAACGCAACGAACGATCGGCCATGCCGCTCCCATTCGGCGCGCTGCGCCGATGTGAGTTCACCGGCCCGCCATCCGCCCGGTCCCTGCCAGCCGCGCCAAAACCCGACCTCGAGCAGGGAATTGGCCACTGCCCTGCCATCGCGGTACACATGAATGAACTTCGCATCCGGGAACAGCTCCCGCAGATAGCCGACGCGCGGCCATCCGGTGAGCTTGACCAGGACGCGCCGGCGGCGCGGCGTGGCGAGCCGTGCCACGGCGCCGGGGGCCTTGCGCAGGACACGCGCGGTGACGTCCGAGGCCAGCAGATCCCTGCATGGCTGGGAAAATCCGGGACAAAGATGGTCCCAGTACTTGTAACGCTCGCCCGGTCGGAAGTAACGCTTCAAAACCTGCCCCACGATCGGCAGGTCAGCCATGCGCAGCAGCACTCCGTTGGCGCCGGGCCGATCCGGAAACAGATCGCAGAACGGCGACTGCCACGCGACGACCGGGTGTTCCGCAAATATCTTGTGGAAGATGGTGGAGCCGCTGCGACCCGTGCCGACCACGAAGATCGGCCGATCAACCATCCCGTCGATGCGTGACTTTGCCATCACTACTCCGTTCGTGGACGCGTGCAACGCCTGCCGATGCATGCGATCGCACGCTGGTGCACAACCACCGACGATGATGACGACGATTGGTGCCAGGATTCATCCTGAGCAGCCTAAAGCGTGCAACATTAACCTTCGAATATCACACCTTTGATTGGCTCGTTTCGGTAATTTTTACCGAAAAAACACAAGCAAGATTCAGTTGAATTTTTTGCGCACGTAATCATGTTCTTGTTAAGCATCGGTCGCACACAATGGGCAGGCCGATTCAGCTACATGAAACAGCCTGAAACAATTCGCGTCATTTATTTTCACATCATTTGTCCGGGTGAAAGACGGTGCACATGGATCGCTCCCTGACTCGCAGCCTGGCGGAAGCAGCCGTGCCGCCACACCCGCCATAGGGAAGACCAAGACATGTGCGGGATTGCCGGATTCTGGGATGTAGCCAATCGCTTCGACACCGACGGTGGCAGCGCGGCGATCGATCGCATGACGTGCGCCATCCGTCATCGTGGTCCCGACGACGCCGGCAGGTATCGCGACCGTCATGCCGGCGTGTGGCTCGGGCACCGTCGGCTGTCGGTGGTTGACCTGTCGCCCGAAGGACGCCAGCCGATGACCTCGGCCAGTGGCCGCTACGTGATCGTGTTCAATGGCGAGGTCTACAACCACCACCGCCTGCGCCCCGAACTCGAGGCGTACGGCGCCCGTTTTCGCGGCCACTCCGACACCGAAGTCATGCTGGCGGCGATCGAATGCTGGGGACTTGAGCCTGCCGTGGATCGCTTCATCGGCATGTTCGCGTTCGTGCTGTGGGACCGGCATGCCCATACCCTGACGCTGGCGCGCGACCGCGTGGGCATCAAACCGCTCTACTACGGGTGGGCGGGCGCGGTGTTCGTGTTCGGTTCCGAGTTGAAGGCGCTCACGGCGCTGCCGGGCTTCGACAATCCGGTCGATCGTGGCGCGTTGTGCCTGCTGCTGCGCCACAACTACATCATTGGCCCGCATTCGATCTACAGGGACATCCACAAACTGCCGCCAGCGACGATGTTGACAGTCGACCGCAATCTGGCGGCAACGCCTGCGTCGGTCGAGTCGCTGGAAAAGTGCGTTCGCAGGTACTGGTCGATCGCGGATGCGGCCGCGGCCGACCCACACCGCCAGCAACAAACCGACGAAGATGCGGTGGAACAATTGGACTGTCTGCTGCGCGACGCGGTTGCGTTGCGCATGGAAGCGGATGTGCCGCTCGGCGCGTTTTTGTCAGGCGGCGTGGATTCGTCGACGGTCGTCGCGCTGATGCAGGCCCAATCGAATCGTCCGGTGCAGACGTTTTCGATCGGCTTCCACGAACAGGCGCACGACGAGGCGCAATATGCCCGCGGAGTCGCCCACCACCTCGGCACCGAGCACCACGAGTTGTACGTTTCGGCACGCGACGCGCTGGACGTCATCCCGCGGTTGCCGACGATGTTCGACGAACCGTTTTCGGATTCTTCGCAGATTCCAACGTATCTGTTGTCGAAGTTGGCGCGCAGCCAGGTCACGGTCGCGTTGTCGGGCGATGGCGGCGATGAATTGTTTGCCGGTTACAGCCGCTACCTGTGGGCGGCCAAGGTCGAACATTGGCTGGGGCGTACACCGCGATCGCTGCGCCTGCCGCTGGCAGGCTCGCTGCACGCGCGCCCGGGCATCTACGAAGCGCTGTTCGGTGGCGCCAACCGTTGCATGCCGCGCCGGTTCCGGGTGCGCAATCCGAAGACCAAGATCGGCCTGTTGGCAAGAATGCTTGAAACGTCATCGATCGACGAACGTTACCGGTTGCTGATTTCGCAATGGTTCGATCCGGCATCGGTGGTGCCGGGAGCACGCGAACCGTCGACGGTGCTTGCCGATTTCGCCGCGTGGCCAAACGTTCAGGGCCCGATGGAACGCATGATGTACAGCGACCTGGTTGGCTATCTGCCCGGCGACATTCTCGTGAAAGTCGATCGCGCCAGCATGGCGACCGGCCTCGAAGCACGCGTACCGCTGCTTGATCACCGGGTTGTCGAATTCGGGTGGCAAACACCGTTGCGACAGAAATTGCGTGACGGACAAGGCAAGTGGTTGCTGCGCCAGGTGCTGTACCGGTACGTGCCCCGACACCTGATCGACCGGCCCAAGAAGGGATTCAGCGTACCGATCGACGTGTGGCTGCGTGGCCCGTTGCGCGACTGGGCCGAATCGCTGCTGGACGAACGGCGGCTACGAGAAGAGGGCTTTTTCGACCCTGCGCCGATCCGCAAGATGTGGACCGACCACGTCGAGGGACGCGTGCGCGAACACCACCGTCTGTGGGACGTATTGATGTTCCAGGCATGGCTCGCACAATCGGCTCGCTGCCGCACGGACCGCAACGAAATCGCCGCCTGAAACGAGCGCCGAGTCGACGCGCGCGGTCGCCGCGCATCCACCAGCGCGGGTTCCAATAATCGCAAAAGATCCAGTCGCAAGGAGTAGACGCAACCATGAAGATCCTCTATGTCATGGGCTTTTCGCGCAGCGGTTCCACCCTGCTCGACATCCTGTTCTCCGACCATCCCGGCATATTCGGGTCGGGCGAATTGATGAATCTGATCGGCGCCATGGACGTTAGCCACAACTATTGCGCGTGCGGCCAACCGTCAAGTTCCTGCCCCTTGTGGCGAAAGGTACGGCGCAAGTGGGCGCGTACGGTTGGCGACGACGTGGCGTTGCAATACCCCGCGCTGCAGGCACGCCTCGAACGCGTCCGCAACCTGCCCCGCTACCGCCGGCCACACGACCAGAACGACGCGCTCGGTAAATACCTCGTGCAGTCGCGTGCATTGTTCGATGCCATCGCCGAGGCAAGCGGAGCCACCACGATCGTGGATTCCTCCAAGGCGCCCGTTCGCGCGCTGGCATTGTCACGGATGCAAGGTGTGGATTTTCGCGTCATCCACCTGGTCCGCGACGTGCGCGGCGTCGCCTGCTCCACTCGCAGGCCGTTCAAGAAAAATCGCGAAGGAGGAATCATGACCGAGCAGCCGGGCATGAAGCCATCGGTCACGGCCGGCAAATGGATGGTGATCAACGCGGCGGCCAACCGGGTGCGCGCGCGGTTGGGCAGCCGCGCCATGCTGGTTCGCTATGAAGACCTCGTCAACAAACCGCTCGCGACCCTCGAACGCCTGTCGCGATTCGCCGGCGTCGATTGGTCGTCCACCGCGCGCAAACTCGGCACGGGCGGCGAATTCAGTGCCGAACACATGATCGAGGGCAATCGCCTGCGCATGCAGAAACGCATCGAACTGAAACAGGACATGCGCTGGCGCAAGGAACTGTCCAGGTTGCATCAGGCGGTGTTGCCGCTGGTGACCGCGCCGGTGGCGTGGCCATACGGTTACCGGCCGTGATGGCGGCAGCACAGGAGGCACATTCGCGTGAACAACTATGAATTTTGTGCTGCATGGGTGCTCGACCAGGCACTGAATCGGGATACGCGCGTACTCGATTACGGCTGCGGGCGCCGGCGAGATCGTCAAGGCGCTGCGCGCGCACCAGGCCGATGCCTTCGGCTGCGACACTTTCTACGAGGGCGGCGACCACTCGAGCCAGGTGCAGTCGGGCCTGCTGGATGCCGGATACGTCAGGAGGATGCACGGGGACCACATCCCGTTCGACGACGACTCGTTTGACATGATCGTCAACAACCAGGTGATGGAACACGTCGAGGACATCGACGGCGTGCTGGCCGAATTGCGGCGCGTGTTGAAGCCTGCACTGGTTCCCGAAGCACGGCGGGCCGCACGTCTACTATGCCGCGCTGTTCCGTTCCATCGGCTTCGGTTACCACAAGGACGACAAAAGCGTCATCGACTGGAGCCGGAATTTTTGCACCTGGCTCGACAACTGGACCCACTACCGGAGGCGCCGCGGGATCAACGCCGCGGTATGTCCGGTATTTCCACGACATCCGGTATATGGAAGACTACTGGCTGCGACGCAGGCTCGGCGCCAAACAACGCATGGTCGCGTGGCTACCGGCACTGGTGCAAAAGGCCATCGTGCAGAAGCTTGGCGGGACGGTGATGGTCGCGGACAAGTAATCCTATTTCCAACATGAAAACAAAAAAGAGCGCCTGACACGGATCAAAGCGGAAAAAAGCCGATAGACACGGATTTCCATCGAATCATTGTCTGATCCGCGTGCATCCGTGTAAATCCGTGTCCAAAATTTCCCGGTTCATGCGGGATGCCTGCATGGTCGACAGCATGGAAGCGGAATAACCAGCCGCTACGCACGTCAAAACCGCAACGTTTCGAGTACGCGGTGCAGCCGCTGGAAATAAAGCCGGGTGTAGGCAACACCAATGACGTTGCCCGGGCTGCGCATGTGCCGCGCCAGCCGCATGGCGTAGAACTGCCGCTTGGCCAGTTGCTCGCGCACGAAGTAATCCAGCAACTCCCTGTCGAGCTTGGCGTGGGTCGACGCTTCGTAAGTCGCAAGCAACGCGAAACGGTCGAACCCCGTCCACGGGCGCGGACCGCCACGCTTGCCCCGGATCATCAACAGCGACACCATGAAGCGGGCGAAATCTTCCTCGGGAAAACCGCACCAGAGGTGGTGCGGGTCGAAGAAAAACCAGCCGGCCTCGTGCTTGTCGAAACGGAAGTTGCGCGCCTCGAACCCGGTGACGACGAGCATTCGCTGGCGGTCCCGCATGCGGGCCATCACCCTCGGACCGGGCGCGAGAAAGCCCTCGAGCTGGTAGTTCTTGACCGGCAAGCCATCAGCCTTGTGACAATGCAGGCGCGCCAGCAGCAGCATCGCCGCTTGCAGGCACTGCGTGGCTTGTTCGCAAGCGGGACGGCGTGTCAACAATTCATGCATGTCGGGCCCGCTCAGCACTGGATAGACGATGCAGGCCTGCTCGATGCGCTCCGGACAGCACGCGGCAGCGTCGATGCCGTGCAGGAAACGCATGTCGCCGTACTCGCGCTGGGCGGATGCGATACATGCCGGATCGACGAAATCGTGCATCGCATCGTCGCTGGCGCGGACGATCTTGTAGAAATGCCCGGCCGATTGCGCAACCCAGGATTCCCGCCGGCGCGTGAACTTGAGGGCGCCGATGGCGCTGGCGTCGCTTCGCCGCGGACTCGCTTCGACCGGCTGCGCGACGGTCATGACAGATCCGTCACCAACGACTTGATATCGCTGCCACCACCCACCTCGTTTTCGACGACGAAGCGGCCGTCCACGAGGCGGAAGATATTCGACTGCTCGATGCGCCGGTTCTCGATGATGGCCAGCCTGCCGGATTCCTTCAATGCGCCGCGCAGGTTCCTCATCGCTTCGCACAAGCGCGTGTCGGGAAAGTAGCTACGGTTGAGGATGTTTGCGGCGATCACGAGATCGGCTTTTTCGAACGGCCAAGCGTCGAAGATGCTGTACCGCTCGAGGCGTATGTCGTTGCCGAGCCTCGGCAACAGCGCGCGATTCATCAGGGCGACCTTGCGCACGTGCTTGCATCTGGATGCATCGAAACCACCAAACAGCCGCGCCACCATGCCGGACTGCAGCGACGACGCCTCGCCGGTGTCGTTGTAGACGACAAAGAAGCGGTTGGCGAACATGAAGGGGACGAGGTCGGCGTCGCAAAAGAACACGCCCTTCCTGGTGTGGCAAGCATAGGCGTATATGTGCCGGTCGGTGACGTAATAACGGGAAAACCGCATCGCATTGATGACACTCAGCGAAGCGCTTCCATCGGATGCGCCGACATCGACCACCACCGGCCGCGACGCAAAAGTCGTCCCGGCGAGCAGTTGCGTGGTCATGGGATAACGATCGTCACTGGTGGTCTTGAACACGCCCCCGATCTTGATCCGGGCGATGATGTCGGTTGCCTTGCGGGCGTCGATTTCCGGGCTGAGCAAAGCGCGCGGATCGGGGCAGCCCCGCTCGAGGTTCGGGCGCACCTTTTGCACGAAAGTTCGATTCAATCTAATGGGTCTTTCCACGGCTCGTCACCAGCTCTTGATAGAGATCGGAGAAGCGATGGCCTATGGCCTCGCGCGCAAACAGTTCGGTGATGCGTTGGCGGGCACGCATGCCGAGCGACCGACGCGCAGCGACAGCGAGGGCCGCGAGTTGCTCCCAGCCATCGGCCAGGGCGGCAGCATCGCGCGGTGGCACCACGACCCCTGCATCGCCGACGATCGTGGCGGCGTCGCCGACGTTGGTGGAAACGCATGGGACACCACATGCCATGGCTTCGGCAACCGCGTTGGGAAATGCCTCGCCGCGCGAGGACAGCGTGGCGATGTCCAGCGCCGAGTACACGGCGGGAATGTCGTCACGTCGTCCGCACAGGCGAATGTGCGGACGCAAACCCATGCGCTCAATCGAACCCGACAATTGCGGGTTGTCATCGTCGGCGCCTTCGCCCGCCAGCAGGAACACCGCATCCGGATGATCCGCATGGAAATACGCCGCGGCCTGCAGGAAATTGTCATGGTCCTTGGTCGGGTGCGCCCGCGCGACCATGCCGACGGTCAGTGCGCCATCGGGAATTTCGAACTCGCGGCGCATGCGGCTGCGCGCGTCCGGGTCCGGCCTGAACCGATGCATGTCGTAGCCGTTCGGGATCACCACGGTGCGGCCGGGCGCGAAACCTGCCCGCTGGTGTTGCGCCGCCGCCACCGCCGAAACATAGCGAATCCGGTCCGGCGCCCGCGACAACAGCGCGTTCACGCGTATCACGGCCCTGGTCTTGCGCTTCTCGCTCGCGAGGTCACTCAACGAATGGTGCACACCCCAAATCAAGGGGATGCGGGTCCCGACCAACGCCAACGATGACATCAGGTTCGCGTGGTACATCCACGCGTGCACCACGTCCGGGCGCCCAATCTGTGCATCCATGATCCGTCGCAACCGCAGCAGGTCGCGCGGCCCCGCCTTGCCCGCATGCATCCCGACATGATGGAGTTCGGCCAAGCCCGCCACGCGCGCGCTCAATGGTCCCTTTCCACCCAGCACCACCACCATGCTGTCGGGTTGTCCGAGCGTCTCGAGCAACCCGCACAGGGCCAGTTCGGCGCCGCCCACATTGAGCCCGGTAATGACATGACAGATCCTCATCATTTGGTACCACCCGCCGGTGCGATCCAGTCGCGATAGCCGGGGCGCGCCGCACCCGCATCGTCATCGTCATCGAACGATGCAACAGCGCGTCCGCCGACCGTCTGATACAGCTTCAATGACCTGATCGCCATTGCATGCTGTTTGATGCGGAACCGTTTTCGCAACAAGGCCAATACGCCGTAATACTGGAAAATCACTACCAGTCCGTCTATCTGGACCCGGTGTCTCGGCCCCTGCAACAGCGTGAACGATCCGTACAACAGGATCATCGCGAGAAAGTAGATAACCATGAAACGCGCCGCAATGGTTGCTTTTTTCCAGACCACCCAGATTCCATAAACCATCAGCGGCAACAGCAACCAATAGACGAGCTGTGGAATATCCAGGAATCCGTAACCGGTGTCCGTGTGGAAAGGTATTGGCGTCAGCGTGAACCGAAGCACACCTACCAGCGGATTGTCCATTTTCGAGCGCAATGTATGCACTGCACCAAGCAGGCTGCCGTGCCCGAGCACGTGCACCGCCGCCGCCAGTCCGCAGATTGCGAACAGCCACAACCACGGACTGCGCCTGCCGCGCGGAGACAGACCCAACGTGACCATGAACGCCATGCCGAGCATCAGCGGCACGTACAACCGCGTGACTGCCAGCACGCATGCCCCTGCTGCTGCGACCAGGATGGCGCGCCAGACCCTGCGTTCGGACATCAGAGCCACCGCGTAAACCACCGCGGCGGTCGCGGTGGCGACCAGCGTGTCCTTGAGGTTGGGTATTGTCGACCAGGCCAGGATGTCCGGGCTCAGTGCAAGAAAGACGAACAGGCCGACGCTGGTGCGGTCACTCATGCCGAGGCCGATGCGTGCTGCCTTCATCAGCAACCCGGCGGCCAGGAACGTCAATACCACGTTCAGCGCGACCGGCGCGTAGTAGCCGATGCCGAAAATCTCCATGGCCGTTGCGTTGTAGACGTAATAGGCAACGTTCCAGCCGGTCACGGTATGCACCACCTGGTCATAATGACTCACGAAATTCAATATGCCTATGTTGTCGTGCGCCAGCCTTCTTCCTATATTGAAATAATTCCAGTCATCAAAGAACGTATAGGTGCCGTTGAACAAGACGCCGAAATACAGCATGAACAAACCGGCCTTGATGATGGCGATTGCATAGCTCAACAGCGCGCGTCTGGTATACGCATACGAAACGAACAAACCAACCCCGGCGATGAAAGCCGTCGGCCATACCAACTGATAGATTGGAAATGCATGCAGCATGGCGGTCAGGTTCGCTTGTACCGTCCACACAATTCGTGGAATACCTGTTCCGAATTGTGCAGCAGCGAATCCATCGAAAAGGTTTCCACGATGCGCTGCCTTGCCATGGTCCCCAACCCGGCTGGCGCAGCCGTACCGTCCAGCGATGCCCCGAGGCATTCGATGGCGCTGGCCAGTGCGGCCGGATTGCGCGCTTCGACCACCGCGCCACACTCGCCCACGATGCGGGCGGAGTCGCCGACATTGGTCACTGCGCACGGTCGCTCGCAGGCCATTGCCTCGGCGATGACGTTGGGAAAACCCTCGCCCCATGAACTGGAAACGGCGACGTCAAGCGCGCTGTAAACCGCGGCCATGTCGTTGCGCGCGCCAGCCCAGACCAGACGGTCACCCAATCCCAGCCGTTGCGCTTGCGCCTTGATCGACTGCACGTAACCTGGCTCGCCGCCGCCGACACAGACGAACCGCCAGCGCGCATCGCGCGCCGCCAGCAACGCCGCGGCCTGCAGAAACGTGGCGTGGTCCTTGATGGGATCGATCCGTCCGACCAGACCCGCCAACATGCAGGTATCGGCGACGTCCCAGTCCAGCCGCATGCGTTGCCGCCCCGCCGCATCGAACCGAAACCGTTGCGTGTCGATGCCGTTGGCGACGACCTTGATGCGCGTTCCCGGATAACCGAGCGACGCGTGGTAGCTCGCGCCGGCTTCGGAGTTGGCGATGATGCTGTCGGCGAAACGCGCGACCTTGCGGGTCATGTTGAAGGTCAGTCGCGACAACCAGTCGCGATCCCCGCGGTCGATCAGGGTGGAACGCACGCCCCACACCACCCGTGTGCGCGGATGCGCCGCGCGTGCCAGCAGCGCCAGCAGATTGGCGACCGGCATGTAACCGTGCACGATCACGGCATTGGTGTTGCGGAAAGTGCGCAACAACCGCCACAGGAAACGGGCCACGTCCCAGCGGCCGCTCTTGCGCAGGTCGATCAGCGGCACACCGGCATTTTCCAGATCGGCCTGGAAGATGCCGCCGCCATAAAAACAAACCACCGTGACGGGCCACCCGCGTCGGTGCAGCCCGGCCGCCAGCGCCACCAATTGCCGTTCCGCACCACCCTGCCTGAGCGATCTCGCCAGGAACAACACGCGCGGCAGGCTGCGGCTTGCATCCACCCGCATCTCGTCGTCCTGCATTTCGCAGACGGCGCTCATCGTTGCAATGCCCGTTGCATTTGCGGCGCCGGTCGCAGGCTGGACGCCACCAGTTCGTCCCACTGGTCGAGGATCGCCGACAGCGAGTAATGGATGCGCACCTCACGCGCGCGAATCCCGAGGCGTTCGCGCAGGTCCGCGTCGCGCATCAGGACATCGAGCGCCTCCGCGAGCGCCGGCACGTCGCCCGCCGGAACCAGCCAGCCATTGCGGCCGTGTTCGATCAACTCGCGCGGGCCGGTGTCGCAATCGAAACTCACGCAAGCCCGGCTCTCCGACATGGCTTCCAGCAGTGCATTGGGAATTCCCTCGAAGCGCGACGACAACACGAACAGATCCGCACGTCGCATTGCGTCGCGCACATGCGGATCGAATCCCGGCATGCTGACCCGCGACGCGAGCCCGGCGGCATCGATCATCCGCGCGAGGTCCTCGCGCAATTTGCCTTCGCCCAGAATAACCAGGTCCCAGTCGGCGTGGATTCCGGCAATACGCGCGAACGCGCGAATCAGCAAGTCGAAGCCCTTTTGGTGCGCAAGCCGTCCCACCGCCAGCAGCGTGCGACGGTCGCCACGGCGCCCGGGTTGCAGCGGGTGCACCCCGCGCGCACCGACCAGGCCATCCGCCGGTTCGGACAGTATCGGGTTCGGTATCACCGCAACCTTGTGCGCCAACGTGGCCAGCGGACCCGCACAACGCTGCGTCTGCACCACCACGGCCGCCGCGCGCGGATACAACAGCCGGTACATCACGCGCCATACGCCGTGCACGCCATGCCCGACCGGGAACGTGCGTTCCGAGACAATGATCGGCATGCGTGTCCCAAATAGCGAGGCCAGCACCAGAACGTTGTTCTTGGCGATGAAGCTGATCACGACATCCGGTTGCAACGTCGTGATCGCGCGGCGCAGGGCGAACAGACGCGTGACGTTGTGCCCGATTCCGGCCAGGACATTCGTCGACAGACCCGCAACGCCCAAGGCGATCCGACGCACGCCCGGATCGAGCACATACCTGTCACGGTCGCTCGAAGAAAGCGTGACCAGCGTGACCTCGTGGCCGCGCTCGGCCCAGGCGTTGGCGAGCGCCGCCATGACGCGTTCGGCGCCGCCACCGCCCAGGGATGAAATGGCCAAAGCAATCCTCATGTCTTGCCACCCTTGCTTGCGGTTGAACACCTGCCGAACACCGACGGTTCCACCCCCAGTCGCGTGGCGACGAACCACCACGCCAAGCCTCGCCAGACCAGCACCGACAGCACCGCGCCGATCGCCGCGCCGGTGGCACCCAGTCGCGGAACCAGCACGGCTGCGGCAGCGCAGTTCACGGCAATGCCGATCAACACGAACAACGATGCCTGCATCTGGTATCTGGTCATCGACAACATGAAGCCGACCTCGCCGAAACAGGTGCTGATGCAATAGCCAAGCAGCAAGATCAGCAACGGCACGTAGGCGACTTCGAAACCCTGTCCGAACAAACCCAGCACCCAATGACCGGCCGCCGCGCAGAACAAGGCGACCGCCAGCGCGCCCGCCAACCCGAGGCGCGCGGCGTAGACCGACACGGTCTGCAGCCCTTGCATGTCGCCCGCGTCATAGCGCTCGGCGATCATCGGCGCCAGCACCACGTTGACGGCGCGCATCGCGAACAGCGCGAAGCCGGCCATCTTCACGGCCGCGTAGTATGGCCCCACGTCGCCGGTACCCATGATCGCGCCGAGGATCATCACGTCCAGGCGATTGCCGGTGACGATGATGATCGACAGCAACGACAGTTGCGAACCCACCACGGCCCAACGCTTGAACTCGTAGCTCGGCCGCACCGCCCGGCCCTGCACCGGCCACGCACGCGTCATGTGCGAGGCGGAAGCCACCAGCGAAAGCAGCGCGGCCACCGCCACGCACGCGGCCGCCACCGGTGCGTCGAAACGCGCCACGGTGAGCATGGCCAGCCCGAGCAATCCCATCAGTACGATCGGGCGCATCACGGTCGAATAGATGCCGGTCGTGACCGGCCGCTTGAAAGAACGATGCATGGCGCCGCTCTGCTGGAGCTGCGTCAGGATCGGCAGCATCGCGAACCCGATGTAAAAGGTCGCACGCCAACTCGCGCTGTGCCCGGCGCCCACGAAATACACGACCAGGCAACCGACCAGCGCGACAACCACGCTGGTCACGAACACGAACAACCCCAGCCCGACCCGCAAGCCCAGCACCTTGCTCCAGTCCCGTTCCTGGATGTACGTCGGCAGGAATCGGATGATGCTGATGTCCTGGCCCGCCTGCGCGACCATTGCCAGCACGCTGACCCAACTGAACATCAACGCGTAGATGCCGTATTCGGCGCGGCCGATCAGTCTCGCCATGACCAGGTTTGCGACCAGGCCAAGTCCGGTGCCGGCGACCGAGACGATGAACGCCCCGGACGCCCCGCGCCGCAGCAGGCGCATGCGGCCGGCATGGCCCAACGCGGGCCGCGGGCTGGCGGGCACGTCTGATGAATCCCCGGTGGCTTCGCGCGAAACCATTCAGGCACCCGCCCGCATCGACTTCCACGCAATGGCCCTCGGCAAATCCATGCAATACGTCATCCTTGCGCCATCCCCACCAACCTGGCGAAGCGCGGATGCGTGAGCAGGACGTCCAGCATCGCGGCATCATTCCGCTCGCTTTCCCATTGCAACGGCGTGCCGTCGACGGATGGTGGCTGGCGGCTGGCGCCACGCAGCGCTTGCACGCACTGGTATGCGACCAGTCGGCTGTACGCATCCGCTTCGCCGCGGCCGAGTTCGCCTACCAGCGTTCGCATGATCGTCTCGGCGTGCCGCAAGGGCCGTGCCACCGCCAAACGTGTCTGGACATCGAGATAGCGGATCAGATCGAAATCGGCCGGATAATCGCCGCCGGCATATTCCCAATCGAAAACGAAAAGCTTGTCGCGATACATGAAGGTGTTCACTGGCGTGAAATCACCGTGCGCCAATCCGCGTGAAGCGAGCAATTCCGGTCGTGCTGCCAGCATCCACAGCGCGCGCCCGAGACGGACCCGCCATTCGGAAGACAGGCATCCATCGAGCGCCCGCGCCTGTGCATCCCAACCACGCAACAACACGTCCCCGCTTCTCGCCCACACCGCCTCGGTTCGCACCGCCAGTTCATCCAGGAAACGCAAATGGGCCGTCCGCAGATGCGATGGCGAACCTTTGCGCGGCGCATCGATGGTATCCATCACCAGCACCGCCGCGCCGTCGCGAATTTCGTTGAGCAATACGCGCGGGATTATCGCCGACTGCAAGCCGGTGCGGCGCAGCTCCTGCATGATGGATGCTTCGCGCACGAGCAATGCGTGCACGGCCGGAACGCAAGCCACCTTGGCATAGCCCTTGACGCGGCCTGCGCCGTCCATGAACTGCACGACCAGCTTGCGATGTGGACCTGCGGTGCCACTGAAGAATGCGTCGTGCATGGGTTCCGAATCAAACACGCCGGCAAGCCGGTTGGCGCCGGAGACGTGCACGCCTTGCCAACCCCACAGCCCCGCCAGTCCGAGCCGGGCCATGGCGACGGCGCAGTGTTTGAGTGCACGCGGCATCGGACGCATCGGCTGCACGAATGCCATGGAACTTGCGCAAACTGCGCGCGGCTGCGACGGCAACATGAACCAGCGCATGCCTGATCGGCCGGACAACCAACGGTATGGCCGCGAACCCGCATGCGATATTTCCGATACGCGCAGCCCAAGCGCCTGCATTTCACGCAGCGCAGGCCGCAACCGGGAATTCAAAGCGGCGGTGCGAGCCTCCGCCGCCGGCACAAGCTGCGGCGATGGTCCGTGGTCAACCGCTCCGACTGCCATCTGGAGGCGGTCCCGATCAACTGGCGAAGCTGGTGTTGTAGCCGTACACGGAATAGCCGCCATTGCGTTTCTCCACGCCATTGAACACCACACCCTTGATCTCGACACCGGCCTGCCCGAATCGCTGCATGGCCATTTCGACCTCGCGCGATTGATTGAGACCGAAGCGCACCACCAGCAAGCTGGTGCCCACGTGTCGGCCGATGATCGCGGCATCGGTTACCGCCAGGACTGGCGGGCTGTCGATCACGATCAGATCGTATTTCGGCGACAGTTGTCGCAGCAGCGCGGCAAACCGCGGCCGCATCAACAACTCGGAGGGATCGGGCGGCTTCCTGCCACTGGCGATGAAATACAGGCCGTCGAGCTCGTCGACCGGCCGGATCGCTTCATCCACTTCGATCGCGCCCGCGAGCAGTTCGGACAAGCCGTTCTCGGGACGGCCGCCCAATACGGTGTGCAGCTTGCCGTCGCGCATGTTGGCGTCGATCAGCAACACGCGTTGGCCAGCTTGCGCGCTCAGTGCGGCAAGGTTCGCGGAAATGAAGGTCTTGCCGGCCTTGGGGCTCGATCCGCAAATCATCAGGCGGTTGTCGGCTGCATCCGGTCGGATGAAACACAGGCTCGTGCGCAGCCCGCGCAAGGCTTCCGCCGCGAGGTCGCCGGGCGCCGTCAACGCCAGCAGACGCTGCTGCCCGCGCGCGAACAGCCGGTTGCCGCCCTTTTGCGACAGCGCGAGTTGCTGGTCGCTCAACGGGATCGCGGTGTACACCGGCAACCCGAGTTGTTCGATGTCCGCCGGGTCTTCGACGCCACGCTTGAGTATCTGCCGCAACAGCACGAACGCCACCGCCAGGAAGCCGCCGACGAAGGTGCACCCTGCCACCGTGGTCAACTTCTTCGGCTTGGCGGGACGAGTGATGTCGACGGCCGGCGCGTCCACGATTCGCGTGGTGCCAACCGTGCCGGCCTGCGCAATTTCCAGTTGCTGCGCTTCCTTGAGCAAGCCCGTATACGTGGTATCGAGCACGTTCACGTTGCCCTTCAGGCGCAACAGCTCGCGCTGGGTGTCGGGCAGCGTGCCCAATTGTTTTTCGATCGCGGCCTTCTGCCCGTTCAAGGTGGCGATCTGCTTCTCGACTGCCTTGTAGGCTGGATGTTGCGGCGTGTACAGGCGCGCGTCCTGGACCTTCTGCACCTTGAGTTGTTGCAGGCTGGCTTCGATGGTGTCCATGCGCGTCAGCAAACTTTGCGTCTGCATCGGCACGTTCACCGAATGCGCCTTGATCTGGTAAGCGTTGAGCGCAGCCTGTGCCTTCTCGAGCTGCTGCTTCACCACTGGCATCTGCTGCTTGACGAACTTCAGGCTGTTGGCGGCCTGCGCAGAGTTGCGGCCCACGTTCTGGGCAAGGTACGCCTTGGTGACCTGGCCGAGGATGGCGACCGCCATGGCCGGGCTGGAACTGTCGTAACTCAACGTGATGACGTTCGATTCGGGCGCCGTCTGCTTCGCCTGGATGGCATTCTGCAACCTGTGCACGGTCGTCATTTCGTAATTGCGGACGACGTGGAAATGCATGCCGGGGTTGGCGTGCATGCCGGATACCAGCATCGTGATGCCCGCGCCCTTGGCAACCTGGCCAACCTGGCCGCGCAACAACAAGCGTCCGCGCAACAACGGAATCGAACTGTCTTGCCACAGCGAGTACGCGCCATTCTTGCTGGCAATCAAGGTCAATTTCTTTCCGTACAAGTCACGCGGCACGTCGAGTTTCGGCACCTTCAGTTGTGCGCCGCCCCAACCGTAGCTTGCAAACCCGGGCCAAGCCGGCGCGACGTCACCGGGCGCCGCCGGCGTGAAGTTTCGCGCAGCCAGGCTGCCCAGCAGCGGCACCCGGTACGGGCTGACCACGATGTTCAAATTGAGCGCGTCGACGGCCTTCTTGGCCACCGACTGCGAGGTGAGGATCGAAAGCGCGTCGGTGGCTTCCGGGTTGCGCGCACCCACCGCCTGCTCGAATTCCGTGATGCCCGGCAGGGTCGGCGCCTGCTCCACCTGCACCATCGCTGTCGCCCGATACACCGGCGTGGCGATGAGCACGTAAGCTGCCCCGAGCAGGAAAAAGATGACGGTGATCGCAATGATCATCCGCTTGTGGTCGATCAGGGTGCCGAGCAAGGCCCGCAGATCGATTTCATCGCCATGTTGTTCGGGCGGCGGCAGCGAAAGCGGGCCGTCCGCCGCGTGGCGCGAATATCCCAATTGTCTTGCAGGTGTCATCGCACTCATCCCGGAGTCGTCGAGGCCGGTCACTGGAAGCACTTGTGCGATGCACCCCGGCAAGGCCCATCGCGCTTCACGTCATCATCGTCATCTTCACGATACGTCCGCCGCACCTCGAAACCGGCACCACACATCGATTTTCGTCAAGCGGATCTGCTGCGTGTTTGCTGCGGGCGACAAGTCGAATGACCCACCACGCTCCGAATTGTTCCACTCGACTTTCTGGTGAAATCCGGAAATGCAATTGTTGCAATGACGCGCTGAACGGACCCATCACGAATGTGGCAATCAGTGGGAATAATTTTCACATTCAGTCATCAGACAGACAGTTGAACGGTCATAAAGCCGAGTGCGCGCGGAACCTTGACGTGATATATCCGCGGCAAATATCGTCCACTGACAATGTCAAGGCGCCTTGATTCAGCCAAACATGCTGGACACGATCAAACCAACGTGGCTTACTGACACAACCTTGTCGTTGTCGTGTGATCACGCTGTCGGCCGAAGTGCGGTTCGCATCGGCGGGCGATACTCGCGATCGACGGCGTCGTTCACGCGCCGCGCCTGGAACACGCAGGCGACTACCGCCACGCCCGCCGCACGGCGAAGTTCGGCATGCCGCCCGATGCTTTACGCAGGAACCATGCAGCCCGACGGTGCCCGTTGAGGGCACTGAACGACCGCGTTTCGTGGCGATGAGCCATCACGGATTCGAGGCACTGACCATGAATATTTCACAAGCAACCCCTTCCGGATCGATTGAGTCGTGGTCCAACCGCGCGTTCGCACGTCTGCGCATGGCACTCCGGTGGCGCGCATTGATTGCACTGTGCCTGTGCCTTGCAATGGCGGGCTGTGTGTGGGCGCCCGGCCAGGACATGTCGATGAAGGTACGCGGCGAGCCCAATTCGGACTATGTCAAGCTGGTGCCGATCACGCCGCAAGTGCTGGCCAATTACGAGCAACCCGGCTCTTCTCCGATCAATATCCCGTCGACATTGCTCGACTACCAGCCGCAGCCATACGAGATCGGCCCCGGCGATACGCTTTACATAACGGTCTGGGATCATCCCGAGCTGACCTCGCCAGCCGGCTCGCAGCAACAAACAAAAGCCAACGGTCGCCTGGTACGGCCCGACGGCACGATTTACTACCCGTTTGCCGGCTCGGTGCACGCCGCCGGCATGACCATCGAGCAATTGCGCGACCTGCTCAGCAACAAGCTCGCCACCTACATCAACAACCCCAAGGTCGACGTCAGCGTCGTCAACTACGGTAGCCAGCACGTGTTGCTCGGCGGAGCATTCACCAAGACCGGCCCGATCCCCATCACCACGGTTCCGCTCACGCTGGGCGAGGCAATGGCATCGGCGACCGTGGACACCAGCAATGCCAACCTTTCGAATGTATTACTGGAACGGAACGGACAGATTTATCACCTGAACATGTATGCCCTGCAACAAAAAGGGCTTTCCAAACGTATTTATCTCGAGTCTGGGGACAGGGTTTATCTACCCTATAACGATGCGCAGGAAATCTATGTCATGGGCGAAGTCGTGCACCCGATGGCACTGCGTTTCAAAAATGGCAACATGAGTTTGACGCAGGTAATCGGCAAGGCCGGCGGGCTGAATCAATTGACGTCCCAAGGCAAGATTTACGTCATTCGCGATACGTCAATGCATGGCAAGGGCAATCCCGGTGCCACCGTATACGAACTGGATGCCAAATCGCCGGTCGCTTTCGCATTGGCTGATCAATTCAAGGTTCATCCGGGCGACGTCGTATTCGCGTCGGCGGCCGGCATTACCCGCTGGAACCGCTTCCTGACGCAGTTGCTTCCGATCACCAGTGCAATCAGCGCCACCGCGGCGGCTCAGTACAACTTCGAACGCAAGTAGTGGCGAGGTGCCACTCGCGACTTCGCGTCCGCGATCAACACCCGCGTCTATCGCCAGCCGAACATCGTCCGTTGTTACCGTGAAGCCACCCTCGCGCGCGAGGGTGGCGGGGATTGCGCTGTCCGTGTGTGGCGCCGCCGGCAGCGCCGAAACGGCTTTGCGGGAACTGCCGGGACTCGACGTCAACGTCGTCCTCATCGACATGTCACTGCCGCAGATGAGCGGCATCAAGCTGATCGCCGCGTTGCATACACAGTTTCCGGAAATGCGTTGCCTGATCATGTCCGGCCACAACGAACCCGGTTATGTGCAACGGGCATTGGCAGCCGGTGCACGGGGGTATGTATTGAAGGGCAAGCCGCCGGAAGTCCAGCCCGCCATCGAGGCGGTGCTGGCCGGCGAACGGTACCTTAGCCCAGCATTGCGCGAGAAGTCCGCGGTCGGTTTCGCGCCGTAGCAGCGAAGGCATTGCATATCGCTTGGTGTTCCGCGGATTGTTGACGCGCTCCTCACGCACTGCATGGGACAGTCGGGCGCGGGGCTTTCCGTCGCAGGAAGTGGCGCCTTGCGGCAACGAAAAGGAATTCGACAATGCAGCGCGGTTTCCCGCGGCCATTCGAAGGCCACTACGGAATCAGTCTCACGGTCGCGATCATCGCGCTCGCGCCATTCATCGTGGTCAGCACCGCCGACACGATGTTCGCGAAGCAACTGCAAGCTTCGCTGCATACGGACCAGCTCGGCACGCAACTGATTGCGGGATTCGCAATCGCCGGCTACGCATTCGGCGCCTTTACCGGCGGTGACCTGATCCAGCGCTTTCATCAGCGTTACCTGTTTCTTGCCTGCCAGGCGGCGTTTGTCGCGGGCTGCGCCATCAGTGCCGCCGCTCCCGGCGTGTATGTGTACGGGTTCGGGCGCATCCTGATGGGAATCGCAACCGGTCTGTTGCTGGTGATCGCATTGCCGCCGGTGATCCAGCGCTTTCCCTTCGAAAAGTTGCGCACCACGATGGCATGGGTCGACCTCGGCTTCTTTGGTGCGGTGTGCGCGGGACCACTGCTTGGTGGCGCGATCGCTTCGTGGCACGCGTGGCGCTGGCTGTTCGCGGGCCTCGCGATCATCGGCGCGTTGAATTTCGCCACGGCGCTGCTGACGGAACCGCTCCTCGATCCGCCCAACCCGAAGCTGCGTTTCGATGCGTGGGCGAGCGTGCTCGGCTTCGGTGCCGTGGTGCTGCCGTTCTGGGCCACCAGCGAATTGACGCAACACGGTTTCGCCTCCGTGATGTTCACCGTGCTGCTGGCCGCGGCGATGGTCTGTTTCGTGGCACTGCTGCTGGTCGAATACCACCAGAAGGAACCGCTTTCGCCAGTCAAGTTGATGTGGAACACGATCGCGGTGATCGGAACGCTGGTCGCGATGTTCGCCGGCGCGGCGTTCGTCACGCTGGTCGAACTGGCCGAGCGACTGCATGTCCAGGTGCTACACCACTCGCCGCTGGCCACTGGCGCCCTGCTGTCGCCGATGATCATCGGGGCTTGCGTGACTGCGGTGTTGCTGGGCCTGCTGCTGAACACGCGCTACCTGCCGATCCTGATACTGGCCGGCATGGCGTGCCTGGTCGGTGCTGGCGTGGTGATGCTCGAGTTTGGCAGCGGCAATGCTTTCGTCCTCACCTTGGCCACCGCCGCCCTGCTGGGGCTGGGCGCGGGCGCAACCGTATCGGCGGGACTCGTGATGGCGGCCTTCACGATTGCCTCGAAGATGGTCGGCCGTGTGTTCGCGCTGGTCGAATTGGTGCGCTCGCTCGCCGACTATGTCATCACCCCGGTGATCATGAAAACCGCCCGCGTGCATTCACACCAACCGCCGCTCGACTGGCCCGGCGTGCAACGCGCGACCGAAATCACGCTGTGGCTGACAGTAGGCTTCACCGTGCTCGGCGTGGCGCTGTGGATGGCGGGCGGTACCGGTCTGCCGGTGCCGGACATCAAGACGTGGATCGGTGGCAAAGACCCCGCGATCAAGTCACCGACGTTGCTCGCGCGGTTGCGCAAGTAAATCCGCGGCTCGCGCTTCGTCCACCTGAATGATGCGGCTGCGATGATCGTGTCTGGTCATGGCGGCAACACGTATCCATGGCCGCCCGTACGTTGCATGGAATCCTTCAGGCCGACAGTCATGATCGTCCGCATCCCGAGCAACTGTTCATCACGAAAGACGTCAATGCGTAACCGGCGATGGATCAGGATTCTTCACATTGCGGGCGTACTTGGCTGCTTGGTAGTTCAGCAAAATTTGCAGGTCAGTGCGTGCGCAGATTCGTCCGCACCCCCACGTTCCCCAGAAACGCAAAACGCCCACAAGGGGCGTTTGCATTTCTGGCGGAGAGGGTGGGATTCGAACCCACGTTACGGCATAACCGTAAACCGGATTTCGAATCCGGCGCATTCGACCACTCTGCCACCTCTCCAAAATTTTAGCGCGCGGTTTTCGTGGCACTCGCGCCGGCGCATTGTTCGTCTCATCCCTGAGACTCACCCCTCGCGCTAAGCGCTCGGGGACAGCCTTGCGGCTATCCCAATTCGCTCCCGGCGAATTCGTCGGCCGCCCTGCTCTTCAGAAACGTAGCGCCCGCCTAGGCCTTGCCGCCATGGCGGGGCCGCCCATGATAACCGCGGTTGCTGGCAGTGCCAACTGAAACGGCTTGGGAAACCGCGGTTCCGCCGGCTAGCGTCGACAGCCTGTCAGTCGCAATCGCTTGCCGATGCTCAAGGTCGAGGATACGTGCAGGTGGTTGCTGCGGGCCAGTTTGCGCACGCTGTCGCAGTGGAAGCGGTGCGCGATCGCGTACAGCGAGTCACCTTTGCGCACGGTGTAATGCCGCGCCGGAGGCGGCGCGGGCGGATCGGGAAGTTGCGCCGCCTGCAACTGATCGGCCAATGCCACCCATTCGCCGTGTACGCACGAGTGCTTGTACGCGCTTTCCAGGAAATGCGGCAGGTTGATGCGTGTGCCCTCGGGCTGCTCCTGCGATGGTTTCATCTGCGGGTTGAGGTTGCGCAGCGTGCGGTACCAGCCATAGCGTGCGTGGTCATCGCTGCCGAGGCACACCGTCAGTTGGTTGAGCGAGGCGGCATTGGCCAGATCGACGTGCCCGGGTGCGCCATCGACCTTGGGGAAATGCAGGTTGTAGCGATGCGGGTGCAGGAACAGCCAAGCCGCTGCCAACACCATTGGCACGTAGGCACGCGTCTCCGGCGCCAGCGAGAAATAGACCTTGGGGTTCCAGAAGGTCGGGTCCGACGCGCCCGCGACCAGACGCCCCACCCGGCCTTCGCCG
Organism: Rhodanobacteraceae bacterium; assembly: GCA_050738155.1. GTDB lineage: Bacteria > Pseudomonadota > Gammaproteobacteria > Xanthomonadales > Rhodanobacteraceae > 66-474. Next base: position 48,050 of record JBOHYW010000002.1, read on the forward strand.
CCGTTGTAGGCAGCCAGCACCAGCGCGAGGTTGTCGTTGAGTTTGCCGAGTTGCTCGTTGAGATACGCTGCACCCGCTTGCGCCGCCATGGTGGGATCGAAACGCTGGTCGAACCCGCTGACGGTGTTCAGCCCGAAACGCGCCCCGGTCGCCGGCATGAACTGTAGCGGTCCGGCCGCACCCGAGCGTGACATCGCGTGCACGCGACCGCCTGATTCCTTGGCGAGAATGCCGAACAGGATCGCCTCGGGCAGCCCCGCCTTGTGGAACGCTGGCCACATCTGGTAGCGCAGGTATTCGTAATCGACATAGGCGCGAACCAGGTTGGGCCGCAGACGCGTCAACCACACCTGCAAGGCGGCCTGGACGGTGCCGTTGGTGGCAACCAGGTCCGACAGCTTGTGGTCGTGCAGAAGTTCGACGGTGCGCTGTGCCTGCGGCAACGTGGTCAGCACCCCCGAGTCCGCATTGGCGTCGGTCTGGTCCTGGGTATCGAGTACGTCATCGTCGTCCTCGGTGCCGAGGAAACTGCCGTCCTTCAGGCGCAAGGCGCGGTCATAGGCAGCGAGGAAGCGCTCGGTATCGCAACCCGAAGTGTTGAGGCATTGGTCCGAGGCATTGCGCATAGCATCCAGCGCCGCCTCAAGTGACTCCTGCGATTTGGAGTGGTCGCCTTGCCGCGCCAACTCCAACGCTTGATCATACTGCTGACTTGCCTGATCGAGCTGCGCGTACAGCGCATCAATATTGCTTGTCGTCGCAGTGTTTTTTTGCGTCGGTGTCGCCGCACAACCTGCCAGCAAACCCCATGCACACGCACACGCAACCCACCCCGCAAACCGCCACGTCATGAACAACCCACCAAAGAACGGACAACGCTCGCACCCTAACGGTTCGCGGCGTGTGACTCAAGGCGCGTGCCGTACAATCGGAACCCGATCACATACTGCGCGGGGAATACAAGCGTGGTCGACATCCTGATTCACCGCGACGACATCGTGTCTGGCATGGCAAGCCGGACGCGATTTCCGACTGGAAACATTGCGCCATGACGCCGCGCCCTCAGCTCGCCGCCGACACGCCGCTCGCACAGCGACTCGTCGCAGGCTTGCGTTATCCTGTGACGGGCGGAGCGCTGGCGACCTGTGTCGTGCTCGGCTTGTGCCGCTATGTGACGTTTCTGGTCGGCCACCTGCCTTCGTTGGGTGGCCTGCTGGCGATCGCCGTTGCCATCGCCATCTGGTGGGGAACCTGGCGCTACGCCATCGATTGCATGGTGCAAACCGCCGATGGTTTCGCCGAGCCGCCGGAAGTGAGCCTCGAAGACCACGCCGGCAGCCCGCGCAACCTGCTGGGTGTGCATCTGCTGGTGGTCGCGATCTGTGTGCTGGTCATGCTGTTCGCGCCTGCGCATCTTTGGATGGTGCTGGTGAGCGCGGCGGTTTTGCTGCCTGCCATCGACATGTCGCTGGCGTTCGACGGCAGCCTCGCCGTTGCACTCAATCCCGTGACCTGGATCGGCACCATCGTCCGCTTCGGGTTGTCCTACCTGATCCCGGTTGCCGCCAACATCGTGCTCGCGTTGCTGATCTGGTTTGCATCGGCCGGCACATCGCACCTGCCCGCGTTGCTCGCGCTGCCGCTGTATGGCTTCGCCTGCACCTATCTGGTGCTGCTCGACTTCCACTGGATGGGATTGCTGGTCTGGCATTACCGCGAGCGCCTCGGCATGCACCCCAGGGCTCCGGAGCTGGCCCGCGCGATGGCGCTGGACGCCGACGGTGAATTGCTGCAGGAATGCCAGACGCTCGCAACAACCGATCCGGAGCAAGCCGCCATACGCCTGCGTGACCGCATCCGCGAGCGCAGCGCGCCCGCACCCGTGCACAGCATGTTCCGCAGTCTGCTGCACAAGCTGCAGCGCAACGATCTCCTGTTGCAGCACGGGCAAACCTGGATCGCGCAATTGTGCGCCAATGGCGAAGCACGTCGCGCGCTGGGCGTGGTACAGGAATGTCGCGAAGTCGATCCGGCCTTCATACCCGACGCCCCGGAAAATACCGCGATGCTGGCCGAACTCGCCGCACGGATCGGCATGCGCGATCTCTCGAGCCATCTGGCGCGCGGCTTCGGGCAACGCTGGCCGCGACATGAAGCCGGTGCACGAATCGCGCAATTGGCCACCGATACTTCGCAAACCACATGAGCCGTTGGCGTCCGCCCTCACCCCGTTCCACCGCGATCATCACCCGCGCGGGATTCGAGACGCTGAAGACCGAACTCGACCATCTGTGGCGTGAGCTGCGGCCGGAAGTGGTCAAGGCGCTGGCGGCGGCGGCAGCCGAAGGCGATCGTTCGGAAAACGCCGAATACACCTATCGCAAGAAGCAACTCGGCGAAATCGATCGCCGCGTGCGTTATCTGTCCAAACGCATTCCGTCGCTGAAAGTCGCCGAAGGCGTGCCCGCCGATCGCGGGGCCATTTTTTTTGGCGCTCGTTTCGAAATCGAAAACTGCGACAGCGGCGATACCCACACCTACCGCATCGTCGGCCCCGACGAGACCGATGCAAAGAAAGGCTGGATCAGTGTCGATTCACCGCTCGCGCGCGCAGCGTTGAAGAGACGCGTCGATGATGAATTCGAGGCGGAGTTGCCGGGTGGCAAGGTGCGCTTCGTGGTGCTGGCAGTGCAATATCCGTAGGCGCACGCCGCGTCCATCCTCCGACGCTCGCTTACGCTCGCGCCGACCCTCTTCGTTCCGAAGGGGGAAGACAAGCAGCTTCGCCTGCTGCTCGTTTGCCAGGTGCTGCTGCCGGTCTTCAGGTATTGGTTGAATCCATGGGGCGGCGGGAGACAAGCGCAAGTAGCAAGGCTTCGGCTTTTGCTTACCCCCTTCCAAAGGAAGGGGGTCGATGCGCAGCATCGGGGGGATGCGACAACGCAGCCTCGAGGTCATGTTCACCCGCACCCGTCACGAGCACCTCGGCAAACTGCCCCGGATTCAATGATTGGCCGTCGCCAATCCGCACTACGCCGTCGATCTCCGGTGCATCGGCGGATGAGCGCGCGATGGCACCATCGGCGGTCGCTTCATCCACCAACACTTGCATCGTGCAGCCGATCTTGCGTTGCAGCTTGGCAGCGGAAATCTCTGCCTGCACTTCCATGAAGCGTTCGAGCCGGTCTTCCTTCAATTCTTCCGGCACCGGATCCGGCAATTCGTTGGCTTTGGCGCCCCCCACCGGCGAATAGGCGAACGCACCGACGCGATCAAGCTGCGCTTCGCGCAGGTAGTCGAGCAGCTCTTCGAATTCGGCATCGGTCTCACCGGGAAAGCCGACGATGAAGGTGCTGCGGATGGTGAGGCCCGGGCAAACCTCGCGCCACGCGCGGATGCGGTCCAGGGTTTTTTCCGCGTGTGCCGGACGCTTCATCAGTTTCAAAATACGTCGCGAAGCATGCTGGAACGGAATGTCGAGATATGGAAGAATTTTTCCATCCGCCATCAGCGGGATGACTTCGTCGACGTGCGGGTACGGATAAACGTAGTGCAAGCGCACCCACGCGCCGAGTTCGCCCAAGGCCCGGCACAGGTCGGTCATGCGCGTGCGGTACGCGTTGCCGCGCCATTCGCGCTCCGCATATTTCAGGTCGACGCCATAGGCGCTGGTGTCCTGCGAAATCACCAGCAATTCCTTGACGCCCGAGCGCACCAGTTTTTCGGCCTCGATCAGCACCTCGTCGATCGGACGCGAAACGAGATTGCCACGCATCGAGGGGATGATGCAGAAGGTGCAACGGTGGTTGCAGCCTTCGGAAATCTTCAAGTATGCGTAGTGCTTCGGCGTCAATTTGATACCGGCGTCAGGGACCAGATCCACGAATGGATCGTGCGGCTTCGGCAGCGCCTCGTGCACCGCGCCCATCACGCTGGCGTAATCCTGCGGACCGGTGATCGCCAGCACGTCGGGGTACGCTTCGCGGATCAATGCATCACGTTTGCCGAGACAGCCGGTGACGATGACGCGGCCGTTTTCGTGCAAGGCTTCACCAATGGCGTCCAGCGATTCCTGCACCGCGGCATCGATGAAGCCGCAGGTGTTGACGATCACCGCGTTGGCCTTGTCGTAACGCGGGACGATCTGGTAACCCTCGGCCTTCAGCTGGGTGAGGATGCGTTCGGAATCGACCAGTGCCTTGGGACAACCGAGACTGACGAAACCGATCTTGGGGGACGCTGCGGGCATTGAGGCAAACCGGTCGAAAACAGCCGCCTATTCTAGCGTGCTGCCCTCTGCTCGCGACTTCTGGTTACCCGCGGGACGGTACGCCAGGAAATTCCGGAAGAATCGTCGCCATGCTCGCTGGCAAAACGCACGCCTCCTCAATTGCGAGGAGGCGTGAATCCCAACCCCGGCCGGCGCTTGTCTTTCGATGTCACCGGCCGACCCGATCACCGCTGCGTTGTTCAGAAACGCAACGTGCTCTCCAGCATCGCCGCCACGGCCTGTTGGTGCAGACCCTGCTGACCCTCGAGGCCAAGATGGAGTTCGAGGTCGCGGGCCGGCCACAGTCCCACGCCCATCTTCAGCACCGAGTAGTTGCGCGACAGGCCGACGCCGCTCAATGGCATCCAGTCGTCAAAACCCGTGAACGACGCCTGGAACGCTTGGCCGTACTGGCTCAACGTGTGCCGCCATTCGGCGCTGCCATCCAACTGCAAGCGCATGCCATTCGACAGATTCCAACCGCGCGTGGCGCGCATGCCGAGACCGGCCTGCCAACGGCCGGTGCCGCGACTGTCCGCCTTCAACCCGAACCCGCCGGCACCGTGTTCGGCGAATGCGCCCTCGTCGAGTTGCTCGTAGCGCAGGTTCACGAATGGCGCGATGCTGGCGCCCGCAAAATGCAAACGCATGCCGGCTTCGCCCGTCGCCAGGTTGAAGCTGCCATTGAAGCCGCCGGCAACCGGCGCGGCAATCTGGCCCAGCATCAGCAGGCGCTGCATGTCCTGGCGATACCAGCCGATACCGACGCTGCCGCCGACGAACCACGGACCGCGCGCCCAACCGCCATACACGGTCACGCTGTTGGCACGATTGCGGCCGTGGTCGAAAGCGCCTTCGATCTGGCCGAACCCGTGGCTGGCACTGAGCGCATAACCGACGACGCCATTGCGGCCTACCCTGAAATCCGTGCCGATCATGCTGCCGGTATTCTGGACCGTGGTCCCCGCATACCCGCTTGCCTGCATGCTGCCTTGCCAGCCAAGGCCAGTAGCCCATACGCCGGCCTTTTGATGGCCTTCGCGGACCGCGTCGAGATGCCCCGCCAAGGCAGCGGCGGAGATGTCAAGGCTGTCGAAAAGCATCGCCGCGCTGGCCGCTGGCAATTGTCCGGACAGACTCTGCAGCGACGCCTCGGCAAACGCCGCCGTCGGCGCATGCTGGATCGCGCCCGCCGCTTGCAGCGTGGCGAGTTCCGATGCGTCGACACTGCCGCCGGCCGCCAGCCGCGCATCCAGCATGTCGAACGAACTCTGCAAGCGCGCCGCGGCCTGCAGGTCCGGTGCGCTGGTCATGCCCATGGCTTGCGCGGCCTTGCTGATGTTGAGCGAGGTCGTGTCGAGCCAGACAGACGTGGGCGTGTAGCCGATCGTGGATTGCAGGAACATCCCCGGCGACAACGTCAACGCCGCAAACTTGCCGTCGACGCCGTTGCCGGCGGTCAGGACATCCTGATGCTTGGCTTTGATGTAACCGTGATCGGCACCCAGAACATTGAGGTCACCGGCCAGCGACGCGTTGCCTGCGACGTTCAATTCCGAGCCAAGACTGACCGAGAACACCCCGCTCGCGGTCTGTGTGAAGTTGCCGCCGACGCGGGTATCGCCACCGCGCACGATCACCGTTCCGGCATTGGACAACGAACCGCCAATCCGCGGAGCCGCATCGAGCGTCCCGGCGCCCGTGACGTCGACATTGCCCGCCAAGGCACGGCTGTCGGCCCGCAACACGCCGCCAGCCACCGTCCAATTCACGGACGCGTCACCAACACCCATCAGTGTCCAGACGCTCGAACCGGATTTCTCGAAATTCCGGAAGCCGACGTATTGGGTGCCGGAGTAGCGGCGCGGCAGGGTCGAGTCGATCGTGGACACATCGAAGTAATTGCCGAACCAGCCGTTGTCGTCACCGCCCAGGTTCAAGGTATCGCCACCATTGCCGGCACCGCTGATACTCACCACGTTGCCAATGAACTGGCCGCCGGATTCGAGCGTCAGCGTGTTGCCACCGCCGGAAAATTCCACGGCATTGGCGGGCAGCCCGAAACCACCCGGGAAGCCGCCCACGATCACGCCCGCGTTGACGATGGTGCTGCCACCGGTACTGACGACACCGGCACCGCCTGCCCCGGTTTGCCCGGACGCGCCACCGAACCACCAGGAACCGCCGTAGCCGGACTGCCCACCGGCACCACCGCTGATGATGCCGACATTGACCAACGTGAAGTCGGAACCGCTCACACCAGCGCCACCCTGTCCGCCGTTGCCGCCGGTCCCGTTGTAGCCATAAGCATTGCCACCGGAACCCGCACTGCCACCCATGACCAAGCCGGCGTTGACCATTGCAAAACCGGAACCGTCGCCCCCGGCCTCTCCATCGGCGCCATTACCTGCAACGGCGTTGCCGCGGAAGGAACTCTGGCCGTCACTGCCGTCCATACCGAACACGCTGGCTCGCGATGCAACATCGAGCGCCGTGCCGGCGGCCATGCTCACGCCGCTGGTCAGCGCTGCCATGCTGCGACCGGTGCCAACTTGCAACGTTCCGCCCGCCACGCTGGTGCCGCCGTCGAACGGGTTGTACCCGCCGAGAATCAGGGTGCCAAGGTCGGTCTTGCGCAACCCGGCGTCGCCGCGCAAGTCGTTGTCGATCTCGGCGGTCATGCCGGCACCCGCCGCCGTGCCGTCACCCACGCGAATGATCGGTGCCGCGCCTTGATGTCCGACCAGCGTCAGGTCATCGCCGGTCAGACGGTAACCATCCACCGCAAACTGCATGCCGGTGGTTTGCACGCGTCCCCAGCGATTGCTTGTCCGAACCTTGCCCGGCGTGCCAGTGAACACCGCAAAACCCGGATTCGGTGTCATGCGACCGCGCTGACTGGTGCCGTTTGTCGTCACCTGTACCCAGTCCGACGATCTGGCTGTCCAGTTACCGTTGCCACCGAAGGAAACATGCGCGGGCGCCCAGATGTTCATGCCAAGGCCAAGCCCTGCGAACAGGTCAATCTGGTTACGGCTGGCATCATTGACCACCGCGTAATCGCTGGTACCGGTTCCCGTCGGCACCGCGCCGATGTTGATACAACCGGTATTGCCTGCCACGGCGCAACCGCTGACGTGCAGCGTGCCGTAATCGAACAAGTGATAGAGGCCTGGATCGGGCGCACCGGCGCCGGCCAAATCCAGCGTCGAACCGGAACCGGCAAAGCCGAGCGTCCCGCCAACTGCAACCCGATCGTTCGAAGTCGCCCCGTTGACCGTAATCAGATCGAACTGCAAATCGCTACCGGCATCCAGCGACAAGTTGCCGCCGATCGTGAGCTTGCCAGCCGTACCCGTCGTACCCGGCGACAGCATGCCACCGGGCTGGACTTCGACGTTGCCGGCGATCGCACCGAAGCCGCCCAGCAGCGCCGCGGGATCCACCGTGACGTTGCCACCGAGGGAAGTGCCATTGTCGGCCGCGGTGCCACCCACGAGGAGACTGCCGGCATGCACCTCCCATGGCGCCGTCACGGAAGTGCTGCCGGTGAGGATCCAGGTGCTGCTGCCGGTCTTCAGATACTGGTTGAATCCGTAGTATTGAACGCTACCCGTCCACCCAGTCGGGGCACTGACCACGACCTGCGACAGGTCGAACCTGGCGTCTGCGCCACCCCCCAGGTTCAGCGTGTCGCCACCGGCCTTGCTACCGCTGGTGCTGACGACGTTGCCGACGAAACCATAGCCACTGGCCAGCAGCAACATGTTGCCACCACCCGAAAAGTCGACGGCATCCGCCCGTGTCGTGCCATCGCCGGACAAACCACCCGCAATGACACCGGCGTTCAGGACCCGGGCACCGCCCGTGGAGACGACGCCGACACCGCCCGCGCCTGCTGCACCGTATAGTCCCTCGCCACCGTAGCCACCGACGACGAGGCCGCTGTTGATCAGGGCAAACCCGCTGCCGATCACGCCCGCGCCACCGGTCCCCGCGGCTTCGTAAAAACCAAGGCCTCCCGTGCCACCGGCCACCACGCCTGAATTGATCAGGCTGAATGCCGTGCCGCGGACGCCCGCACCGCCCGTGCCGCCCGTGAAGCTGCTGGCCGCTCCGGACAAGTTGTAACCCTGTCCACCCGTCCCGCCGAGTGCGTAACCGCTGTTGGACGCCGCGAAACCGTTGCCCGAAATGCCGGCGCCACCCGTGCCGGCAACCGCGGCAACGCCGTAACCGCCATCGCCGCCCTGGACCAGCCCGCTGTTGAGCAACCTGAAGTCACGCGCGCCGCTGTCGGACGCGGTGACAGGCATACCACTGATCCCGGCGCCACCGGCACCGCCGGCTCCGCTGGCTCCCAAGCTCGGAATGAAACCCCCGTTGTTGCCCCTGCCGCCAAGCACGTAGCCACCATTGATGATGGTGGCGTCACCGCTCGCGGACACACCCGAACCGCCGGCGCCAGCGACCGAGCCGATGGTGCCGAGGGCACCTGCACCACCCTGGATATAGCCGCTGTTGCCCACCTGCGTTTCGGCACCACCCACGCTCAAGCCGCTACCACCGGCGCCGCTGTAGATCGCCCCGCGACCACCGTTGCCACCGGCGACGTAGCCGTCATTCGTCACCGACGAATTCCCCGACGCCACGACTCCGGCGCCACCCGCACCGCCAGCGCCACCGGCGCCATAACCGGCACTGCCGAAATAGAAGCCGGCGGTACCGCCGCCGCCGCCGATGATCTGGCTGTGGTTGATCACGCTGATGTCGGTTCCGCGGACCGCGTCACCACCGGCACCGCCATTGCCGTAGTAACCAGACCCGCCGTGACCACCGCCGATGCCGCCGGCGTTGTTGGTCACCGAGAAATCGTGGCCCTGGATACCCGCGGCACCGTTGCCCGCATTGCCGAAATAGCCGGCTCCACCGTAGCCGCCGAACAGCGAATTGTTGTTGGTCGCCACGAAATGGCTGCCGCTGATGCCGGCGCCCGCGTTGCCCGCATGCGCGTAGGCCCCGATGCCGCCGGCGCCCCCGCGCATGGTGGTGTTGTTGGTGACCGTCGACAGCGCGCCACCGGTTGCCACCATCGCGGCACCACCGTTGCCGCCGGCCGCGTACAACCCGTAACCGCCGCGACCGCCATGGACGTAACCCGCGTTGGTCAGGGCGAAACCGCTGCCGACGATGGCCGCGCCGCCATCCCCCGCAGTCCCGTATTGCCCCTTTCCGCCATCGCCACCTGCCACGCCCCCATTGTTGTTGAGCAAGGTGAAGCCATTGCCCACGACACCCGCGCCACCACTGCCCGCGGCTTCGTAGAAGCCAAGGCCACCGGTGCCACCCGCAACGTTCCCCGAGTTCGAAAGTTCGAATGCGACGCCGCTGACGCCGGCCCCACCTGCGCCACCGACATAGCTGCTGGCAGTACCGGACAGGTTGTAGCCCTGACCGCCGGTGCCGCCGGTGATCGCGCCCGAATTGTCGGCAGCGAATCCGTTGCCCGAAACGCCCGCGCCACCATTGCCGGCGGTGGCGCTCACGCCGTAACCGCCATCGCCACCGCTGAGGTTGCCATCGTTGGTCAACTGGAACGCGGCACCGCCCACGGCCAGGGATGCACCGCTGATCGCCGCGCCGCCACTGCCGCCGTTGCCGCTGACGCTGCCGTTGAAACCACCGTTGCCACCGATTCCGCCGGACGTGCTGCCGTGATTGATGACACTGGCACCACCCGCGGCGACGGTCCCCGCACCACCAGCGCCAGCACTGCCACCGACGCCACCCAGACCGCCGGCACCACCCGCGACCGCACCGTAGTTGGTCACCATCACGTTGCCGCCGGTCGCCATCACGGCCGCGCCACCGCTACCGGCATCGAGCACGCTCTGGCCACCCATGCCGCCATACACGCTGCCTGTATCCGCATTGACGAGCGCCGAGCGACCGGAAGCAACGATGCCGATACCGCCATTGCCGCCGCTGCCACCGGTACCGTACGCCCCGCCACCGTGCGGGAACAACCCGCCGTTGCCGCCGGCACCACCGCCGATCTGGGCGTAATTGGCCAGCGAGACATCGCTGCCGTCGATTGCGTCCGCGCCTTGGCCGCCGTTGCCGAAATACCCCATGCCGCCCTTGCCGCCGAAAATGCCACCGGCGGTGTTGACCACGCGGATATTTCCACCCGCGATCGCGGCGGCCCCGTTGCCACCGTCGCCGAAGAAACCGTAGCCGGCGTTGCCGCCGAACAGGGCGTTGTTGTTGACGACCACAAAACGGCTGCCCACGACCCCGGCGCCGCCGTTGCCGCCAGCGCTGTAAACCCCGATGCCGCCAGCCCCGCCGCGGATCATCACGTCGTTGGTGATGACGGTGCGCCCCGCGCCCCTGACGACTACCGCGGCACCTCCCGCGCCGGCGGTAGCCCCATAGCCATAGCCGCCCACTCCGCCATGCACGTAGCCGTCGTTGGTCAGGTTGAACGCACCACCCATGATGGCGCTGCCGCCATTGCCGCCGGCCGCACCGTAGCCCGTGCCACCGGCACCACCACCCACGCCGCCATCAACGGTCAACTTGAAGCCGCTGCCGAGAAACCCCGCGCCACCTGCACCGCCGTGCCCGCCCGTAGCCGCCGCGTCGCCGCCCTTGCCGCCCGTGACGAAGTAATTGGCCACCAGGCACATGTCGCTGCCGGCGGGTGCGCCTGCCGCCGCACCGCCCGCGGTGCCATTGCCATCAGAACCGGTGATCCCCGCCGCGCCAGTCGCCGAACCAATCGGGGCCGCGCCCGTCGGACAGGTCGCCGACCAAGCGGGCAAGGCCACGGCCGCCACACCCAGTGCCGCAACGCAAGCCAGCGCCAGCGGTCGTCGACGCGCCGATGCACCCCCAGTCGCACCCGCACCGCGTGGATGCGCGGCCAGTTCCGAAGCTACCTGCAGGATGCGCAGCGAGCGGTTCCATACCAGACTGTAGATGCGGTTCATTGGGCTGTCCTTATGTGATTTGAGGGTGAAGTCGACAAACGAAATCCACGGTCAACCAGCAACACTCAAACTCGAACCGGCCGATCGCTAGACGATGAGTACCCCGCGCGGATTGAGCTTCGGGTCGCGCCAGAAGGCATCGTGCTCGAAGCGGTGGAAGAGGTCGGGGGGAAGGATGGTGTCGCGCTGCTGCACCGCCACGCGCGGCCGCACCCGATGCAGGCCCGGCGTGCCCGCACGTGCATCGAACGCTTCGGCATCGAATTCGACGTGCTCGAAATCGTGCGCGAAGCGCGGTTCGCCGATGAAATCGTAGATGGCGGCAACGGCGCCAGCCGGATCGCGGGTCAGCGTTTCGTATTGCACCAGCATCAACTGCGCGGTGTGCTCGCCATAGAAGGCTTCCTTCAGGGCATCGAAGGGGTAACCAACCAGGCCTTCGGCGCTGGCCAGCCCGTTGGCGCGCGTATATACGGTGCCGCCGACGCTGTAATTGAAGATCGAGGACGGGCTGAAAGCATTGTTGCGTACCAACCGTTCGACGCTGTCGATGATCCACGACACGTCGCGCACGCAGGCAATCACCCGGCTTTGCGGAAACAGGCGCGCGAGTGCCGGCATCCGAGCGCACCAACTGCGGTTGGTGTCGAACACGACCTCGGCCGGACTGTCGGCGTAATAGTTCTCGAACAGGCCGCGCAGAATGCGCTGGCGTTGCGCGTCGGTGGTGAATACCGAGAACTCGTTGCTGCCGCCCATCTTGGTCAGCAGGTCGGCGAACAGACCCGCGAGCGGTCCGCTCATGCCCGCCTGGAAGCGCGGGTTCTGACGGAGCAATGCGCCCAGCAGCGTAGACCCCGAACGCGGCAGCCCGGAAATGAAATGGATGGTGCGCTCCGTAACACCTCCCTTCGCACTTCACGGTCCCCGTGAAGTGCATCACAACGCAAGATATCGCTGCATGCTAGCAGAAAAAAACGGGACGCAATCGGCGGGATCGCTGCAAGCTGCCCGACAACCGCGTACGCTGCCAAGATCGCAACTCTTGGGAGTAACCGTCGTGGGCGAATCGATCCGCTTGAACACTGCCGGCATGCACTGCATCGGCGCCTATGTCGCCAAGCCGACCGGTAAACCCAAGGGCGGTATCGTGGTGGTGCAGGAAATTTTCGGCATCACTGCGCACATCCGCGAGGTCGCCGACGGTTTCGCGAAGCACGGCTACACCGCGATCGCGCCGGCGTTCTTCGATTACGTCGAGAACGACGTCGAACTCGAATACGACAAGCCCGGCATGGAGCGCGGCAAGGGCCTCGCGGCGGAAGTGGGACTGGAGCGCGCCGTCGAAGCCGTCGCCAGCGCTGCCGACTCGATCCGGTCATCCGGAAAAATCGGCGTGGTGGGTTATTGCTGGGGCGGCACCGTCGCGCTGCTCGCGGCGCAGCGGTTGGGATTACCTGCCGTGAGCTATTACGGCGCGCGCAACGTGCCGTTCCTCGACCAGCCGCTGCAAGCGCCGGTGATGTTCCACTTCGGTGCGAAAGATCGCTCGATTCCCCCCGACGCCGTGCAAAAGCACCGCGACGCCTACCCCTACGCACCCGTGTACGTCTACGACAAGGCCGGCCACGCCTTCAACCGCAATGTCGATCCGACGCATTACGATCCGGTCGGCGCACCGGTGGCGCTGGAACGGACGCTGGCTTTCTTCGCGAAACACCTCGCGGGCGGCGCATGACCAGCGCGCGTGAGGAAGCCGGATTCGCGCTCGACCCGCGCCTTGCCGCGGACACGATCTTCATTGCCGATTGGCCGCTCTGCCGCATAGTGCTGATGGACGATGCACGCTTTCCGTGGCTGATCCTGGTGCCACGCCGGCCGAGTCTGGCCGAATTGGATGATCTCGACGCGAACGAGCGCCTCGCGTTGACGCACGAAATCGATCGCGCAATGACGTGGCTGCGCGCCACCTCGGCTTGCGACAAGCTCAACGTCGCCGCGCTCGGCAACATCGTTCGGCAACTGCACGTGCATGTGGTCGCACGCCGCGAGGGTGATGCAGCCTGGCCAGGGCTCGTTTGGGGACACGGCACCGCCCGGCGCTACGCGCCCGCGCAACGCGACGCACTGGCGGCCCGGTTACGTGCCTGCGCCTGATCCGGCGGTTCCACTCCAACTGCACAATTCCTCGCCGCCAAGCGCCTCCGCGGAGCGGGCAACGCATGGCTTGTAATATCGGTCGATGACCTGCGACATCACCATCGGACCGCTTGCCGAAGACACGCTGCTGCTGCATTTCGGCGACACCATCGATCCCGCGACCAACGCGCGCGTACACGCAGCGGCACGCGCACTCCGTGAAGCCGCGTTGCCGGGCGTGACCGACATCGCGCCGGCTTACGCGAGTTTGTTGATTCGCTTTGATCCCCAGGCGCTGTGCGACCAGGACGATGCGTCTCCTTGCGCGCGAATCGCCGCCTTGTCACGCGCACTGCTGGACGGCATCGATGGCAAAAACCGCCTCCCTTCGGGAACGGCTACCCGAAGCGAAAGGGATTCATCCGGAACGGGTGTCGAAACCGACATGGGATTCGTGGAAATCCCGGTGTGCTACGGCGATGAATTCGGCCCCGATCTCGAAGCTGTCGCGGCGCACGCCGGCATGTCCTCCGAAGAAGTGATCAGCCGCCACAGCGCCGTCGAGTACACCGTCGCCATGTTGGGTTTCGCGCCAGGCTTTCCGTACCTGCTCGGACTCGACCCGGCGCTGCACGTCCCGCGACGCGAAACGCCCCGCACGCGGGTACCGGCCGGCTCGGTCGCAATCGGCGGCGCCCAGACCGGCATCTATCCGCGCGAATTGCCGGGTGGTTGGAACTTGATCGGCCGCACGCCGCTGGCGTTGTTCGACCCGCAATACGAGTCGCCCGCGCTGCTGCTCCCCGGCGATCGCGTGCGCTTTCGGAACATCCAGAACGACGAGTTTGAAAGGCTCCGCGAAAAGTACCGCCATGGATGGCCGTCTGTTGATTCCCGCAATCATGGACGATCGCAAAAATGACCGTAGCCGAGGTCATCAAACCCGGCCTGCTGACGACGCTGCAGGACGGCGGTCGTCTTGGGTACGCGCATCTCGGCATCGGTCGCAGTGGCGCGTTCGACGCGCCCGCCTTGCGCATCGCCAATGCGTTGTGCGGCAATCCACGTGACGCGTGCGGGCTGGAAATCACGTTGCTCGGAGCGACTCTGCGTTTCCATGCCGATGTCTGGATTGCCGTGACCGGTGCGCCGTTGCCGATCGTGATCGGCGGCTTCGACATGCCAGTGTGGGCACCGCTGCCGGTTCGTGCTGGTGCGACAGTCACGCTGGGCGCAATACGCGCGGGCTGTCGAAGCTATCTTGCGGTACATGGCGGATTCGACGTACAACCCGTGCTTGGCAGCCGCAGCACCGACGTCAACGCGGCGCTCGGGCCGCGCGACGGACGAGCGTTGCGCGCCGGCGACCGGCTTGCGCTCGTCGCAAGGAACGCCGGCCCGGATGCCGCCGGCTCAATCGCAATCCCCAAATGGTGGCTGGATCCGCGCCCATGGTTTGATGACGATCCACAGCGTCCGCTGCGACTGCTTCCAGGGAGTCATCTCGATAATCTGACAGACACCTCACGCAAGCTTCTGTTTTCACAAGCATTCACTGTGCAAGCCGATTCCAACCGTGTGGGTTTGCGATTGGTGGGACCGAAGCTGGAATGGAAAGCGCCGATCGAAATGATCAGCGAGGGTTGCATCCCGGGGCTCTTGCAACTTCCACCTTCCGGGCAGCCCATCGCGTTCGGTCCCGAGTGCCCGGTCAGCGGCGGCTACCCGCGCATCGGGCAAATCGCCGCCATCGACATCCCCCTGCTCGCACAACGCCGGCCCGGCGATACGGTACGCTTCACGCCATGCACACTCGACGATGCTCTTCAGACGCTGTACCGACGCGAGCGTGCATTGCAAAAACTGGAAACGTTCATCGAAAAACGCCTGCAGAAAGGGCTGCAATGACGGCCGACAGCACTCTTCTGGTACTGCAGACCCGAGTTCCGGGTTCCGGGTCCCGAGTCCCGTGAATACCATCGACCTCAACGCGGATCTCGGCGAATCGTTCGGCGCCTGGCGCATGGGCGACGATGCCGGCGTGATGCCGTGGATCACCTCGGCCAACGTGGCGTGCGGGTTTCATGCCGGCGATCCCGTCACGATCCGACGCACGCTCGCGTTGTGCATCGAGCACGGCGTCGCGATCGGTGCGCATCCGTCGCTGCCGGACCTGCAGGGTTTCGGTCGTCGCGAAATGAAAATTTCGCAGGACGAGGTGTACGCACAGACGCTGTACCAAATCGGTGCGCTGGAGGCGCTTGCACGTGCCGCCGGCTCGCACCTGCACCACGTCAAACCGCATGGCGCGCTGTACAACATGGCCGCACGCGACCGCGATCTGGCCGACGCCATCGCCGCCGCCGTGCGCGATTTCGATCCATGTCTGATCCTCGTTGGCCTGGCCGGAAGCCGCCTGATCGATGCCGGACGCGACGCCGGTCTGACCGTGCTGCGCGAGGGTTTTTGCGATCGTCGTTATCAACCGGATGGTTCGTTGGCGCCGCGCACGCAAGCCGGCTCGGTCATCGAGGACATCGACACTGCCGTCGCGCAAGCCGTCGCCATTGCGGCGCATGCCGAAATCGCCGCCACCGATGGCAGTCTGGTTCGCGTCGAAGCCGATACCTTGTGCGTGCACGGCGACCGCGCCAATGCGGCGGTGTTCGCCGAGCGTCTGCGCCGGGCACTGGAAAACGCGGCCGTGCGGGTGGCTGCAACCGAGTCGCCGACGTGATGCACTGGCCTAAATGCTTCCCCCTTCGGAACGAAGGGCGGAGCGAAGCGAACGCGCGAGCAGCGCGAGCGGGGATGGCCTTCCGAACATGAGCATTTTTCTTCATTACCTGCCGTTGATCGGGGTGCTGGTCGTCGTCATCGGCTTCGCGCTGCGCTTCAATCCGGTGCCGGTGGTGGTCGCTGCCGGTATCGCCAGCGGCCTCGCAGCGGGCAAATCGATCGGCGAAATCCTGTCACTGCTCGGCACCAGTTTCGTGTCCGAACGCGCCTTGCTGCTGTTCGTGCTCACCCTGCCCGCGATCGGGGTGCTGGAACGCGCGGGCTTGCGCGAACACGTCGGAAATTGGATTGCAACGCTGCGAGGGCTCACCCTTTCACGCATTTTGATTGTCTATCTGGCCATACGGCAAATCTTGGCCATGCTCGGTTTAACCGATGTCGCGGGCCAGGCCCAGACCGTACGCCCGCTGCTGGCACCGATGGCGGAGGCCGCGGCTGAAAAACGCGGTACACCGTTGCGGAAGGCCGAACGCAACGACGTGCGCGCATTCAGCGCCGCCACCGACAATGTTGGCCGTTTCTTCGGCGAGGACGTATTCATCGCACTCGGCGCGGTGTTGTTGATCCAGGGTTTCTACGCGCAACACGGCATCGAGCTGCAACCGTTGCAGATCGCGCTGTGGGCACTGCCGACCGCGATCGCGGCGTTCGTCATCCATGCGATCCGTACCGTGTTGTTCGCGCGGCGAATAAAGAACGTGGCTACTGGTCCCGCAGCTTCTCCGGGGATCCAGAGTCGCTCCGCAAACGACCAGAAAAACATGCTGGACACGGATCAACACGGATGAACGCGGATGCAGAGCCCGATCCGTGTGTATCCACTTCAACCCGTGTCAAAAGGCTCTGACATTGACCCGTGAATTTCGAACAGCATGCTGACGATCGAACATGCCTACTGGTTGATGGCGCTGTTTCTGGCCGGCGCGGCGTGGCTGAACCTGCGCGAACGCCGCTGGTCGCACGCGGCGTTCTGGGCGGTGTTGGCAGCCTTGTTGGCGGGCGGCGACAGCGTGTTGCACGCGGCAAAGTTGCATCACGAACTGCCCGCGCAACTGGCCGGAATCGGCGTGATCGCGTTGGCGGTACTGTCGCCACGGATGAAACGTGGGCACATCGTCGAGCGCGACGAGGCTGCGCGCGAAGCCGACGCGAAACGATTGGGCCATCGCCTGTTCGGTCCGGCCGTGCTGATTCCACTGGTGACGCTGCTGGTCGCGGTGTTCGGCGCATACATCGTGATCGATGGATGGCACCTGTTCGACAAGACCCGCATGACCTTGACCGGGCTTGCGTTGTCCTGCGTGATCGCGCTCGTCGCCGCGCTGGCAGTCACACGCGCCAAGCCACGCGCCGGCCTCGTCGAAGGCCGCCGCCTGCTCGACACCCTGGGCTGGGCGGCGTTGTTGCCGCTGACGCTGGCCGCGTTGGGTGGCGTGTTCGCCGCGACTGGCGTCGGGGCGGCGGTATCCGATTTGGTTCGGATGCTGATTCCGATCCAGAGTGCGCTCGCCTGCATCGTGGCCTACGGGCTCGGCATGGTGTTGTTCACCGTGATCATGGGCAACGCGTTCGCCGCGTTCCCGGTGCTGACCGCGGGCGTCGGTTTGCCGCTGTTGATCCACCTGCACGGCGCCAATCCGGCGATCCTCGGTTCGCTCGGCATGCTGGCAGGCTACTGCGGCACGCTGTTCACGCCGATGGCCGCCAATTTCAACATCGTGCCGGTAGCGCTGCTGGAACTGCCGAACCAGAACGACGTGATCCGCGCGCAATGGAAGACCGGCGCGGTGCTGCTGGTCGTAAACTTGATCCTGATGTATTTCCTGGTCTTCCGTTTTTGAAATCGTCCAGCCGCCAGCAACACCCGACCATCCTGCTGACCGGTTTCACGCCGTTTGGCGGTGAAACCGTGAATCCATCGTGGCAGGCGGTACGCGCGCTCGACGGCACGGTGATCGAAGGTCATCGCGTAGTCGCGCTGGAGTTGCCGACGGAATTCGCTGCCGCATTGCCGGCCTTGCGCCGCGCATTGCGCAAAGCCGGGCCGCGCGTTGCGATCGCGGTTGGCCTCGCCGGTGGACGCGACGGCGTCTCGCTGGAACGCGTGGCCATCAACGTGATCGACGCACGCATCCCCGACAACGCCGGCACCCAGCCGATCGATATGCCCGTGATACGCGGCGGCCCGGCTGCGTATTTCACCACGTTGCCGATCAAGGCGGCACTGGCAGCCTTGCAGCGCGAAGGCATTGCCGCGCACGTCTCGCAGACCGCGGGCACCTACGTTTGCAACCAGGTGTTCTACGCGCTGATGCACGCGACCCGCCGCCGCCGACATTTGCGCGCGGGCTTCGTGCACGTGCCGTGGCTACCCGAGCAGGCGGCACGCCACCATGCGCCCGGCATGCCCATCGAAGAAACCACGCGCGCGCTGGAAATCATCGTGCGCGCCGCGTTGACGACCTCGCGCGACGCGCATATGAGTGGTGGCGCGGAAAGCTGACCGACCGCAGACGCGGTCATGGGAGCGGCCCATGGCCGCGATGACCGCAATGCGAGGCGCCACGATCGCGCGCAACAGCAAAGGCGGCGCTACGCGCCGGCGCGCTCCCACGACAGCGTTGTAGGTTGGGTTGAATCCGCGTTTTTTGCGGATGAAGCCCAACATGGCTCGTTCGATAGGACCGGACTTCGCGCAACCCCAAGCTGCCCGTTGGGCTTCGCGAGAAGCCGCTCAGCCCAACCTACCCACTGCGCCTGCGCAACGAACAGTACGTTCGTTGGGGCGATCCATGGCCGCGACTCGCCGTAACAGGAGCGAGCGGCGGCCCGCAGCCATCCGCAGGCAGGCTTCTATTTCTTGTCCTTCTTGTCCTTCTTGGATTTCGGTGCTTCCACCGCGCTCATCAGGGTGAGCTTGCCCTTGTGCTTGACATAGCCGGTAAAACCAAACGACAACTGCAGGTTGGCGAATTCTTCGAGGTCGGCGTTGCTGACCTTGGCCGAATCGGAATCCTCCAGCAACACCGTCTTGGGCAATTGCTTCTGGTCCTTGAGGTAGCGGAAATGCGCTTCCAGATCGGTCGCGCTGAGTACCGCGCCGTCCAGCAGGAACTGATTGTCCTTGTAGGCACCAATGGTCACGTCATAGTTGGTGGGCACCACCACCGAGGTTTCCCCACCGCGACGAACGTTGGCGTTGCAGGCTGCCAGCACCAGCATGGTGGCAAGCATCGCCGCACCACCGAGACGGGTGAAAAACGAACGCACATTCATGGAATCGATCTCCGTAGCAAATAGTGGTGGCCGGCCTCGCCCCCGCAGCACTGCAAGTCTGCCACAAGATGGCTGAATGCGTCGCGGCGGGCTGGGAAAGAAACGGTCGCCTGCACGCAGGCTCCTGCGAAGCGATCCCGGCAGGAGCCTGCGTGCAAGCAACCCGGATACTGGAACGCATCAGGTCTTGGGCAGCGTCACGCCCTTCTGTCCCTGGTACTTGCCGCCACGATCCTTGTAACTGGTCGAGCAGATCTCGTCGGATTCCAGGAACAACATCTGCGCCACGCCCTCGTTGGCATAGATCTTGGCCGGTAGCGGCGTGGTGTTGGAAAACTCCAGCGTCACGTGGCCTTCCCATTCCGGCTCCAGCGGCGTCACGTTGACGATGATGCCGCAACGCGCGTAGGTGCTTTTGCCGAGACACACCACCAGCACGTTGCGCGGGATCCGAAAGTATTCGACGGTGCGCGCCAGCGCAAACGAATTGGGCGGGATGATGCAGCAATCGCCCTTGAAGTCGATGAAATTGCGCGAGTCGAAAGCTTTCGGATCGACGATGGTCGAGTTGATGTTGGTGAAGATCTTGAACTCGTCCGCGCAACGCACGTCGTAGCCATACGACGAGGTGCCATAGGACACGATGCGGCCATCGCCATTGTGCTTGACCTGCCCCGTTTCGAACGGTTCGATCATGCCGTGCTGTTCGGCCATGCGGCGAATCCAGTTGTCGCTCTTGATGCTCATGTTTGCTCGCTATGTTCGGGACTCGGGACTCGGGACTCGGGACTCGGGACTCGGGACTCGGGACTCGGGAAAGCATAAATGCACTCACCCCCTTCGATCGGAAGGGGTAAGAAAAGCTCGCGCTCGTTGCGCCAGGACCAGGCAAGTGTTCATGCCAGCCGGGCGATAAGGCAGCCGAGCGCCGCCTGCAGCTCCCGGCGGCGATCGTCGCTTGCCAGGACTGCTTCCGCCGAAGTGCCGGCACCGGGTAGCCGGACCGGCAATGGATCGGGCGACAGCAAACGCGCAGACATCGTTTTCAAGACTTCCATCAGGGCGTCCTGCGCATGATGCGAAGCGCGTGCCGAGCAATTCAGCAGCAGCACAGCCTTGCCCGGGAAATCGGTCGAACCGACCAGCCAGTCCAGCAGATTCTTGAAGGCGCCGGGAATGCCGTGCGCGTATTCGGGACAGGCGATCAACAATGCGTCGGCCTGCGCGACCGCCTCGCGCAACGCCCGCGCTGCCGGCGGCAACGCCGCGGCTTCGAGGTCGGGATTGAACCACGGTAATTCGTTCATGCCGTCGTAGCCGACGAGCTCGAACGAAGCCGGCGCCAATGCGCGCGCGGCCTCCAGCGCCGCGCGACTGGACGACACGCGACGCAAGCTGCCGCACAGGCACAGCACCCGTCTGGATGACGCCGTGGTGTCAATCATCGACGACGCGGATATTCGGCACGCCGGTCATGTCGCGCTCGGCTTGCAATGACAATCGCGCGGCGGTGTTGCGTGCGATTTCGCGGTAGCGCAGCGCGAGATCGGAATCGGGGTCGGCTGCGACGGTCGGATTGCCGCCATCGGCTTGTTCGCGGATGCGGATGTCGAGCGGCAGCGAACCCAGCAGCGGCACCTCGTATTGTGCGGCCATGCGCGCGCCACCGCCGGCGCCGAAGATATGTTCTTCGTGACCGCAGTTGGAGCACACGTGCGTCGCCATGTTCTCGATGATGCCGAGCACCGGCACCTGCACTTTCTCGAATGCCTTGAGGCCTTTCTTCGCATCCAGCAAGGCGATGTCCTGCGGCGTGGTCACGATCACCGCGCCGGCCACCGGCACGCGCTGCGTGAGCGTCAACTGGATGTCGCCGGTGCCCGGCGGCATGTCCACGATGAGGTAATCGAGATCCTTCCAGCGGGTCGAGGTGAGCAACTGCGTCAACGCCTGCGTCACCATCGGCCCGCGCCATACCATCGGGGTGTCCTCACCAACCAGGAACCCGATCGACATCACCTGCAGGCCGTGATTGGTCATCGGAATGATGGCCTTGCCGTCGGGCGATTCGGGGCGGCCTTCGATACCCAGCATGCGCGGCTGACTGGGGCCGTAAATGTCTGCGTCCAGCACGCCCGCGTTGGCGCCTTCCGCGGCCAACGCCAACGCCAGATTCACCGCCACCGTGGATTTGCCGACGCCGCCCTTGCCGGAGGCGACCGCGATGATGTTCTTGACCCCCGGCAGCGGCATCAGGTTGCCCTGCACCTTGTGGGTGGCGACGCGCGTGGTGACCGCAACCGTGGCTTGCGCAATCGCTGGATCGGCTTCCAGTTTTGTCTTGATCTCGGCAGCGAAAGTCTTGCGCCAGCCATCGGCCGGATAGCCAAGCATGATTTCGACGGCGACCTTGTCATCATCGACACCGATGCCGCGAATCTCGCCCGCTTGTCCCAGCGCAGCGCCGCTATGCGGGTCGACGATGTCGGCAAGGATTGTGCGAACGTGTTGTTCAGTGGCTGCAGACATTGGAAACCCGTGACCAACGAAACCAGCCCGAAATTATGCCAGAGACGGTTCGGCATTCCCTGACTCGGGTCAGTCGACGATGATGGTCCAGTTTGAACTTCTCCCGTTCGCGCTGAGCCCTTCGTCAAGCCCAGGACCGGCTACGTCAGCTGAGCGAACGAGGTCGAAGCGCCCTCCACCCTTCGACTCCGGCCCCATCTTTTTCAGAGCCGGGGCCTATGCTCAGGGCGAGCGGACATTCCAATCAGACCAATACTCAATCGCCCCCCGGCTTGACGATCACCGCGACCACGCGCAGGCTAGCCATACTGCCCCCGGAGACAAGCCATGCGCCGCGCACCCGCTTTCGCCCTGCTGATTTTCGGCCTGCTGCTAAGCGTGCAGACGTTCGCGGCGGACACCACGCCCGTCGGCACCTGGACCCAAGTCGACGATGCTACCGGCAAGCCAAAATCCATCATCGAGATCAGCCAGCTTCCCGACGGCACGTTGCAAGGTGTGGTCGAGCAGGTGCTGTTCTCCAATCATGGCACCCACCCCATCTGCGACAAGTGCACAGGCGAGCGGCACAACCAGCCAGTCGTCGGCATGGTGGTCATGTGGGGTGTGAAGAAGGACGGCGACAACCAATGGGGTGACGGGCAGATCCTCGATCCCGGCAAGGGCAAGACCTACAAGGTCAAGCTGTCCCTGAGCGACGAAGGCCGCAAGCTCGACGTGCGCGGTTACATCGGCGTTTCATTGTTCGGGCGCACGCAGACCTGGGTACGCAAGGATTGACGACCTGAATTGCCATCCAATTCCCGTACGGAATCTCGGGCAATCGTTCTTTGCTCGTCATTCCCGCGCAAGCGGGAATCCATTTTGACCTTGGAAATCTCTGGTTCTGCTGATCCCATTCATGATTCGACAAGCGAGTAGGTTGGGGTGAGCGGCTTCATGCGAACCCCAACGTCTTGCTTCGCCCGCGTTGGGCTTCGCAAGCTCAGCCCAACCTACAAGAACCGTTGATCCCGCCATTCGTCGAAGGCGGACTGTCACCCGCCCTGCGAAACCCATCAATCCTCGGCGCGGAACGTCCGGCCCAGCTCGCCGTCCGTTCCGAAACGAGCGAACAGCGAGTAGGTTGGGGTGAGCGGCTTCATGCGAACCCCAACGTCTTGCTTCGCCCGCGTTGGGCTTCGCAAGCTCAGCCCAACCTACAAGAACCGTTGATCCCGCCATTCGTCGAAGGCGGACTGGCTCCCGCCCTGCGAAAC
>JBOHYW010000003.1:0-58512 GCA_050738155.1 Rhodanobacteraceae bacterium
GCTTTACGCTGCTCCCGAGTCCCGAGTCCCGAGTCCCGAGTCCCGAGTCCCGAGTCCCGAGTCCCGAGTCCCGAGTCCCGAGTCCCGAGTCCCGAGTCCCGAGTCCCGAGTCCCGAATTACTGCGACTTGCCGAAGCTGTACACCAGGTTGGTGGTGAACAAGCTGTCCATGTGCTTGGTGCCGGGCACGATGTTCGAGTTGTAACGGTTCTCGTAGGCCACTTTCAGCGCCAGCGTCTTGGTCATGGCGACCGCGATGCCGATGTCGTTCTGGTAGTACTTGTTCTCGCTGCCGACTTCGGCGAGGAAGGTTTCCTGCAGGCTGGTGCTGTCGGTGATCGCAAGTTTGTAATTGATGAGTCCGCGGCCGATTGCCTCGTCCTGTACCGGTGGGATCACCGTGGTCACCACTGGCGGGGTCACGCTGGTGTCGACTTGGGTGTAGGTTTGCGGTTGGTAACGTTTGTAGCCGGGGCCGGCCTCGAACGACAGTTCCTGGCGTGCATCCTTCAGCACGATGTAGCCGAACCCGATCGACGCGACTTGCTGCCAGCGGTTGGGTGCGAAGTCATCGTGGTCGTAGCGCGCGGCACCGGTCATGTAGGCACGCGGGTTGAACTTGTAACCAACCGAACCACCCGCGTCGTAATGGTTGGCAGTGGTCTGGTAACTGTCGGCTTCGCCGACCGTGACGCCATTGACCACTATCGGCGTCTTGACGTTGCTCTTGGCGCGATTGACGTCGAGAAAGAAGGCGTCCTTCCAGATGTCGTCCTCGTAGGCGAGCTTGAGTTTGGCATCCACGTTGAGCGATTTGGTATTGCCGCTGGCCTGCGCGAGTCCGAACTCGCCACTGCCGCTCCAGTCGGAGCCTTGGCCGAACAGTGAACCGGCCAGCGCGACGGCCGGCAGGCACAAGGCCGATGCCGCGGCGAGCGCGGCAATCCGCGAGGATTTCATGCACGACTCCTTGGATTCGCTTCAGTGAAACCCGAAAGGCTGGGGCCCGGGCACTGAATCGCTGTTGAATTTGCGTGGCGGAATGATGGAGGCTGTCGACCCGCCTTTCAACCTGCGCGTTCGCGGAAAAACGCCGCGACGGCGTGGCGCGCTTCGGCGAAGAACAACCAGCGTTCGATGAACAGGCCGGCGATGCACAGCAGCGCCGTGAGCGGCGCGATCCAGTACCCACGGCTGGGCAAGGCGATCGCGATGCCGATGACCGGCAGGCACGCAAACAGGACCACCGCGCTCCTGCGCAAGCGCGCGCTGTGCTTGCGCGCCAGCACGAACGCCATCTCGCGGGTGAGATAGCTTTGCTCGGTGACCGGGCCTTCGAATGCGCGCACGTTGCCGAGGAATTCGAGACCGATGGCGTGGCCCGCGGTATTGGCGGGCAAGCGATCGATGCCGCGCCAGTAGTCGGTCTTGACCACCGCCGCGATCACCGCCAGCGCCAGCAATGCCAGCGGAAATCCATTCCCGATCGAATGTTGCATGGCGAAATCCAGCCACGCCCACAACCACAAACCGCCCGACAGCAACGCGAATGCGAAGTACAGCGGCAGCACCTGGCGTACGCGCCAGGCATGGATGGTCTTGAGTGATCGGTAAATGTTCGCCGTGCACAGCAGGGTTGCCAGTGCGCCCAATGCCAGCAATGCGCCGGTGACGCGGATGGCAACACCCGTGCGATCGGCATACGCGCACCAGCCGACCGCGAGCATCGGCAGGTAGGTTGCCAGCGAAGCGATGCCTTCGCGCGACAACCAGGAACTGCGCCACTGCGAGAGCGCCCGCCACGCGCGCTCGGGACGGCCCAGGTGCAAGGTCGAAGCGAGCAGACCGACCGTCACCAGCACGAAACCGAACGCCAGCGGCACCAGCACGGTGGTCGTCGTGGACGGATAGATTCCGGCGGCGAGCGCGGCGCCGAGCAGGCACCACAGGCCGTAACCCGCGCCACCCAATACCGTGAAGAAAATTACCGAGAGCGCCGGTTTCATCGCGACAGGGCCTTGTCCAGCCAGCGCAGCAGTGGTGGCAATTTTTCGGTATCGAGCGTTTCCGTTGCCGGCTTCGTGGGTGCCGTGGACGCCGAACCATCGCGGCGCGGGCGCGGCGGCAGGTAGCGATTCACCGGCTGGTAGCCGAATTCCGGCATCAGCGCGAACCCATCGCGTTCGGCAACCACTTTCGAAACCTCGGAGTCCGGATCACCCAGGTCGCCGAACATCCGCGCGCGGGTCGGGCAGGCAAGCACACACGCCGGTTGGCGATCGCGCTCGTCCAGCGTTTCGTTGTAGATGCGGTCGACGCACAACGTGCATTTCTGCATGGTGCCGCGCTTGCTGTCCTTGCGGCCAGCGTCAGAGATTTGCGCTTTCGGATGCGGCAGCGCGATTTCGCGCGCGCCGTACGGGCACGCCCACGCGCACAACTGGCAACCGATGCACTTGTCCTCGTCGACCAGCACGATGCCGTCTTCGGCGCGCTTGTAACTCGCGCCGGTCGGACACACCGTCACGCAGTCCGGCGTTTCGCAATGCAGGCACGAACGCGGGAAGTGAACCATTTGCGTTTGCGGGACTCGGGACTCGGGACTCGGGACTCGGAACGAGTGTTCGGAGAAAGTGTCGCTCTTCTGTTGATTTTGAGCCTCGCTGGGTGCAGGGCGAGTCAGCGCATGAGCATCCGATTCACGGATGGCGTTACCAAGCGCGCTTTGCCCGAGTCCCGAGTCCCGAGTCCCGAGTCCCGTGATTTCGTAGCTATGCACCCGGTTGAACCAAACCCCGAGCGGCTCAGCGCCATACGGATCGTCATCGGCGAGCGGCCCGAAATCGCCGCCGTCGTTCCATTCCTTGCAGGCGACCGCGCAGGCGTGGCAGCCGACGCAGATGTCGAGGTCGATCACCAACCCGAGCTTTTTTTTAGCTGGCGGTGGCAGGGATGTCATGCGGCGTTACTCCCGCGTAGGGCGGATCAAGGTGTGAGCGCGAACGCGCGAACGCCGGAAAACTTCAGGCATCCTGCCTTCCGGCCCTTCGGGCCCGGCTACGCCGTTCGCGCCGCTCCTGCGGCGCAGTCGCCGTTTCGCGGCTTGATCCGGCCTACCTTGGCGCTTGGCGCTGCGATGCTCGGCGTCGCGCAACGGCGCGGAAAAAGACAGGAATGTCCAACTAGAGCCGAACACCACGATTCAAAACGGCCAGATCTTCGGAATGAGGTACATCGACAGGGCGCAGAACAATCCGATCAACGGCACCCCCACCTTGGTGAAATCCGTAAACCGGTAGCCGCCAGCGTAGTACACCATGGTATTGGTCGGGTACCCGACCGGGGTCGCGAACGAGGTCGCGGCGGCGAATGCGACAGCCACCACGAATGGGCGCGGGTCGGCGTGTACCGCGTGCGCGACGCTGACGGCGATGCCGACCATCAGCACCACCGATGGATTGTGGCCCATCAGTTCGGTCAGTAGTGCGGTGAGCATGTACACCATCAGCAGCGCCGCGAGTGGACCATGATTGCCGACGAGGTCGAGCGCCCCGTGCACGACCACGTTGGCCAGCCCGGTTTGTTCGATCGCGATGCCGAGCGGCAGGATCGCGCCGAGCATGATGATGATTTTCCAGTCCATGCCTTCGTATACGTCCTTGCGTCCGAAGCAGCGGGTCAGTGCCATCGCGACGACGCCGCAGATGGCCGCGATCGGGATCGGCAACCAGCGCAGCGCCGACACCAGGATGACGCCGGCCATGATCGCGACGGCGACGATGGCCTTGTAGGCAGGGCGGCGCGCATCGTCGCGTTCGTTCAACACCACGAAGCGGTCGTCGCGGCGCAGGCGCTTGACCGCATCGGCGGGCAGCAGCGTCATCAGCACGTCGCCGCCGCGGAACGCGACATCCTGCAGCTTGTCGCGCAATACGTGGCCGCGGCGGTGTATTGCCAACACCGTGGCGCGGTAGCGTGCGGCCACGTCGAGATCGCGCAGGGTGCGATCCTCGGCGGCGCCGGCCGGGGTGATCATGGCTTCGACCAGCACCTGGGCCTTGTCGTTGTCCTCGGCGTGGACGAATTCCGGGTTGATCTCCAGATCCGCGTGCTTGCGGAAATCCTCCAGCTTGTCCCATTCGCCGCGCACCAGCAACACATCGCCGATGCTCAGCTTCTGGGTGCGCGGCGACCACATGTGTTCGTCGCCGCGCAACAGTTCCAGCGGATACACACCGCGCTCACCGAGCTTGGCTTCGGCGATGGTTTGCCCGACCAGCGGCGAATCTGACATGACCTTGAGTTCAGTCACGTATTTGCCGGCCTGCAGTGGCCCGGGCGCCTCGTTGTCGAGGTGCCTGGGCAACAGCCAGCGTCCGATCACCATCATGTAGATGATCCCGGCGATGGCGAGCAGCACGCCGAGTTGGGTGAATTCGAAGATGCCGAACGGCGCGAGGTTCTGCTTCTGGGCGAGCGAATCGACCAGCAGGTTGGACGAAGTACCGACCAGGGTGCAAACGCCGCCCATCTGCGCGGCAAACGCCATCGGCATGAGCACGCGCGCGGGTGAGGTGCCGGTACGCTGGCATATCCGCAACGTAAGCGGCAGGAAAGTCGCCACCAGCGCGGTGTTCTTGATGAACGCGCCGAGCGGCGCGGTTGCCACCATGATGCCCAGCGTCAACAGCCACGGATTGCGGATCCGCGACAGCAGCCTGATGATGGGTTCCAATGCGCCCGAGCGCTCGATCCCGATCGCGAGCGCGAACATGGCCGCGACCGTCACCGTGGCTTCGTTGCTGAAGCCGGACAGTGCCTGTTCGGGCGTGACGATCCCGAGTGCGACCAGCAGCGCCAGTGTGATCAGCGCGACCACGTCCACGCGCACCTTCTCGCTGACGAACAACGCCATCGCGACAAGGATGACCGCGGCGGTGGCCCAGGCTTGCCAGGTCATGGGCATGCTTCCGTCGTGGCGGCTGGCTGCGGCTCGTGCATTCTGTCGGATTTCCCCGGAACGTCCTTGTGGTGGTTCGTCACGGCGATGACTGGTGTCATCGCAGAACCGATTGTGCCGTGGTTCCCGCGCGCGCGGGTAAGCATGGCGTTATGTACAGATGCATCCGCTTGTGATCGGGAAAGCTGCCCGGTACTGGTTTCGTCGTTCTCCGGTGTGCAGATTCGGGTAATGGCAAGTGACAATCCGACCCATGTCCGCCCCGCATGGCGGTATCGCGGCCGGACTCAGGCGTCGGCCAGTTCGACCCGGTGTCCGGGCACGGCAGGTTCCGGATCGTGTTCCAGGCGCACCTTGAGGTCGAACCACGCGGCCTGGCCCGTCACCGGATCGCCGTTGCTGTAGGCGCGATCGCTGCCGCGCTCGCCGATCAAATGGTTCAAGAGAAAACCATCCACGAATTCCGGTGCATCGTCGCCGAGTTTCCAGGCACCGCGCTTCTTGCCGATCGCGTTCCACGTCCATACCGTGCCCGGCGCGCAACCCGCGTGTGCACGCACCTGCACCCGGATGCGCCCACGCGGCGATGCGATCCACGCCCAGTCGCCGTCGTCGATGGCATGCGCGGCGAGCGTGGCCGGATGCACGTACAGGAAATTGCGGGCGGCGATTTGTCGCAACCAGCGGTTTTGCGAACCCCACGCGTGGTACATGAACATCGGGCGCTGGGTGATGGCGGAGAGCTTGTAGCCCTCCCCTTCAAGGGGAGGGTTGGGTGGGGATGGGTTGGTGTCGTCATACCAGAAAGGCACCGGATCGAAATACCGTTCGACCCGCGCGCGTTCGGAATCCGGTGGCTGCGTTGCGCCGTGACCCTGCGCAGCCAACCGGAAACGTTGCAGCACTTCGCAATACAACTGCATGGTGATCGGCTCGGTCGAGCCGACGAAACCCATCCCCTGTGCCCATTGCAGGTAATCGCGGTTGGCGAAGCGGTAGTACGCGCCCGCTTCCGGTACGCGTGCCTCGAAGAAGCAGCCGTGCTCGATGTAGCGCCGCAACTGGTCGGTATTCGGTGCGCCTTTGCCGTGTTGCGATCCATCCGCACCGCGCCAGCCCGACAGCAATCCGACACCCGGCGCGCGTTCGTGACGGACCATGTAGTCGGCGTAGTCGCGGTATTTCGCGTTGCCGTTTTCGTCGACGAGATTCGGCAACTGCAGGCGCGCACCGAGATCCAGCAGTACGTCCTGGAATGGGCGCACGTCGCGATCGGGTTGCACCACCGGCTGGCGGATCGCATCGGCCGAGCATTCCGCGTCGCTGATTGGTCGATCCAGCAGGCTGACGCAGTCCCAGCGCTCAAGGTAGGTGGTGTCCGGCAACACCAGGTCGGCGAACGCCACGGTTTCCGAGTCGTAGGCGTCAGCGTAGATGACGTGCGGGATCTTGTAGTTGCCGTCATCGTCGCGCGCGCACAGCAGGCGTCGCGTGCCGGCGGTGTCCATCGCCGAATTCCAGCCCATGTTGGCCATGAACAGGAACAACGTGTCGATGTGGGTTGGATTGCCGTCCACCGCGTTGCTGATCACCGACTGCAGCAGGCCGTGGTTGGCCAGCGGGTACTCCCAACTGAAGGCGTGGTCCAGCCGGCGTGGATTGCCATTCGCGTCCACCAGCAAATCATCGGGTGATTGCGGATAACCGAGTGGATTGCCAGTCAGCGAACCGTCCGGCTTGCGCGACTTCGCGGGTTTGTTGCCGGGTGGAGCGGGTTTCGGGTACGGCGGCTGATAGCGGAAACTGCCGGGGGTGTCGATCGCGCCCAGCAGCATCTGCAACAGATGGATCGTGCGGCAAGTGTGGAAGCCGTTGGCGTGTGCGGCGATTCCGCGCATCGCATGCATCGACACCGGTCGGCCCGGCATCGTGTCGTGCGCGCGGCCGTGGCTGTCGGTCCATGCGATCGGAAGTTCGATGGCCTCGTCGAAGGCGACGTGCGCCAGTTCACCGGCCAGCCGGCGGATCGTGGCCACATCCACGCCGCAGCGTTCGGTGACGTTGTCGGGTGCGTAATCGTCTGCGAGGAAGCGTTCGGCGACCAATTGGAACGCCGGCACCGCCTTGCGTCCGTCGGCCAGGGTGTGTTCGCCGGCGATCAGTGGGGCGATGTCCGGCAGCGTGGCATCGACGATTTTCACTCCGTGCCCTTCGAAGGAAGCACGCGCAAGCGTTTCTCCCTCCCCTTCAAGGGGAGGGTCGGGGTGGGGATGGTGTTGCGAGCGCACCGCACACAACGGCTTTCCATTCGCATCGCGCGCAATCAAGCCGTCGTCGGCCGCATCCGGATCGCGAATCACCAGATGGTGCGCATTCGAATAGCGCACGAGGTAATCGAAATCCACGCGATCGCTCGACAGCAACTCATGGATCAGGGCGCCCGCGAGCAGACCATCGGTGCCGGGATTGATCGGTACCCATTCGTCCGCGATCGACGCGTAGCCGGTGCGCACCGGATTGATCGCGACGATCTTCGCGCCACGCGATTTCATTTTGCCGAGGCCCAGCTTGATCGGATTGGAATCGTGGTCCTCGGCCACGCCCCACAGCATCAGGTATTTGGTGTGGTCCCAGTCCGGTTCGCCGAATTCCCAGAACGAACCGCCGAACGTATACATGCCGGCCGCCGCCATGTTCACCGAGCAGAAGCCACCGTGCGCGGCGTAGTTGATGGTGCCGAATTGCTGCGCCCACCAGCCGGTCAGCGCCTGGCTCTGGTCGCGACCGGTGAAGAACGCGAGTTCATCGGGATTGCGCGCGCGGATCTCGCCCAACCACTTCGTTGCCAGGATGAGCGCTTCATCCCACTCGATTTCACGAAACGCGCGCGCGCCGCGCTCGCCCACCCGCAGCAGCGGTTTACGCAAGCGTGCCGGCGAGTAGTGCTGCATGATGCCCGACGCGCCTTTCGCGCAGATCACACCCCGGTTGACCGGGTGTTTCGGATTGCCGTCGATGTAGCGGACGCGGCCATCCTTGAGGTGCACGCGGATGCCACACCTGCACGCGCACATGTAACACGTGGTCGTCTTGATTTCATCGCCGGTGGGGCGATTGAGTTCGAGGTGGGCGTGTGGCATGGGTCTTTGGGGGCAATTATCCAACCGTTCGTGCTGAGCGTAGCTTGCGCAGCAAGCGAAGTCGAAGCACGGTAGCGCATGCCCTTCGACTTCGGCCCCGTCTTGGTTCAAAGACGGGACCTACGCTCAGGGCGAACGGTCGAAACCCAGCGCTTGCCGCCAATCGCGCGGCGCGGCATGCTGGGGTCTGTTGACATGGTGTTGACAGGCTCTTGCTATGCACCAGTACGAACGCGTCCTCAAGCTGCACGGCATCTTCAAGTCGCACCGGCGGCCAGTCGAAGTGCAGCGCCTGCGCGACGAGTTGGGATGTTCGCGCGCCACCCTGTATCGCGACATCGCGTTCCTGCGTGATGCCCTGGGCGCGCCGCTGGACAGCGATCCGGAAGGGCGCGGTTACGCCTATGCCGAAGGCGAGGGCGAACGTTTCGAGTTGCCGGGTCTATGGCTGACCAGCGAAGAGTTGTCGGCGCTGATGGCGCTGGAAGCATTGGTCACGCGCTCGGACCCTGGCGTACTGGCGGATGCCTTGGCGCCGTTCCGCACGCGCGTCGAAAAATTGTTGAACGAGCAAGCTGGCACCCGCACGCAGCCGCTGGACCGCATCCGGGTGATTCCATGGGGCTCGCGCAAACTCAACCAGCAGACGTTTCGCACGGTGGCCGGGGCATTGCTGGCGCGCCGGCAACTGAAATTCCGCTATCGGGCGCGCACTACCGGTGCCGACAGCGTGCGCCACGTATCACCGCAACGGCTGACGCATTACCGCGACAACTGGTACCTCGATGCATGGGACCACGATCGCGAGGCGTTGCGCAGTTTCGCGGTGGACCGCATCGGTGCGCCCGAGACGCTCGACGAAGTCGCCGTCGATCGCGCCGACAAGGAACTGGATGACACCCTGGCGTCGAGCTACGGCATTTTTGCCGGGACACCCAAGGCGTGGGCGACGATCAGGTTCTCGGCGCGTGCCGCGCGTTGGGTCGCCGACGAGCACTGGCATTCGCTGCAGGAAGGCCGCTGGCTCGACGACGGGCGCTACGAATTGAAGGTGCCGTACTCCCAGTCGCGCGAGCTGGTGATGGACATCCTGCGCTATGGCCCGGATGCGGAAGTGGTATCGCCGCAATCCTTGCGCGAAGAAATTCGCATCATGCACAAGCTCGCACTGGACGAGTACGAGCATGGGAAGTCGTGAACGACGCACAGCCCTTGGTGACGATTGACAGCAACAAACCAACCGTCGCGCTGGCGCTGGGTACCGGCGGCGCGCGCGGGCTCGCGCACATCGGTGCGATCGAAGCCATCGAAGCGGCCGGATTCCGCATCACCGCGGTATCCGGCAGTTCGATGGGCGCACTGATCGGCGGCATTTACGCGGCGGGCAAGCTGGACGTGTATCGTGACTGGGTATGCGCGTTGCAGAAGATGGACGTGTTGAAACTGGTCGACTGGACGTTGTCCGGCGCCGGCTTGATCAAGGGCGAGCGCATCATCGGGGTGCTGCGCGAACTGATCGGCGAGATCGACATCGAGGAACTGCCGATTCCGTTCACCGCGGTCGCGACCGACCTCGACCGCGAACGCGAGGTTTGGCTGAACCGCGGTTCGTTGTTCGAAGCCATCCGTGCTTCGATTGCGATCCCGACCGTCTTCCGCCCGCATCCGCTCAACGGCCATCGGCTGGTCGATGGTGGCCTGATGAATCCGTTGCCGCTGACGCCGCTGCTGCAGTCGCCCGGCGACTACACCATCGCGGTCAACGTCAACGGGCCGATCGAAGTGTTGCAGGCGACGCGCCGGCCGGTGCAGGCCAAATCGCGGAGCGGGTTGCGCGGCAAGATCGCGGCGTTCGTCAAGCGCACCATCGGCAATCATGAGGGCCAGCAAGCCGAACCCGGCTGGATGGATACGCTGACCCAATCGCTGGACCTGATGCAGGAAAACCTCACCAGCTTCCGGCTCGCAGCTGATCGGCCGGACCTCGTGGTCGAAGTGCCACGCAATGCGAGCGCGGTATACGAGTTCTACCGCGCGTCGGAATTGATCGAGTTGGGTCGCGCACGCGCTGAATATGCGTTGCGCGCCTGGCAGCCGCCAAGGTCATGCGCAAAGTCAGGCTTGCCTTTACCTTGATTTTGCTGGACGTGGCTTGGCAGGTTCGCCCTTATGGCCGAGTTGCTCGAGCAGGGTGTTCATGTCCTCGGCGTGCTCTTCTTCCATCGCCAGGATCTCTTCCATCATCCGTCGCGTGGTGGGATCGTCGTTGCCGAGATAGCGGATCATCTCGCTGTAGGTTTCGATCGCGATGCGCTCGGCGACCAGGTTTTCCTTGATCATGTCGACCAGATCGTCGCCCTCGACGTACTCGGAATGACTGCGTGTCAACAAGCCTTCCGGCGACAGGTTCGGCGCGCCCTCGAGCTGGGTGATGCGCTCCGAAATCTGGTCGGCATGGCCCTGTTCCTCGTTGGCGTGCTCAAGAAACTCGTTGGCAACGCTCTTGGCATTGATGCCGGAGGCCATGAAATAGTGGTACTTGTAGCGCAGCACGCACACGATTTCGGTGGCCAGCGCCTCGTTGAGCAGCTTCAGCACCGTCTTGCGGTCGGCCTTGTAGCTATCCGTGATCGCGCCCTTGTGCATCTGTTCGCGCGCGCGTTTGCGAATGGTCTGAATATCTGAGAGGAACGGTTGGTTCTTGGTGGCCATCTTGACGACTCCTTCGTACGTGTCTGCTTCGCTGGCAAGGGCGCCAGTGTACCGCTATGGTCTTAACTTCTGCCATAACAACATTTCCATCGTGGTGATTGGCGTCGACAATCAAGCACGACAGTGCATTTTCTGCCTTGCTTACGCAACATGGTCAATCAAATCGTTTCGTGCAGTCTCTTGTGCGAACAGAATTCCGCGCGCATGATCGTGTCGGAGACTCTCTCCAAGCACGGGAGAATCTCGTGCTCGCGTTTCCGCCATTTTTCACGGTCGGGCGCAGATACCGTATGGCTTGCCAACGGCAATTCAGAACCCAGTGTCCGATCCCAGTCAATGTCGAGATCGGCGCACAGCCTGCGGACTTCGTCATCCGGGTTTGCCGTGAATCGATCATAGCGCACTGTGCACCAACAGTCCGCCGGAAGGGCAGACAGATCATCCAGCAACATCTCGGTGATCGTCCGCCACTGCACGGCAACTATTTCGGGCAATGGCTTACCGATAAGGTCGCGCCAACCGGGTATGAGGGTCATTGACCACGGCAGTCCCCTCCAGTCAGGCAATTGCGGGTAGGTTCTGAATCCTCCTGATTCCCATGCTTCCATCATGCTCGCGAGTACCTGTTTGGGATCGCGATACAGGTAAATGAACCGTGCGTCGGGAAATACTTTGGTGAAAAATGGAGTGCGCAGAGCATTCTTGGGCGTCTTTTCCAGTAGACGGATGCGGCCAGATACCTTTTGTCCGTTTCGATCGAAGGCGCGCCGGCGGTATCGTTCGCGCAGAGCCGCAATGATCTGGGGCGTGGCATCGGGCGCATCAAGCCGATTGGACTCGTAATCGCGCGCGGCCGCACCGAGCATTCCAAAAGCGGTGTTGCCCTCGATGATGCCATGGCTTTCGCCGCCGATCGTGCACACATTGCGGCCCAATGCCAATGTTTCGAAAAGCAGCGACGAACCCGAGCGCGGCGGCGACACGATGAATACCGGGCAATCGAATTCGTAATCTGCCGAAGCGCCAACTGCTTTGACATGCGCCGCTGCACGCGTGCGCTCTTCACTGGCATCGGCGGTGCCCAATTCGGATGCTGCCTGGCCAAGCAATCCATTGAATGCAGATGTCAGTTGCACGTGGTTTCGTAATGAAACTTCGCCGCCAAGGCGTCGCATGCGCGCAAGAAATTCATCCAGCAAACTCCGGAACCCGGGCAGGCCTTCTGGATTCGAGCCATGCTGGAACCAGAGCGTCCGCCATTCCATCACGAATTCATTCGCGCAATGCCGGACCACGGGCAACAACGGGTGTTCCTCGCACTCTCCGAGCAGGAATTTCACGTGTTCACGCAATTCCCAATAGCTCATCGGAGACATCAAATTGACGGACTCGAACATCAGCCCGTCCGTAGATTTGTCCGCGTCGGGCGAAACGTAGCCGGGATTCCATTCATCTGCCGAATTCGCGTGCTGGCGCCCGGCATTGATCAGCCTTCCGAGTACCGCGCTGCCTACCGTGTCCACCACCAGATGAACGCGATCGCGGCCAGAAGCATTGGTCACGCGATGCAACCGCCAGGTGTCAAAAATCCAACACTCGCCCGCGCGCATGTGAACCTGCGCAGCGTCGCAGAAGAACTGCACGGAAGGATCGGTCGTGATGGGAATGTGTACCCGCACCCGTTCGTTCCAGTAATGGTTGGTGTCGACGTGGGGATCGACTTCGGCACCGGGCGCAAGGC
The DNA here is from genome assembly GCA_050738155.1 of Rhodanobacteraceae bacterium. Taxonomy (GTDB): domain Bacteria; phylum Pseudomonadota; class Gammaproteobacteria; order Xanthomonadales; family Rhodanobacteraceae; genus 66-474. Next base: position 12,554 of record JBOHYW010000003.1, read on the forward strand.
GCATCAGTCGCACGCGCCCCACTACGACGCCCAGGCTGCCGAGCGCCTGGAGCAAATAGGGGCAGCGTTCCAGCGAGGGCGTCGATCGCATCGCGCCTTGCAATGCGTCACCATGCGCTGGATCACCCCCGACAGCTACCAGTGGCAGCGCCGTATTGCCTGGAAGGCCACTGGGGTGCGGTTGCCACAGATTCTCTTCCAGTGCATTGACCTCCGCGGCAAGCGCGTCTGCATCGAACAGCAGCGGCAGTTGGATGAACGGGACGGGGAGTTTCACGGCAATGCTTCTTGACCAACTTGGGCCGATGTGCGTGCCTCATCACCCGACGGGCGATCTCGTCGATCGGCCAAGGCTACGCCGAGAACCATCGAGCGTAGCGTATTCATGAACCCCATACCGTTGACCAATCGCAACGGCACTGCGTGCGCTTGCATGTTTTCAATAAACGCATTCAAGGCTTCACGATAAGCAGGCCAGCCCTCACGGTTTTCCCCGTAGCGCGCCCACAACGCCTGCCAGCCAACGACAAAGCGCGCAGCCTGCCGTTGCACGACGGCAAGCTGCGGATGTGGTTCGACGTGATCAAGGATGAACTGGACGTGGTTGCGCAGTTCCCAAGGCGTCATCACTTGCGGCACGTTGATTGACTCGAAAACAAGGTTCGCGGTCGTTCCCCCGTCGCCGTTGAATTCCTCTGCATGCCAACCATTGAAAGCACCGCGACCGGGAGTCCGGCCCCGTTCGGCAAGCTCCCAGAACGCACCGCTCCCCACTGTGTCCGCAACCAGATGGATGCGATCTTGCGCGACCGGATTGATGACGCGGTGCGGGCGCCAGGTATCGAAAATCCAGCATTCCCCTGCGGCCATGTTCACCTCGGCTTCCCCGCAGGCAAAGCGCACTTCCGGGTGCGTCAGGATCGGCACATGCACACGTACCCGATCGCGCCAGTAATAGTTGATGTCCGCGTGCGGAGTGACCTCGGCACCGGCCGTGAGCTTCATCAACCGCGTGCGCCCCCACACGGCACCCAGGCGTGCCAGAACGTCGTGCAGGTAGGGACAGCACCGCAGGTATTCCGTTGGCCGCATCGGGCCAGCAATCGCATCACTTCCGGGATCGCCATCGACCGAGATCAACGGCAGGGCGAAATTGCCCGGGTACTTCTGGGGGTGTTCACGCCATGCGGGGTCGCCCAGCATGGCTACCTCTCCGGCCAGCCTTGCAGCATCGAATCGAATCGGCAATTGAACGAAAGGAACCTGCAATTGCATGAAGCTCTCACCCTCGCCGATATAGATGATTGCCGGAGCCGCGGAATTCCGCGGCTTTTTCGGCCATGCCTTCGTCCAGCGCCACGAAAGCCTCAACGCCATGTTCGCGCGCGTAGTCGCGTACGTCCTGGGTGATCTTCATCGAGCAGAATTTCGGGCCGCACATGGAGCAGAAATGCGCGGTCTTGGCGGCATCCTTGGGCAGGGTTTCGTCGTGGAATTCCTTGGCCTTGTCGGGATCCAGCCCTAGGTTGAACTGGTCTTCCCAGCGAAATTCGAAACGCGCCTTGGACAGCGCATTGTCGCGCGCCTGCGCACCCGGATGGCCCTTGCCGAGGTCGGCCGCGTGCGCGGCGATCTTGTAGGCGACGATACCTTCGCGCACGTCGTTCTTGTCAGGCAGCCCCAGGTGTTCCTTGGGCGTCACGTAGCACAGCATCGCGGTGCCGTACCAGCCGATCATCGCGGCACCGATCGCGCTGGTGATGTGGTCGTAGCCCGGTGCGATGTCGGTGGTCAGCGGCCCCAGCGTGTAGAACGGCGCCTCGTGACACTTCTCGAGTTGCCGCTCCATGTTTTCCTTGATCAGGTGCATCGGCACGTGGCCGGGACCCTCGATCATCACCTGCACGTCGTGCTGCCAGGCGATGTCGGTCAGTTCACCCAACGTGTCGAGTTCGGCGAATTGCGCTTCATCGTTGGCGTCGGCGATGCAGCCGGGGCGCAGGCCGTCGCCCAGACTGAAAGCCGCGTCGTAGGCTTTCATGATTTCGCACATTTCCTCGAAATGCGTGTAGAGGAACGATTCCTTGTGGTGCGCGAGACACCACTTGGCCATGATCGAACCGCCGCGCGACACGATGCCGGTGACGCGCTTGGCGGTCAGGGGCACGAAGCGCAGCAGCACGCCGGCATGGATCGTGAAGTAGTCCACGCCCTGCTCGGCCTGCTCGATCAGGGTGTCGCGAAACAATTCCCAAGTGAGTTCTTCGGCGTCGCCGCCGACTTTTTCCAGCGCCTGGTAGATCGGCACCGTGCCGATCGGCACCGGCGAATTGCGCATGATCCATTCGCGCGTTTCGTGGATGTACTTGCCGGTGGAAAGATCCATCACGGTGTCGCCGCCCCAGCGGATCGACCACACCATTTTTTCGACTTCTTCGGCAATGGAGGACGTCACGGCGGACGTGCCGATGTTGGCGTTGATCTTGGTGAGGAAGTTGCGGCCGATGATCATCGGCTCGGTTTCGGGATGGTTGATGTTGCACGGGATGATCGCGCGACCGCGGGCAACTTCGTCGCGCACGAATTCCGGCGTGATTTCGCGCGGAATCGCGGCACCGAAGGATTGGCCGGGGTGCTGCGTGGCGAGCGCGCTGCCACGGATCGCCTCAAGTTTCTGATTTTCCCGGATCGCGATGAACTCCATCTCCGGCGTCACGATGCCACGCCGCGCATAGTGCATCTGCGTCACGTTGGCGCCGGCCTTGGCACGACGCGGCTTCGGCAGGCTCGGGAAGCGTACGCTGGCGAGCAGTTCCGCCTCGGCGTGGCGACGTGCGAACTCGGAGGTGCGGTTGGCCAGCAGCTCGGTGTCGTCGCGAGCCTCTATCCATTTTGCGCGCAGCGGCAGGAGGCCGGCGACGAGGTCGGGCGTGAATGCGGGGTCGGTGTAGGGTCCCGAGGTGTCGTACACCGTGAATGGCGCGTTGGCCTCGGTGCCGAACATCGCCGGCGTATCGGTGAGCACGATTTCGCGCATCGGCACGCGGATGTCGTCGCGACTGCCGGTGGCGTAAGTCTTGCGCGAGCCGCGGATCGGCGACGTGACGGTTTCAGAAAGCTGCTGCGCTTCGCGCAGGAGTTCGGAGGGTTGTGCGTTCATCGGCGTCATTCCGGTTCAGGAAAGGTGTCTGAATACGGGCGGCGCCGGGCGGCACGAACAGACGCCGTGTCGCGAAGCTCCCTACACCGGTGCGAACCGGATCAGGTTCGAAGGGTCTGTCTCAGCTTGCGCGTGACGCCAAGCACCCCCGCTTCATCGGTCCATTGAAGCATGTTTGGGTTGCGATGGCGAATACGAACGAATGCAAGGGGATGCCCAGTTTGAAAATACCGTTCGTCCCAAGCAGACAAGAAGCGCTGAGGTCGAAGGACATTGGCTTAACGCTTCGACTTCGCGTCCTTCGGACGCTACGCTCAGCGCGAACGGCTATTCGTAATTCGAAACAAAGATCCTGACCGAATGAATGCGCCAGCAGTGGTCATTCAAAAGCGGCTGTGGATGCTCGGTCGGAGCGGCTGTTGTGAATAGTCAGGACAGGAAGTCCGTTCTGGTGTAGCCGTGATTACGGAATTCGGCTCAGTGCGGCGTTTGGCGAGGCCGCCATCATGGATGATGGCAAGAACGCGCGAAAAGTCAGGCCACGGATGGCCGCTCTGACACGGCCCGGTTCGCAGCCGCTGGGTTGGCGGTGGAATTCACCGAAGCCGCCATCATGGATGATGGCAAGAATAAGCGTAAGCCCTCAGGAACATGTCCACGGTCGCTTCCAGATGGGCTTCGATTTCCTCGCGGGTCGGCTGGCCGCACCCGAATACGACGCGCGAATGATGCTGGCCCTTGAGCAGACAGAAGAACTGGCTGGCGGCGCGATGGGTATCGGCGATGTCGAGTTGATGCGCGGCGACTTGCTTGTCGAGCATGCTCGCAAGCGTGGCCTGCACCTGCACCGGGCCGGTTTCCCAGAACAACTTGGCGAGTTTGGGCGATTGCTGCGCGCTTGCGATCAGGGTGCGATGCAGGCCCAGCGCGCTTTCGCTCATGATCAGCGCGAAGAACGCGCGCGCGACGCCAAGCAACTGCCCGCGCACCGGCGCGTTCAAGTCCACCTCGAACAGTGCGCGAGGCAGCATGCCATCGCATTTGCAGCGCACGGTCTCGATGAACAGGGATTCCTTGCCGCCGAAGTGGCTGTACACGGTGAGCTTGGAAACCCCGGCTTCGGCCGCCACCGCATCCATGCTGGTACCTTCGAAGCCGTGTTGCGGAAACAGCCGTTTCGCTGCCTCCAGGATCGCGGCGCGTTTTTCCAGGTCTTTCGGCCGGCCGGGTCCGGTGCAGCATTTGGGCGAGGCGTTCATGGGATGAGGGGTATTTTCATCGGCGTTGCGGGATATGTGTCGTGACGTTGCAGGATACGTGTCGTTATTATACGCGTTGGTACAAATTTGCCCGAAGCAAGGCGGGCCTGCCGTGTCCGGCGTGTCCGGCGGACTGTCCGCGGACACCTGCCGCTTGCAGGTGGTTGCCGTATCTTGTTGAGGGCAAAAGAATTAATTTCAAGTCCTGGTTGGCGCGCAACTTGCTTTCACTAGACTTGCAGGGGCGGATGACCACCGTCACGCCAGCGTGGTGACTTCCGGCACTTCGTTCGCGCCGGGGCAACCGGCAGGCTGCGCAAGCCGCCCGAGAGGTCTGCCGCGCGACCGAACTTTTAGCGATTTTGAACTGGATGGAACGGCAACAAGCATGAACATGAACCCCCGTCTCGAATTGGCCCGCCGCAACATGGTGGAGAACCAGGTGCGCCCGTGGGACGTGCTCGACGCACGTGTACTGGAGGTGCTGGCCATGCTGCCGCGCGAACATTTCGTGCAGCCGGCCTATCAGGCCGTGGCGTACGCCGACGTGGCGCTGCCGATCGGCGACGATCAGATCATGCTGAAACCGGTCGTCGAAGGCCGCATCCTGCAAGCGTTGCTGCCACTGGCGCACGAGCGAGTGCTGGAAATCGGCACCGGCAGCGGTTACTTCGCGGCGTGCCTCGCGCGTCTTGCGCAAAAAGTGACCAGCATCGATTGTCGCGCCGGTTTCGTCGAAGCCGCCGCGGCGAAGCTGCAAGCGCTCGGCGTTGCCAATGTCACCTGCGAGCACGCGGATGCGTTTGGCGGGTTCGCGCCCAGCGAGCCATTCGATGCGATCGCGGTGACCGGCGCGGTGGCCGAACTGCCGTCGGTGTTTCGCGACTGGCTGAAGCCGGCGGGGCGGATGTTCCTCATTCGCGGCAGCGAACCTGCCATGCAGGCCGTGAGCCTGCGGCGCGCCGCGGACGGCGGCTGGATCGAAGAGCGCCTGTTCGAAACCGACGTACCTTATCTCACGGGTGCCGCGCCCGTTCCGCAATTCCAATTGTAAATCCGGAGCGCGCCGAGCGACCCTCGCGCATTCCGCTTGCCATTTCCAGGGAACCAAAGAGCATGACCATGCGCCCAGCATCCTGCCGCCTCGCAACCCGCGCCTGCGCCCTCGCCGTGATGACGGCCTTGGGTTTGGCAGGCGCCGCCACGGCGCACGCGGAAAGCCTGATGGATGTGTACCGGCAGGCGTTGCAATCCGACCCTGTGCTGAAACAGGCCGAAGCGCAGAACCGCATCGGCCACGAGGGTGCGGTGCAGTCGCGCGCCGTGCTGTTGCCACAGATCAACGGCAGCGTCTCGTACAACGACAGCCACGGCACTCAGAGCAGTTCGCAATTCGTCCAGACCACCAACGGCACCGCATTCGTGGATAGCTATGGGCACAATGACGGCCGCTCGCGCAACGAATCGGTGCAACTGCAACAGGTACTGTTCGACCTCGGTGAGTTCGCGCAACTGAAGGCCAGCAAGGCCAATGCCGCCAGCACCGAGGCCCAGTATGCGGTCGCCGAGCAGAACCTGATCCTGCGCGTCGCGCAGGCCTACTTCAACGTGTTGACCGACGTAGATAACCTCAAGTACTCCGAGGCCAACGAAAAAGCGCTGCAAAAGCAGCTCGACCAAGCCCAAGCCAAATACAAGGTCGGGTTTGCCGCGATCACCGACGTGGTCGATGCCAAGGCACAGCACGATACCGCGGTGGCGCAGGTGATCAGTGCCAAGAACGCGGTCTTCAATGATCGCCAGGCGCTGGCCCAGATCACTGGCCAACCCGTGCAGGGGCTCGACCCCTTGACCGAGAACCTGCCGCTCAATCCGCCCGAACCCGACAACATGAATACCTGGGTCAAGACCGCGCTGGCGAGCAACCCGACCCTGCACGCACAGCGTGACCTGGTGCAAGCCGCCGGGCATGACGTCACCGCGGCGCGCGCGGGCCATCTGCCTACGCTCGACGCATCGGTGACCTATTCGCGCAATCCCTCGTGGGGTCCGGACGCCATCAATCCCTCCGGCTTGCCGTCGAACGTCACCAACGTGTTGCGTGGCGACAACCGCAGCAGCAATACCACGGTCGGCTTCGTGTTGAGCGTGCCGCTGTTTTCCGGTGGCGCCACCCAATCGCGGGTGCGGCAGGCGATCGCGCAGCGCGACCAGGCCAACGACGTGCTGGAGCAGGATCGCCGCACCACGGTCAGCAACACCCGCAGTGCCTTCAATGCGATCAAGGCCGGCATCAGTTCGGTGGAGGCGCAAAAGCAGGCGGTGCTGTCGGCCAAGACCGCGTTGGACGGCACCCAGGCCGGCTACCAGATCGGCACCCAGACCATCGTCAATCTGCTGATTGCGCAGGAAAATTATTTCCAGGCCCAGAGTGCGTATTCACAAGCGCGCCACGCGTTCGTGATCAACCAGTTGAACCTCGAATACGCCGCCGGCACCTTGTCGGTGAAGGATCTGGAAACGGTCAACACACTCTTGCAGAAATAGGCTCAACCGACCTTGGCACCGCGGCACTCGTTGCGGTAGCGCGCGCGCGCGAAAATCCGTCCCAGCAGCACCATGGTACGACGTGCGGCGCCACGTTCTCGCGCGCACACCGCGCGCGCGGCCATGCCCATTCGGGCCAGCGCGTCGGGATCGCGCAGCAACGCCAGCACCGTCGTGCCGAGATCGTGTGCGGAGGTGATGCGGCGTGCACCGCCCGCGTCGATCAGGCTGCGGGTGATTTCCTCGAAATTGAACGTGCACGGCCCGACCAGCACCGGTTTGGACAGCGACGCCGGCTCCAGCACGTTGTGTCCGCCGATCGGTATCAGCGAGCCGGCCACGAAGGCGAGATCGCAGGCCGCGAAGTAGCGCATCATCACGCCCATCGCATCGATCACCAGGCACTGCGTTTCGAGGTTCGCATCGCCCGCCGTGTGGGTGGCCACCGCGAAGCCGAGATTGCGCGCGGCGTGTTCGACTGCGCGGAACCGTTCGGGGTGGCGCGCCGCGACCAGCAGCAGCGCATCCGGCATCCGCGCCAACACCGCGAGGTGGGCTTCGAACGCCGCCAGTTCCTCGCCTTCGTGGGTACTTGCCGCCATCCATACCGGGCGTGTCGCGCCCCACTGGCTGCGCAACTCGGCACCGTTGCGGCGCGCACTTCGGGGCAGCGGCATGTCGAACTTGAGGTTGCCGGAAACCTGCACACGGGCCGGATCGGCGCCCAATATCCGGTAGCGTTCGGCATCCGCGTGCGACTGCGCGGCGATCAACGCGACGTTGTCGAGTGCCTGCCGAACCAGCGCGCGGATCGGCCGGTAACCATGCAGCGAACGCTCGGACAGTCGCGCGTTCACCATCGCCAATGGAATGCCGCGCCGACCGCATTGGTGAAACAGGTTCGGCCATATTTCGGTTTCCATGATCACCGCCATGGCCGGGCACAGCCGATCGAGAAAACGCGTCACCGCGCGCGGCAGGTCGTACGGCAGGTACACGTGGAACACCTCGTCCCCGAACAGCTTGCGCACCCGTTCCGAGCCGGTCGGTGTAACCGTGGTGACGACCAGCGTGCGCGGCGCGTAACGACGCCTGATCGCTTCGATCAACGGTACCGCCGCGTTGACTTCGCCGACCGATACCGCGTGCACCCAGATGCAATCGCGCAAATCGGGCGCATCGAAGCGACCGAATCGCTCGCGCCAGCGCCGGAAGTAATCGCGATAGCGAAACCCGCGCGCCACCAGTCGCCACAGGATGACCGGTGTGGCGAGATACATGGTCAGGGTGTAGAAAAAACGCAGCATGGCCGGAGCGGTCAGGCGACCCAGCCGGCCAGCGCGATCAACGCCACCACCGCCAGCCATACGATCAAGACCCGCAGCATCAGCCGGCGTGCATCGGCGAACTCCGTCATGGGGTCGCAAACGCAGGTGGTCGAACCGTCGCCGGCCGCGATATCGGCATCCACGCCGGAGCGCGCCACCGCGGCGAGAAATTCGGGATCGAGTTCCCATTGCGAACGGCCGGGTGCAGCGTGCCATGCGCGCCACGTGCCGACCACGGCATCGAAATTCGAGACCAGCGCCATCGCCAACACCATCAGGTGCGCGGGAATCCAGTCCAGCGCCAGTGCGAAGCGCCGTGCGGCGTGGCGGGTGCGCGGATCGAGCAGCGCGTCACTGGTCGCGGTGACCCACGCCAGCCGGTAGCCGAGTGCGCCGGCGGGGCCGAGCAGGAAAAACCAGAACAGCACTCCGAAGCGTCGGCGCAAGCTCGCGGTCACCGCCGCCTCGACCAGTTCCGCGGCGGTGAAGGCCCGCGGTGCGCCATCCGGCACGCTGCGAAAGTTCGCGGCGGCGGCCACGCGCGCGACGGGGTCGTCTTCCCGCAACACCGCTTCGAAATCATTTTCGAGTTCGCGCGGCCCGAAGCTGTAGAACAGGATCAACACGGCGAATGCCAATCCCGCCAGCGTGTACGGCCAACCGTCCAGGAAATGTGCGACCAGCGCGCACGCCACCACCGGCAGCACCAGCGCCAGTGCGACGCGGCCACCGCCTTCGGCAAAATCCAGCATGCCAACCCAGGCACGGTACCAGCCGAACTGGCGCAGGCCTTCGACGTTGCCGGGCCACAGCAGCAGCACCAGCAATACGATCAGAGCGGCAACGAGTTCGACGGCCATGCCAGGTTCACATCAGCGGACTAGCGGCGATTGTAGCGGCTGTCATTCCGCGCGCCGGAGCTCGGCCAGCTCGATGCCGTGGCGGGTGCGCAGCCAGTGTTCGATCAACCGGTACGAAATCGACAGTGGTGCGGACAGGCGCAACGATCCATCGCGCAGACCGGTGACGATTTCCGGCGCGCTGAACCAGCGCGCATCTTCCAGCTCGCCGTCGGTAAGGGCGATGGCGCGTCCCGCCGCGCGCGCGGTGAATCCCAGCATCAGCGAGGCAGGAAACGGCCACGGTTGCGAGGAATGGTAATCGCAGTCGATCACCTCGACGCTGGTTTCCTCGCGTACCTCGCGGCGGACCGCATCGGCCAGCGATTCGCCGGGTTCGACGAAACCCGCCAGCGTGGAATACTGCCGTGCCCGCCAAGGCGTCTGGCGGCCCAGCAGACAGGCGCCGTCGTGTTCGACCAGCACGATGATCGCCGGATCGGTACGCGGAAAATGCAGCCGGCCGCAACCCCCGCAGACGGCGCGATGGCCGGCGCCGACCAGCGCCAGCGTGGCTCCGCAGTGCCCGCAGAAGCGGGTGGCGTTCTGCCAATTGCGCAAGCCGAAGGCGTACGCCAGCAAGCCGGCGTCATCGGCCGCGAGCAGCCCGCCAGCCGTGCGCAGGTCCAGCCATTCGGCATCGGGAAATGCTGCATGCTCGATGGCATCGCGCAGCAGAAACCACGCCTCGCCGTCACGCAATCCGAGCAGGCTGGCAGCCGTATCGGCTTGCACCGCCGCCGGCCCGAGCCATAGCAGGCGTCCCTCGCGCACCGGTGCGTGCGACTCGGAATCCAGCCCAAGGAAGCGCGCCCGCGGCGAACTGCGCTGCGCAGCCAGCCAGGTGTCGTCGTTGCGAAACTCGGCTGCGCGGTCCAGCAGCGCGCCTGCGAACGTGTTGTGGCGGGTGCGTTCGGCGGAGCTCACCAAGGGCGTTCCGATACAAAACAGGAAGTATGTGACACCCGACGAAGCAGCTGTTGTGAAAAGTCAGACCACGGATGGCCGCTCTGATGTTGCGTACTTGCGAGTGGTCTTTCGAGCACGTTCAGCTGGAAGCGCCGCGATCATGGATGATCGCACACTTATGCCGTGAACGAACTCCCACACCCACACGTCGTCTTCGCGTTCGGATTGTGGATCACGAACTGTGCGCCGGAAAGCTCCTCGACGTAGTCCACTTCCGCACCTTCGAGGTATTGCATGCTCAACGGGTCGACCAGCAATTCGACGCCGTCGCGGTCGAGCACGAAATCGTCCTCGCCACGCGCTTCGTCGAAACTGAAACCGTACTGGAAGCCCGAGCAGCCGCCACCTTCGATGAACACGCGCAGCTTGAGCGCGGCGTTGCCTTCCTCGCGGACAAGCTCGCGTACGCGCGTCAGCGCGGCGTTGGTGATTTTCAGGTCGGGTTCGGCAGTGGCTACGCTGTTCATGGGTGGCACCTCGCCATCCATCATGGTGGCGGGACCGGCGTCGATCAAGGCGTGGTCAGGGTGATGCCGTGGCCCCGCAACGCCTCGCTCCAGGGCACGCTGCGGGTGATCGCCCGTGCGCCCTTTGGATGCAGGGTAATCAGCACGTGGTCGGGAACGAAGCCCTTTGGCAGCACGAATGAGCCGGAAATCTGCTGGAAAAACTTGAACGCGAACGGCAGGCCCTTGCCGCCATCGGTCAGCTTCGCCCAATCCACGGTGGCCAGCTTGCCGGCGCGTACGCCTTCCAACGCAAGCGTCAACGTGCCGCGCGCGGCGTCGGCATTCTTGGCGGTGTTGACCAACGTGGCCACGAAATTCCAGGCGGTGGTGCCGGTGACCGGCTTCAGCTCGATGCTGTGCACGCCAAGGCCCGAGCGGTCGCCGTCGATGCCGATCAACTTCGCATAGAAGGCTTGTTCCTGCTTGAGTTTCTGCAGTTCGGTATCGTGGCCGGCCATCGTGGCGCGCAGTGCCGCGAGGGTGGTCGTCGAGGTCTTCTGTTGCTGCTGCAGGCTTTGGATCTGGCCCTGCAGGGCGGTATTGCGCGCGGTCAACGTGCGCACTCGTGCGCTCAATCCGTTCGGAAGCCCGAGGCCTTGCCCCAACGCGACGCCGAGAACGAACACCACCACCAGAACCAGGCCCGCGAGGCCGCCGCGAACCCAGCGCTGCCGGGCCTTGGGCCATGCGTGGAATTGATCGAGCCAGTGATGGAAGATGGTGGAAGCCATGCGCACGCCCTGGGTAAGTTCACCGCTTATAACCACGCCTGCCGTGCCATGCAACCCGTGCCGTGCGACCGGCCCGCGCCAACGGGCTTGCCGAGCGTTCGCGGGCTGTGCTTGAATCCCATCCATGATCGATGTGGACGGCTACCGCCTGAATGTGGGCATCGTGTTGTTGAACCCCCGCGGCCAGGTGTTCTGGGCGCGGCGGGTCCAGCGCGACGGCTGGCAGTTCCCGCAGGGCGGCATGAATACCGACGAGACCCCGGACGAGGCGATGTACCGCGAGCTGGCCGAGGAAACCGGTCTGCGCGCCGAGCAGGTCGAGATTCTGGGCTCGACCCATGGGTGGCTCCGCTACCGGTTGCCGCACCGTTACGTTCGTCACAGCCAGCGGCCTACCTGCATCGGCCAGAAGCAGGTGTGGTTCCTGCTCAGGCTGCTGGACGAGGAAAGTGCTTTCCGGCTGGATGCAGACGCCACCCCGGAATTCGACGTCTGGCGCTGGGTCGATTTCTGGTACCCGGCCGAGCACGTGGTGGATTTCAAGCGCGACGTGTACCGCCGCGCCTTGCGCTATTTCGCGCCGCTGGTGGAAGCGGCCTGTTCGGTCGAAATCGGCCGTACTTCGTGCGATCGTCCCTGATCGCATGGAAGACTTCAGGGCAGCGCGTGAAGCTACTTGACAATCATTCGCATTCGTATTCAAATGGCGTCCGTCGAGTAATCCTCCTCGTAGTGCCTGCCATGTACGTTTGCGTCTGCCAAGCCGTTTCCGATCAGGACATCCGCCGCGCGGTGGCACAGGGTGCGTGCTGCTTCGAAGACTTGCAGGTGCGTACCGGCTGCACCACCTGCTGTGGCTGCTGCGAGCAGGAAGCGCGGGACGTTCTCGACGCCCATCTCGAATCCGAACGGCATGCCGCCGCGTTGCCGGTCGCGGCCTGAAGCGCAGGCGCTTCTGCAATCGATTATCACTCCGTCGTGTCGTCAGGCATGGCGATATAGTGGTGCCCGTCGCGTGCGTCGCGCGCTTGCGTTTACAAGGATTTCATCATGCAAGGTGATGCCAAGGTCATCGAACACCTCAACAAGGTGCTGGGCAACGAACTGATCGCGATCAACCAGTATTTCCTGCACTACCGGATGTACGACAACTGGGGCTACCAGGAACTGGCCGAACACGAACGTGGCGAGTCGATCGACGAAATGAAGCATGCCGACCGGCTGATCGAGCGCATCCTGTTCCTCGAAGGCCTGCCCAACCTGCAAAAGCTCGGCAAGCTGCTGATCGGGCAGACGCCCAAGGAAACCATCGAGTGCGACCTGAAGCTCGAACGCGCGGCGTTGCCAGACCTGCAAACCGCGATCGCGCATTGCGAGAAAATCGCCGATTACGTCAGCCGTGACCTGTTCGCCGACATCATGCGCTCGGAAGAAGAACACATCGACTGGCTGGAAACCCAGCTCGGGTTGATCGGGCAGGTGGGCCTGGAGCGCTACCTTCAGACGCATATACGAAGCTAGGCACCAGGCGTGGTTTGGTGATGGCCAACGATCAGCGAAAACGTGGTTCTTGGGGCCGCCCGCGCGAGTTCGTCGGCTTGCTCGCCATTGCCATCGTCATGGGAGTCGCGGCGACTTTGCACTGGCACGCGCTGGATTTGGCGCTTCTGTTGGCATGGCTGGCATTTTGCGTGATGGGATCCGCAGTCGTCATGTGGCGTGCCTGGCGGCATCCCGGTGAGCCGGGCAGTGCCAAGCTTGGCCAGCTCGCGGCCTTGCCGGACCGTTGGCGAAAATGGGTGTTGGGCGAGAGCGACGAGAGCCGCAGGCGCTGAACCGGCACTTCGCGTCCGGCAACCTCAACCTCACGTCGTCCAGTACATGCGCTGCGCGCTCGTGGTGATGCTCCGCCGTTTTTCGCGCATCCCTGAACATTGCTTCAGTGACTGGCAAGATTATTGGTCACCAGTGCATCTCGCGCCCGCTATGCTGCGCCGCGCAATGAATACGCCCACCCGTTCTCATCGCCCATGCGCTGGCTGGCGCTGTGGTGCGTGTTGAGCACACCGAGCCGACTTCGAGCAAGCCATTCGAGACCTGGCCGTATCTGCTGTCGGGGGACCAGCGGATTGCGGCGTGGCGTGCATCCAGCATTCTTGCCGCCCGCGCGAACGCCAAAAGATCCTCACCCTTGCCTTCGGGTGGACGATCAGGTTAGGGAAGGGTTCGGCGGGACGGCACTGGCGCTGCCCGCTGCTTCGTAGCCGCGTCGTGCAGGTCGGTGTGGGCGAGGCTATCCTTGCGAGATCATTTCGAGAGGGGATGGTCATGTTTCGCACTCGCGTCTTGCCGGCCGTCATCGCCGTGTCCCTGGTATCCGCTGCTGCGTTCGCCGCGCCGCCGCCGGTCAACACCCACCCCGAGCTGCAGGCGATCGTCGGCGCAGTGCAGGCGTCGAATTTGCACACGACCGACGTGAAACTGGTCGGCTTCGGTACCCGCCACACGCTGTCCACCACGACTTCAAAAACACGCGGTATCGGCGCGGCGCGACGTTGGGTCGCGGCGCAATTCAACGAAATTTCCAAGGGCTGTGGCGGCTGCCTCGAAATCGCGAAGCCCGCGCAATCATTTACCGGCTCGCGCATGCCCAAGCAAGGTGCGGAAGTGATGGACATCGTCGCGATCCAGCGTGGCACGTCCGACCCCAACCGCGTGATCGTGATGACCGCGCACCTCGATTCGCGCAACAGCAACATCATGGACGCGAAAGGCAACGCGCCGGGTGCCAATGACGACGCGGCCGGCGTGGCCGCGCTGATCGAGACGGCGCGTGTGCTTTCGCAACACAAGTTCGCCGCGACCCTGGTGTACTCGGCCGATTCCGGCGAGGAACAGGGCCTGTACGGCGGCAAGATCATCGCCCAGTACGCGGCGGATCGCGGCTGGAACGTCGAAGCCGAACTCAACAATGACATGGTCGGCAATGATCACGGCGGCAACGGCGTGTACGACCCGCACACCATTCGGGTGTTCTCGGAAGGCACCAAGACCAACGAAACACTGAAGCAGGCCGCCTATCGCCGTTACCACGGGGGCGGGGTCGATTCGCCCTCGCGCAATATCGCCCGCTACATGCAGACGCTGGCCGATCGTTACCTCGACAATTTTCACGTGCGCATGGTTTATCGCACCGACCGCTGGGGCCGCTCGGGCGATCAGGTCCCGTTCCTCGAACAGGGTTATCCGGCGGTGCGGCTGTCGGAATCCGCCGAAGATTACGACCGCCAGCACCAATACGTGCGCGTGGTGAAAGGCGTGCATTACGGTGACGTGATTTCCGGCGTCGATTTCGACTATCTCGCCAACGTTACGCGCCTCGATGCCATCACCATGGCTTCGCTCGCGCATGCACCGGCGCCGCCGGCCGATCTGGGCGTGAAGGGTGCCGTGGCCTACAACACCACGCTCAAGTGGAAGCCGTCGCCCGGCGCCGCGAGTTACAACGCATGGTGGCGTGAAACCACGGCACCGCAGTGGCAAAACGTGCAGAGCGCGGGCAGTGCCGATTCGATCGTGTTGAAGAGCATCATTCTCGACGACTATTTCTTCGGCGTGTCGGCGGTCAGCAAGGATGGCTGGGAAAGCCCGGTCGAATTTCCCGGCTTCGCCGGCAGTTTCACACGTTCACCGAAACTCGGGCCGGACGGCAAACCCGTCAACGCACGTTACCCCAGCCTGTTCGGCAAGTCCGGGAGTGGCGCGGTGGGGCCGGCTTCGTGGCAGCACTGACTTGAGGGAGGCGGTCGCCTGCACGCAGGCTCCTGCAGAAGCTGCCGCTGTAGGAGCGAGCGTGCTCGCGATTGGTGTGTTCTTGCGTGAGCCATCCCGGGTCGCATCGTTGATGTAAGCATCACGAACGCCGTTTGGCGCGGTGCGTTGGAGTCGCAGACCAGGGATCATCGGGCCAAGGATGCTTCGGATAGCGCCCTTTCAGTTCCTTTTTTACCTCGGTGTAGGTGTGTTCCCAGAAACCGCGCAGGTCCTGGGTAACCTGGATCGGGCGGCCGGCGGGCGACAACAGGTGCAGCGTCACCGGCACACGGCCATTGACGATGCTCGGCGTTTCGGCGAGGCCGAACAACTCCTGCAGTTTCACCGCGAGCACTGGGGATACTGCTTTGTTCCCCTCTCCCTCCGGGAGAGGGTGCCCTGAAGGGGCGGGTGAGAGTGCGCGCTCAGCCGAGGTTGCATTTCGCGAAGCCGAATCCTCACCCCCATCCCCTCTCCCGGAGGGAGAGGGGAGCAGATCGCCTACATACGCTGACGCGTAATCCAGCTTCAGCGGTCGCCCGCTGGGTACCGTGATTGCGTCGGGCGCGGCTTCGTCCAGTAATTTGCGTTGCGGCCATGTCAACAGCGTCGAGAACGCGTCCGACAATTCGTGCGCCGACAGTGCAGCGAGTTTGCGCTTGCCGGCCAGCGTGGGCGCAAGCCAGGTTTCCAGCGAATCCAGTAGCATGGAATTCGAAACGTCCGGCAAATCCGCTTCCGGCATGGTTGCGCGCAACCAGACGAGGCGCGCACGCACGCGCGCTGTCGCGTCGCTCCACGGCAGTGCCTCGAGGCCGCGAGCACGGATCGTCGCCAACAGTGCGGACAATGCGTCTTCTGCAGTGGTGGGAACCGCGCGCCGATCCAGCACGATGGCGTCAAAGCGGGTTTCCTCGAACGCTTCCACCACGTCATTGGTGTTGACGCGCACCATGCGCACGCGCGCGAAGCGGTCGTGGTAATCGTGTTCCAGCAACGCGGCATCGAACGGGGCGGCGGCAAGAATCAGGCTGTCGCGGGTATCCAGGTGCGCTTCGATGGCGATCAACCACGGCTCGCCGAACAGCGTCGACTGTTCGTGCAACCGCGCACCGCGACCGTTTGCCAACCGATAGCGGCGCGGGTCTTTCGCGTCCTGTCTGGCGATGCGATCCGGGAACGCATGCAACAACAGGTTGCCGACGCCCAGTACGTCCGGCGTGCCGGTGGCGGCGTGCCGCACGCCGAGGCGGCGACGCCAGCCGCGCGAGGTGTGCTCGATGGCGGACAGTGCACCGGTGTCGGCGGTGCGCGCTGCGCGTGCACCACGATCCCGCCATGCATGCAATGCAGCCAGCCATGTACGCAAGTCGTCGTTGAATCCGCCGCGCAATGGCGAACGTGATTCCAGCAGCGCCAGCAGGTCGGCGAGCAGGGCGAGCAGGGTTTGTGGCGCGCGCAGCGCGGCGGCGGCCATGCGCGGGTGTGCGCCGAGTTGCTGCATCTTCCGGCCCAGGCCGGTGACACGCAGGTCGTCGGCGATTGCGCCGAGGCGTTGCAGAAGATCGCGCGCCTGCGCCAACGCGCCGCGCGGTGGTGGATCCAGCCAGCGCAACACGGTCACATCAGCGCCTGCGCCCCAGTTTGCGAGTTCCAGCGCCAGCCCGGACAGTTCGACCTGCGCGATTTCCGGGGTGCGCGCGGGTTCGAGGCGCTGGCTTTCGGGCCATAACCTGTACGCGATTCCCGGCGCCGTGCGTCCGGCACGGCCAGCGCGCTGCTCGGCCGAAGCCTGTGAAATGGTGACCGTCGCCAGTTGCGACAGACCCGAGTTCGGGTCGAAACGCGGTTCACGCGCGAGGCCCGTATCGACCACCGCGCGCACGCCCGGCACCGTGATCGACGACTCGGCGACGTTGGTGGCGAGGATGACACGGCGCGTGCCGGTGTCGGCCGGTGCGAGCGCCGCTTGTTGTTCGGCCAGTGACAATTCGCCGTGCAGTGGGAGAATTTCGATACACGTATTGCGACTCCCTTCTCCCTCCGGGTAGAGCTGCCGTCCACGGCCAAGAGCTCCGTAGTGGCGCACAGCGCCGGATGAGGGTACGGATCTTGCGCGATGTCCCGAACCCTCACTCCCAACCCCCCTCCCGGAGGGAGAGGGGAGAAATTCGCCCAGCATTCTTTGTGCTCGCGCAATCTCGCGCCGTCCCGGCAGAAACACCAACACGTCGCCGCCGGTGTCGTCCAGCGCCTGTTGGACGGCACGGCGTACACGCGACTCCAGTGTTTCTTCGCGCCGTGCCGACGGGTATTCAATTCGTACCGGGAACGCGCGGCCTTCACTCTTCAGTACCGGCGCACGCAGCCATTGCGCAATCCGTGCGTCGTCCAACGTGGCCGACATCACCACCAGCCGCAGGTCGGGTCGCAGGCTTGCCTGCACGTCCAGCGCCAATGCCGCACCAAGGTCGCCGGCCAGATGGCGCTCGTGGAATTCGTCGAACACGATCGCGCCGATTTCGGGCAACTCCGGATCATCCTGCAGCATGCGAGTCAGGATGCCTTCGGTGACGACTTCGATACGGGTTGCCGCCGACACGCGCGATTCGAAGCGGATGCGGTAGCCGATCGTTTGTCCGACCGCTTCGCCGCGTTGTGCGGCCATGAATTCCGCCGCCGCGCGTGCGGCGATCCGGCGAGGCTCCAGCAGCACGATTTTCCTGCCCGCCAACCATGCTTCGTCCAGCAAGGCGGGCGGCACCTGGGTGGTCTTGCCCGCGCCCGGCGGCGCCTCCAGCACCAGTCGCGGGTGCTCGCGCAGGCTGGCCCGGATGCGCGGCAGCAGCGGCGTGATGGGAAAATCGTGTTTGGCGCTGTGCATTCGATCATTTTAGGAGCATGCGGATCATCCGCCGCCCTGTTGAGTAGTGGTGCAGTTTGAATATTTTCCGTTCGCGTTGAGCCCTTCGACAGGCTCAGGACTGGCTACGCGCGCAGCGGGCGGAGTCGAAACGCAAACCGCCCTTCGACTTCGGCCCTTTCGGGCCTATGCTCAGAGCTTGCCCCGGACGCGAACCGGGGGCGACCGGGATTTCAAGGCAGCCGCCTGTTGTGCAAGGCGGCCGCCAGATGCCGGGATCGGTTTGTTACGATTCCCGTCTCCCGATTCCCGTCTCCCACCATGCACCTGATCGACATCGGCGCCAACCTGACCCACGAATCGTTTCGCCGTGATTTCGACGCGGTGTTGCAACGCGCTCGCGAGCACGGCGTGGAACGGGTGATTGTCACCGGCGCGTCGCGTGAAGGCAGCGAACACGCGCTGGAACTCGCACGCGCGCACCCGGCCATGTTGCATGCGACCGCCGGGGTGCATCCGCACCATGCCGGTGATTACGGCGAGGAAACCGACGGATTGTTGCGGGCGCTGTTGCGTGAGCCTGAAGTCGTCGCGGTCGGCGAAACCGGACTCGATTATTTCCGGGATCTTTCGCCGCGACCGGCGCAACGCGCGGCGTTCGAGAAGCAGCTCGCGATTGCGGTTGACATGGAGAAACCATTGTTCCTGCACCAGCGCGACGCGCACGATGATTTCCTCGCGTTGCTGAAGGCCGCGCGGGACCGGGTTCCCGCGGTGGTGGTGCATTGCTTCACCGACCAGCGCCGCGCCTTGTTCGATTACCTCGACCTCGATTGCCATATCGGCATCACCGGCTGGATTTGCGATGAACGTCGCGGCCTGCACCTGCGCGAGTTGGTGCGCGAAATTCCGGCCAACCGCCTGTTGCTGGAAACCGACGCGCCGTATCTGTTGCCGCGCGACATCCGCCCGCCGCCGCCCGATCGGCGCAACGAACCAATGTATCTCGCGCACATTTGCGAAGTCGTTGCTGGCCTGCGCGGCGAGACGCCGGATGCGACAGCCACGAACGCGACGGCGACCACGCGCGCATTTTTCAATTTGCGTAACGAGTAGGTTGGGCTGAGCCGGCTTCATCGGCGAAGCCCAACACGGGCGGAGCAAGGCGCTGGGGTTCGCATGAAGCCGCTCACCCCAGCCTACGAAGCTGGGTGGGAGCGGCCCATGGCCGCGATAAGACCCCACGGTGGAACGCATGGCGCGCTCCTACCAGACGCGTCCGGCCCGAATCGCCAATCGCCAACGCACTGGTCGCACGCGGTCTGGATCGTTCCATGCAGCGATCAGCTCGTCGGTGATTGCCGCGATGGCGTCGAGTCCGGTCTCCTTGTGATAACGCTGGGCGGCCGACCACGAAGTGAGGTAGGCGAGCAACTGCCGGGCGTTCCAGTCGACGCGTAGTTCCATGGTTGGTATGGAAACGGGGGTGAACGGCAACTCGATGGATGCATAACCTTCATCGACCAGGCGCCGTTCCGGCGGCCAGTAGCTGCCAAGCGTATCGTCATACAGATGCGCGATCACCGCATCGACGGCGGGCGACACGTTGCAATTGGCGTAACACCACGCGGCGAACAGCGCGCCGGGTTTGGCGACGCGCTGCACTTCGGCGACGAACGCCGGCAGGTCGAACCAGTGCAGCGCCTGCGCGACAGTGATCGCGTCGACCGAGCGATCGTCGCTGCTCGTTCGATAGCCGCCGCCGTCCCCGGCAGAAAAATTCCGTGGCTCGACGCGGTAGTCGATATTCGGTTTCGCTTCGGCGTTGCCGATCTGTCTTGCGCTCGGGTCGGTTGCGATCACGCAGCCGAAACGCCGTGCCAGTGCGATGCTGGCCTGGCCGCTGCCGCAGCCAGCATCCCAGCAGATATCGCGTGCAGGTGCCGCGCTCGCTAGCCAGTCGAACAATGCGTCCGGATAATGCGGCCGCGCCTTGGCGTACAGGTCGGCGTGGCCGGAGAAATGATCCTTGAAGCTCATGATCGAGTTTTGTGAAAGAGCGGTTTCGGACGCGGATTTACTCGGGTGACGATCAGGAATTCATTTCTCTTCGGCTCGCGTACATACATGTCTGCTCTTGGAAGCAGTGGACCAATCCAGCATTTCTCGGCAAGAGCCAATCCAGGCAGAACAGACCGAGAGTTTTTATCCGTGTAGATCCGTGTCAAAAGCATTTCGCTTTGGAATCGCAAACCTACAAGCACCGCCATTGCCCCGGCGACAATTCGCCGAGTGCGTAATCGCCGATACGTGTGCGGATCAGGCGCAGGGTCGGCAGCCCGACCGCGGCGGCCATGCGCCGCACCTGGCGGTTGCGACCCTCGCGGATGCTGAGTTCCAGCCATGCGTCCGGCACGGTTTTGCGAAAACGCACCGGCGGGTCGCGCGGCCACAGCCAAGCCGGCGCGTGTGCCAGCGCGCGTGCCTCGGCCGGTCGAGTGATGCCGTCCTTGAGTTCGACACCACGACGCAACCGTTGCAGGGCGGCTTCATCCGGCGTGCCTTCGACTTGCGCCAGATACGTTTTCGCCACTTTGTGGCGCGGATCGGTGAGGTGGTGCGCCAGCGCGCCGTCGTCGGTCAGCAGCAGCAAGCCTTCCGAGTCGTAATCGAGCCGACCAGCGGGGTACACGTCCGGTGGCAAGCCAAACTCCGCCAGCGTGCGCCGCGGTGTGGTACTGCGGTCGGTGAACTGGCACAACACGTTGAAGGGTTTGTTGAACAGGACGAGCATTGTCGGGGTCCGTCGATGGAAGCCTTCACCCGTTCACCCTTCAGACAAGCCCTGGGCGAACGGATGAATGCATCATTGTACGGATGCGGCTGTCGCTGGCGATGCTTTGGCTGTCGCGGCCGGCATGCCGTCGGTATTTGCGTCGGGTGCGGTCACGCTGTAGCCGCGCGCCTGCAGGGCCGCGAGATAACCGCTCGGATCGAGCACGTCGTGCATCGGCAGCACTGCAAAAATCTGCGCGTTCGATGCGAGCGCCGCCTCCGCCGCACCCAACCAGCGATTCTTGACTCGTTCGGGCAAATTGTCGATGCCGAGCGATTTGGCGAAACCGGCGCCGGTGATCGCCGATTTGCAGATGCTGCGATAGTCGCGCCCCGGCAACGTGCGCAGCGCCTGGATGTTGCCGGTGGCCCACGCATTCGCGCGTGCGCGGATCGCGGGAATCCGGTCCTCGACCACGCTGAGCACTTGGCTGAAGCATGCAACGCCCGCGGGGCTTTGCGCCTCGAATGTCTTGATTGCGCTGTGTGGGTGGCGGATTTCGAGCGTGGTATCGGGTTGCACGGTTTTTATACCGTATTGCTTCGCGAGTGCGGCAATTTTGTCGTCGACTGCACCGTTGCCGTGCAGGCCGTTGGCGTTCAGCGCCTTCTTCAACAGTTTCGATGCCGCCAGGATCGGCCGGTAGCGTTCGATACCGCGGTCGCTGCCGAAGTAGCGCTGTTTTTGCACCCGCCAGCGTGCATACAACGGTGGTGGCAGTACATCCATCAGCGTTTTGCCATCGGGGTTGCGTTGCGCGTGATAAACGGGCAACAACAGAAACAATTTGCTGAACCAGTTGGCGTCGACTTTCAATTTGACATCGGGTGATTCGAGCACTGCCTGCGACCCGGCGATGACTCGTGCGACCTGGCTCGATCGCCACTCGATGCCGGCCGGCAAGGTGGGCACGACCCCGAGTATCCACATCACGTGATCGCCCAGGCTCACCTTCCACAACCCCGGGCCCGGTACCACGCCGGTGACGGTGATGGCTCGCAGGGTGGTGATGGAAGGTGTGGACGCGGGTTCGGCAGTATCTGGCGGTGGCGTGACGGTTTGCGCGGACGCGCCAATGCAAGCGAGCAAGAAGGCGATAGCGAGGGTGATGCGCATGCTGCAATGATCGCAGGACAAGATCACAAGTTCCTGTCGTTTGTAGTTGCGGAAACTTCAAATTTCCGTTCGACCTGAGCGTAGGCGCGAAGCGCCGAAGTCGAAGGACAATGGCAAGACGCTTCGACTTCGCGGCCTGAGGGCCGTTACGCTCAGCGCGAATGGATGTCCAGGATTATTAGCCGAGGTACTGCCGAGTAGCCGTCCCGCTTGGCGGAACGTACGCAACCCGCGACAATGCCGGTTTGCATACGCGCGCCAAGGAGTCCTCGATGTCTGCTACGCCTACGATCATCTACACCTTGACTGATGAAGCGCCGTTTCTCGCGACGGCCTCGTTGTTGCCGATTATCGAGGCGTTCGCCGGTCCGGCGGGGGTTGGTTTGGAAACCCGCGACATTTCGCTGGCCGCACGCATCCTCGCGCAGTTTCCCGATGCATTGCAGGACAACGAGAAGGTTGCCGACGACCTGGCCGAACTCGGCCGGCTGGTGCTGGAGCCCGAGGCCAACGTCATCAAGCTGCCCAACATCAGCGCGTCGTTGCCGCAGCTCAAGGCCGCGGTCAGGGAATTGCAGGGGAAGGGTTTCGCGCTGCCCGATTATCCGGATGCGCCGGCCAATGACGCCGAACGCAAAATCAAGACACGCTACAGCCGTGCCATGGGCAGCGCCGTAAACCCCGTGTTGCGCCAGGGCAATTCCGATCGTCGGGCGCCGGCGTCGGTGAAGGGTTACGCGCGCAAGCACCCGCACCGCATGGGTGCGTGGAGCGCCGATTCGAAGACCCACGTCACGCACATGGATGCGGACGATTTCTACGGTTCGGAAAAATCCGCAACGCTCGCCGGGGCCGGCGGCCTGAAGGTCGTGCTGGAGAGTGCGGATGGCCAAGCACGCGTGCTGAAGGAATCGGTCAAAGTCACCGAAGGTGAAATCGTTGATGCGGCGGTGATGTCACGTCGCGCATTGGCCGCGTTCATCGATGCGCAGATTGCCGATGCCAAGGCCAGGGACGTGCTGTTTTCGGTGCACTTCAAGGCCACCATGATGAAGGTCTCCGATCCGATCATGTTCGGCGTGGTGGTGGAGGAGTTTTACGCCGATGTGCTGCGCGAATATGGCGAGGAACTCAAGCGCGCGGGCTTCAATTCCGACAACGGCATGGGCGATCTTTACGCCACGCTTGGCAAGCTGCCGGAAGATCGCCAGCGCGCAATCAAGGACGCCATCGCGGCGCAGTACGCCACCCGCCCGCGACTGGCCATGGTCAATTCCGACAAGGGCATCACCAACCTGCACGTGCCCTCGGACGTCATCATCGACGCCTCGATGCCGGCCATGATCCGCGACTCCGGCAAGATGTGGAACGCCAAGGGCGAGCGTGAGGACTGCAAGGCGATCATCCCCGATCGCAGCTACGCGGGCATGTACGAGGTGATGATCGAGGATTGCAAGGCCAACGGCGCGTTCGACCCGGCCACGATGGGCAGCGTGCCCAACGTCGGGCTGATGGCCGACAAGGCCGAGGAATATGGTTCCCATGACAAGACTTTCCAGATGCCCGTCGACGGCGTGGTGCGGGTCACCGATCAGGACGGCAACACGATCTTCGAGCACAAGGTGGAAGCCGGTGACATCTGGCGCATGTGCCAGACCAGGGATGCGCCGGTCGCCGACTGGGTGAAGCTGGCGGTGTCGCGCGTGCGCATTTCCGAAACGCCGGCGGTGTTCTGGCTGGATTCAAAACGCGCGCACGACGCGGAGATCATCAAGAAGGTCGAACGCTATCTGAAAGACCACGACACCGCAGGACTCGACATCCGTGTCCTCGCGCCCGAAGACGCCATGCGGCATTCGCTCGCGCGTATCCGCAAGGGCGAGGACACCATCTCGGTGACCGGCAACGTATTGCGCGATTACCTCACCGATCTGTTTCCGATCATGGAACTCGGCACCAGCGCCAAGATGTTGTCGATCGTGCCGCTGATGGCGGGCGGCGGCCTGTTCGAGACCGGCGCCGGCGGTTCGGCGCCCAAACACGTGCAGCAGTTCGTGGCAGAGGATTACCTGCGCTGGGATTCATTGGGTGAATTCCTGGCGTTGGGTGCATCGCTGGAACACCTCGCGCGGGTGTTCGACAACCCGCGCGCAAACGTGTTGGCGCAGGCTCTGGACAAGGCCATCGGGCGGTTCCTCGAGAACAACAAATCTCCGGCGCGCAAGCTCGGCGAGCTCGACAACCGCGGCAGTCATTTCTACCTGGCGATGTACTGGGCGCGCGCGCTGGCTGACCAGAAGGATGATGCCGAGCTCGCCGCGAAGTTCGCCGCGCTGGCCGGCAAGCTCGAGGCCGCCGAAGACGCCATCGTCGGCGAGTTGAATGGTGCACAAGGCAAGCCGGTCGAGCTGGGCGGCTATTATCGTCCGGACATGGCCAAGGTGCGCGCTGCGATGCGCCCGAGCGTCACTTTCAACGAAGCATTGCAGGCCTTGCAGCGGGGCGGATGAATTTCACGCGCGTAGGGTGGAATCGGCGCAGTGATCAATTCCTTTTGTATAAAAGCAATCTGTCCGCAAAGAACGCAAATGAACGCAAAGAAGAGCTGATCGAATTTCTCTTCGCGTGCTTGGCGTCCTTTGCGGATGAAAGCTTCTGTAGGTTGGGCTGACGCCGGCTTCATCGGCGGAAGCCCAACATTTCCGCGCGTCACGTTGGGCTTCCCCCGGGTCAAGCCCGGGGTCAGCCCAACCTACTCTTGCTTGCCGGTCGGCAAAGGCAAAAACAACAGACACGGATCAACACGGATTTGCACGGATTCGGCTTTTGTATCCGTGTTCATCCGTGTGAATCCGTGGTCAAGCTTTTCCCGATCGGCGGTGTGGCTGACGTAGCCGCCGGAGCGGGCGCTTCGGGCGGTTTCGGTACGGGCTTGGCATCGCTGGTGCGCCAGTGCATGCGACCACTGTTGAATTCGTCGTAGGCCACTTGATAGTAGGCGATGGCTTGGTCGACGAGGCTGTCATCCGTCTTAGCGTATGGCACCGCGGTACCGGTTTTCACATCGGGCTTGACCTGCATCACCTTGCCCTTGGGCATCAGGATGGTCAGGCGCCCATCGTGGTAGTAGCCGAGGTTGACGTAGGTGGAGGAGAACGCCCGGTCCTTGGTCTCCGGCAGGTCCAGCACGTTGTAGCCGAAGAAGCGGCTGCGATAGTTGAAGTGCAGCAGGCCGAGCAGGGTCGGCGCGATGTCGATCTGCGAGGTCAGGCGGTGCACCACCCGTGGCTGGATGTGCGCCGGTGCATAGATGAACAACGGGATGTGGTAGTGGTTGAGCGGGATACGGGTCCGGCCAGCGCTGTTGGCGCAGTGGTCGGCGGTGATCACGAACACCGTGTTCTTGAAGTACGGCTTGGCGCGCATCCGCTTGATGAAATCCCCGATGGCCCAGTCGGTGTACTTGACCGCACCAGGGCGATGGCCCTGCGGCAGGTCGATGCGATCCTTCGGCCAAGTGTAGGGCCGGTGATTCGAGGTGGTCATGATCTGCAGGAAGAATGGCTTTCCCTCGGCGTGGATCTTGTCCATCTGATCCATCGCCAGCGTGAAGAGATCCTCGTCGGCCACGCCCCAGACGTTCTGGCTGTGGATGGTGGCGCCGGGCGGGATGTCGCGGCGGTCGATGTCGGTGTAGCCGTTGTGGCCGAAGAAATAGTTCATGTTGTCGAACTCGCCGTAGCCGCCGTAGACGAATTCCGACACGTAGCCGTGCTCATCGAAGATCTTGCCCAACGAAAACAGATTCTCGTTGTGTTTCTGGTGGATCAGCGAATTGCCCGGCATTGGCGGCACCGACAGCGTCACCGCTTCCAGTCCGCGCACCGTGCGCGTGCCATTGGCATACATGTGGTCGAAGAACAGGCTCTCGCCGGCCAGTTTGTCGAGAAAGGGTGTCAGATTCCGGGTGTTGCCGAAGGTGCCCATGTAACCGGCGGACAGGCTCTCCACCGTGATCAGCACCACGTTGAGATCCTGTTCCTGGCCGGGATTGCGGACGATGCGCGTGAGGTCGTGCGGATTGTCATCTGCGAACGTCGATGTTGGCGTCTGCATCTGCTGGCGCACGATGGCGTAGGCCTTGTCCGTGGGCAGGTTCTTGTAGAACTGGTGGAAGTTGAGGTTCTCGTCGCGATACGCGGCAAAGAACTGGTAGGTGCCGTTGCCGGCCAGCGAGTTGACGAAGCTGTTGTCGGTGGCGTCCTTCATGCTGGCATTGACACCGAAAATCGTCGCCACCGTCACGGCCAGCCAGCCAGCCACCACCAGCGTGCGCTTGCCGAACTGGCTGGTGTCGTCGCGCGTGCGCAAGCTGCGCCGGCTCAGCCACATGATCACGAACGTCCCCACCACCAGCATGGCCAGCCAGCGCCAGATTGGATAGGACTGCTGGATGTTGCCGATCACCTCGCTGGTATAGACGAGGTAGTCCACGGCGACGAAGTTGAAGCGCGTGCTGAACTCGTTCCAGAAGGTGATGTCCGCCGCGCTCGCGAACAGCATGATGAACAGCAGTACCAGGCACAGCAGCCGCAGCAGCCACTGCCCGGTTCGCGAGCTGTAGGTGAACGCCGCCAGCGGCAGCAGGAACAGGTATGGCAGCAGTACCGGCCACGCGGTTTTCCAGTTGGCGTCGTAGTGCCAGCGCAGGAAGCCGACGCAAATGACCAGCAACGCGGTGAGCGCCAGCGCATACAGCAGCCAGCGCAGCCAACCCTGCAGTCGCCCCGGTCGCGACGGCACCAGCCACAGGAACAACACCAGTGGCCAGGCGAAGTAGACGAACGTCACCAGGTCGTAACCCAGGCCCACGCCGAAGACATACAGCCAGTACAGCGGGTTGAGCGGCACGCCGGAACCGGTCATC
Source organism: Rhodanobacteraceae bacterium (assembly GCA_050738155.1). Classification (GTDB taxonomy): domain Bacteria; phylum Pseudomonadota; class Gammaproteobacteria; order Xanthomonadales; family Rhodanobacteraceae; genus 66-474. Next base: position 39,511 of record JBOHYW010000003.1, read on the forward strand.
AGCAGCAGGATCAGCCGCTCGACGAACGAAATGACGACGAAGCAGATGCCCAGCCAAACCAAGGGACGAAAGCGCCGAAACAGTTGGCTCGACGTGGAAGAAGCAGTCATAGGTGCAACCCCTGGGACGTGCGACAAGCTGCGCAAGACTAGCAGTGTTGGTTTGGCCTGCGCTTGCGGCGTGCCGGTGATGCGCGTCGTCGTCGTCGTGTCTGTAAAGCTTGCTTGACAGACCGGAATTCGATCGGTACAGTCGTCATGTCAAGGTTGCTTGACAGCGCGGGGTAGCGAACATGAACATGCGAACACTGGTGGCGGTGGGGAGAGTCCCGATGGCACGAATGGAAGAATGGCCGGCGTGGCAACGCTGGGGCGCGTGGTTTTGTGGCTGGGTGCTGTATCTGGGCGGGTTCTGGCCGGCGATCGCCGTCGACAATGTGGCTGCGCGCGTGGCCGGGCTGGTCACGCTGTTCGCAGGATTGCTGCTGCTGACGTATGCGTCGAAAGCGGTGCTGAACGAGCGGATGCGCACCGTTGATCGCAGGCATTTGCGTACGACCTTGCCGGCGGCCGTCGTCTACATCGTGTTGATGCTGTATGTGTTTCCGCGCGAGGCCCATATTGCGACGCCGTGGTTGAAAGCGATCGTGGCGCTTTCACCTGTACTGCCGATGGTGTTCATGGCATGGATGATGATTCGCTACGTCAATCGCTGCGACGAGATGGAGCGCCGCCAACAGCTCGAGGCGGCGGGTATTGCGGTAGTGGTGGTGGGCGTGGCCAGCATGGTGCTGGGATTTTTGGGCGCCGCGAAGCTGATCACCGTGGATGGCACGCTCGTGCTGCTGTTCGTGCTGCCAGCGCTGTGTCTGGTGTACGGGTCGGCATGCGCATGGTCGAAGTGGTGGAACCGGGCGCAATGAAGAACCGGGTTCGCGAGCTGCGCGAGGGGCGCGGCTGGTCGCAGGGCGCGCTCGCCGAGCATCTCGACGTGTCGCGCCAGACGATCAATGCAATCGAAACCGGCAAGTACGACCCCAGCCTGCCGCTGGCGTTCAAACTGGCGCGGCTGTTCAAGCAACGTATCGAATCGATGTTCGAACCGGATGAGGGACGCTGAATGAAAACGAATCCGCGCATGCTCCTGCGCATCGTGGTGGTGGTGATCGCGGTCGGGGTATTCGGCTGGCAGTGGTGGGGGAAACACCATGCGTCGAATCCGGCGGCTCCCGCGGCCAGCAGTGCGATGGCGATGAGCAATGCTGTCGCCAAGACTTCCCTGGCACCGGCCAAACCGGTCAAGCCCGCGCCGCCGGCGACGATCAAGATGGGCAAGCTGACCTTGGCCGCGTGCCAGTTGAAGCGTCCGCACAGCGCCGTGACCACGCCGGCATTTTGTGCGACGTTTCCGGTGCCCGAAAACCGTGCCGATCCACATTCGCGCAAGATCAATTTGAAACTCGCGATCGTCAAAAGCGATTCGCAGGTGCCGGCCAGGGATCTGGTGGTGTATCTCGCCGGCGGGCCGGGGCAGTCGGCGATCCGGACCTATTCGGAAATGGTGCCGGCGTTCGCGCCGTTGTTGAAGCACCACGATCTGCTGTTGCTGGACCAGCGCGGTACCGGCGGTTCGCACCCGCTGCTGTGTCCGGGCGTCGAAAAGAAGATGCAAGCGCTGGGTGCAACGGCGCCCGACCTTGCGCAGCGAACCGAGTTGGTCGGCGAGTGCGCAAAGGAAGTCGAAAAGCAAGCGGATCCGCGCCACTACGCCACCACCGATGCGGTGGCGGATCTGGAAGCGGTACGCAAAGCACTGGGTTCACCCAGGCTCGATCTGGTCGGCGTTTCCTATGGCACGCGCGTGGCGCAGCATTACGCGACCGCCCACCCGGATGCCGTGCGCAGCATCGTGCTGGACGGGGTGGTTCCGAACCAGTTGATCCTCGGCGAAACCTTTGCCGAAGCCTTGCAGCATTCACTCAAGTTGCAGTCCGCCGCCTGCAGCGCGACACCGGTATGCAAAAAAACGTTCGGTGACTGGTACGCGACCCTGCACGGCCTGTACGACAAGTTGAAGTCGCAGCCGCCGCAGCAAGTCACCTTCAATGACCCAAGCACGTACAAACCAGTCACCCAAACCCTCAGCGCCGACGCATTGGCAGGCGTGGTGCGGTTCTTCTCCTATTCGGCGGCCACCCAGGCCTTGCTGCCGCTGGCGGTGGACGAGGCCGCGAAGGACAACTACGCGCCGCTGATGGGGCAATCGCAATTGCTGACCAGCAGCGTGTCAGGCTCGATGCAGGGCGACATGCAACTGTCGGTGATTTGTACCGAGGATGCGTCGCTGCTGAAACCGCGTCCGCAGGATGCCGATACGCTGCTCGGCAATCAGTTGATCGACGCATTCATGGCCGAGTGCAAGGCGTGGCCGCATGGTCCCGTACCAAAGAATTTCCACGTGCCGTTCAAGTCGGCGATACCGACATTGTTGATCTCCGGCGAGCGCGATCCGGTGACGCCGCCGGGTGATGCCGAGGAAGTGTTGAAGGGGTTGAGCAACGGGCGTTCGTTGGTGGTGAAGGGCATGGGCCACGCCGAGTCGATCAACGCCGGTTGCATGCCCAAGCTGGTCGACCAGTTCGTGGACAAACTCGACCCGAAACTGCTTGATGCCGCTTGTCTGAAAAAGCTCGGGCCGATTCCCGCGTTCGTGAATTTCAATGGAGCCGCGCCATGAACAGTGCCATCGTTTCGAAGGTGACGCGATTCACTCGTCGCGCATGCAGAGTTCACCAAAGATGCGCTTGCGGAGCCCCGGTCCCGGGTCCCGGGTCCCGTCTTTTCGAGACGTCGGATCATCACACCGCAATGTCGTGCCAGGGGAGCTTCCAATGATCGAAGTCAAAGATTTGCACAAATCCTTCGGCGAAGTGAAAGCCGTCGACGGTGTCACCTTCACCGCCCGCGATGGCGAAATCACCGGCCTGCTCGGTCCCAACGGCGCGGGCAAGACCACCACCCTGCGGATGCTTTACACGCTGATGAAGCCCGATTCCGGGCAGGTCGTGGTGGATGGCATCGATGCCGCGGTCGATCCGCTCGCGGTGCGGCGTCGATTGGGGGTGCTGCCGGATGCGCGCGGGCTGTACAAGCGACTGACCGCCCGCGAGAACATCGATTACTTCGCGCGCCTGCACGGCATCGAGGGCGCGATGATGCACCAGCGCCGCGACAAGCTGGTCGACGCGCTGGAAATGCGCGACATTCTCGATCGTCGTACCGAAGGCTTCTCGCAAGGGCAGCGGGTCAAGACCGCCATCGCGCGTGCGCTGGTACACGACCCGAAGAACGTGATTCTGGATGAGCCGACCAACGGCCTCGACGTGATGGCGACGCGTGGCTTGCGCACGTTCATGCGCAACCTCAAGGCCGAAGGTCGCTGCGTGCTGTTTTCCAGCCACATCATGCAGGAGGTCGCGATGCTGTGCGACCGCATCGTGGTGATCGCGGCCGGCCGCGTGGTCGCCGATGAAAGTCCCGACGCGCTGCGTGCGCAGACCGGCGAGGCCAATCTGGAGGATGCCTTCGTGAAATTGATCGGCAGTGAAGAGGGGCTCGCGGCATGAAGCGGACCAACCCTGAAATGTTGCACGAGACGGAGCGCGCCGCATGAACGCGATGCTGACGGTGTGGTGGAAGGAAATCCGCGAAAACCTGCGCGACAAGCGCACGGTATTCAGCGCGCTGATCTACGGGCCGCTGTTTGGGCCGGTTTTTTTCGTGCTGATCATGAATTTCAGCGTCAACCAGATCATGGCCAAGGCCGCCGGGCCGCTGAAAGTGCCGGTGATCGGCGCGCAATACGCACCCAACCTCATCGACGCGCTGAAACAGCAGGGTCTGGTGCCGCAGCCGCCGATCGCCGATCCCGACAAGGCGGTACGTGATCGCGATACCGATGTGGTGCTGCGCATTCCGTCCAGCTATCCGAAGGCGTGGAGCCGGGGCGATCCGGCCCAGGTCGAGGTGATCTACGACGCTTCGGCGCGCGGCTCCGGCACGCCGACCAGTCGGCTTGAGGGCATGCTGAACCATTACGGCCGCGAGCAGGGTGCGCTGCGGTTGTTGGCGCGCGGCTTGTCGCCTGCCATTGCCGCGCCGGTGGTGGTCAGCAAGCGCGACCAGTCGACGCCGCAATCGCGCGCCGGAACGATGTTGAGTTTCCTGCCGTACTTCTTCGTGATCGCGATCTATATCGGCGGGATGTACCTTGCAATCGATCTCACCGCGGGTGAACGTGAACGGCAATCGCTGGAACCGTTGTTCGCCAATCCGGTCGCGCGCTGGCGAATTCTTGGCGGCAAGCTGGGCGCGATCGGCACGTTCTCATTGGCCAGTCTGGTGCTGTGCGCGATAGCTTTCGTGATCGCCGGGCAGTTCCTGCCGACCGCCAAGCTCGGGATGGCGTTTGATCTTGGCCCTTCATTTATCGCCGATGCCATCCTGCTGGAACTGCCGTTGGTCGCATTGTTCGCGGTCCTGGAAACGTTGGTGGCGGCGTTCGCCAAGAGCTACCGCGAGGCGCAGACGTATCTCAGTTTCCTGATGATCTTGCCGATCATTCCATCGATCATCATGGGCGTCATGCCGGTAAAACCCGCGAACTGGATGTACGCGGTACCGCTGCTCGGTCAGCAGATCGGGATCGGCGATCTGCTGAGCGGGAAATCCGTGTCGGCAAGTGAAATTGGCCTGGCGATGGTATGCGGGTTCGCCGTTGCGCTCGTAATCGGCTTCGCCACTGCATTCGTCTATCGCAGCGAGCGGCTGGCGATTTCGGCGTAGGCGAAGCGGCTGCGCGCGACGGCCCGTGCCGGCGCGCCGTTGCGGGACGCGTCAGTGCAAGATCGGATGCAGCGCTTTTTGCGCGGCCGCATCGCTGCCGAGCACCAGATCGATCTCGCGGCCATCCTTGCAAACCAGTTGCAAGTGCGTCCCCGGTTTGCCGTGTTTCACCCGCTTCAGCCACTGCCCGCGGCTGGCGAGATGGGTGGCCGGGACGCCGTCGATGCTGATGATCTTGTCACCCTTTTTCAAGCCCGCCTTGGCGGCCGGGCCATCGGGCACGAGCTTGACGACGGTTAACGAGGCGTGATCGAGCTTGACTGCCGCAAACCCGGCCGAAGCGGTGGCTTGAGGCAACGAGAAACCTGCGCGCGGCACCAGGTACATCTCGCCGTGGCGATAATTGAACTGGACCATGAAGTGTTTCCAGACCAGCAACCCGAGGTTGCCGGCTTCGCTGGGATTGCTGGTGGCGCCAACGCCCTTGGGCGTCAATATTCCAGGCGCGTCGGCGGGAACATCGAGACCCGCGACTCGCAATGAACGAATCCAGGCCATGTGCGACGTGAACATGCCGCCTTGCCCGCCACCGACCACGGATATACCGGCGCGGTAGTAGCGGGAAAGCCCGTGCTTCGCCGCCCACTTCGGGAACAACAGCAGCGGGCCGTGATTGCCGGTGTCCACGCCGAAAATGCCGGGCTGGCCATCGAGGGTTGCCCGCACGAGCGGCATGTCGTCGGTGAAGCGGATCGGCAGCGCGTGTGCATTTGCCGGCGGGGAGGTCGACGCGAACGGCTGCAACGTCAGCCTGCGACTGGCGAAGTCGAGCGTCACGGCAAAACGTTCGAACACCTCCAGCCCGAGGATGCCGGCGATCGGTGGATGCTTGCCGAGGTCGGTGGTCACGTTCGACAACGGGATGACCAGGAAGGATTGATCGTCGATCTCGGCGTCGCCGATTTGCAGCTTGTCCACATGCGTATAGCTGACCGCGATGCTGCCGGCTCCGGCCCCGTAGCCACGGCCGGCGCCGTGCGCCTGCAAACCGAGCAGCTTGGCTGCGGCCGGGGTGAGGATGGCGTGCCCGCCGGTGTCGAGAATGAACGGCAGCGGGGCCTTGCCGTCGATGCTGGCCTCAATGATCAGGAAGCCGTTGCCGTAGGTGAACGGCACGACCGCCTGCTGTTCGTTGCCCTGGATGCGGGCGTCCGTCACCTTGTTGCCCGGACGCTTGAATGCCTGGGCCGGTACTTCGCGCAACAGGCGATAGCGATGGACGGTTGCGACATCGGCCTGCGCGGGACTGCCGACGCCGCTGCTGATCCGGAACGGCAATTGCACGCCCTGCACGTCGCGGTAATCGCCATAGCGCGTGGTGACGGTCTGGAACGAACGCAGCATCACGCTGCGCGCGAGGCGGTGATGCGTGCTGTCGATCCACAGTGTCACGCTGCGGCCGCGCGGTGGCGTCGCGGCGATGCGATCGTAGCGCACGCCGTGCTCGGTTTTGGACGGTAGCGCTTCCAGAACGATGGGCAATTTCTGCAGGTTGCAGTAACCGCGTTGCGCCAACCAGCGATCGGTGACGGCGAGGGTTTCGGCTTCCGGTGAATTCAACGGGTGGGTTTGGCCTGAACGGTCCTGTCTCCACGCGCCGTGTGCGTCGATGCCGTTGGCACTGGCGTAGATCGGGAAATGCGATTCGGTGCGCTTGCGACCGTCGCGCAAATCGCCCAGATCGCGTTGGGTACCGACCAGCCCTTCACTGCGCACGCTTGCGTCATCGGCGATCGCCGCGATGCCCTGCAGGTGCGCGTTGCCTTCGGCACGGCACATCGCTGCCAGCAGCGCTTGCGGCGATGTACCGGGGGCTGCCAGTGCAATGGCGGGCAGGCAACACGAGATGGCGAGCAGGAAGGCGGTCGGGTGAACAAGTGGGCGTGACATCGGCATGCTCCGGTCGGACACGCCGCGAGTGTGCGCCGATGCGGCCGTTGTCGTCTGGTACGTGCGTGATGTTTCAGTACCGGCTTTGCATCCGCCGGCGAAACGTACGGGGTGTCTCGCCGGTGACGTGGCGGAACACGCGCCCGAAGTGGCTCTGGTCGGCAAAGCCGGCATCGGCAGCGATCGACGCGATTGGCTGGCGGGTGGCGGCCAGCGCCTTGCGTGCATGTTCGACGCGCAAGCGGCGCAGGTACTCACCCACTGACATGCCGTGTGCGCGCTGGAAACAGCGAGCGAGGTGCGCCGGATGCACCCCGGCCAGTATCGCCAACTCCTGCAACGACGGCACCGCGTAGGGGTCATCGTGCAGGCGCTCGTGCACGCGATCGAGCCATTCGGGTTGATGCCGGCGACCGGCCTCAGCCTGCCGGCAGGCTTGGGCGACGAGTTCGAAGACCGCCGCCTGCAGGGCAAGCTCGGCGGCCGCATCGGTGGCAAGCAACTCGCTCTGGATGCGGCGCTGCAGCCGTATCGCGTCGATCATCCGCAATCGTCGATGGTCGGCCAGCAATCGACTGATCGCGGTGTCATCCGCGAGCGAATGGTCGAAATGCACGTTGAGGCAGCGTGCCCCGTCCACCGCGAAATGGTTGGCGTGGCAATGGCCTTGTGGATGCACCAGCAACAAGCCTTGCGTGCATTCGCTGGTAGAACCATTGGCGAACTGCACATAGCCACCGCGTGCCACCAGGCACAAATACGCGGCAGCGTGCTCGTGTTTCGGCAGGTGCTTGCCGCCAACGTAATCGGTAGCGGTGATGCCGAAGCCGCCGACACTGCGACGGCAGCGTATCGATCCCAAGGTTGTCTGTTCGAGACGTTGCATGCATCGATGTTACGTGACGCCGTGGGCGGGGCCGCCAGCGCGGCGGCGCCCGTGAACGAGCCGGGCGTCAGTGCGAACTGCTGGCACTGGCCGGGGGACTCGACGTCGCTACCGACACCGGCCGGGTGAAAGCCTCCTCCGGCAATACTTCGTGCGCGAGTTTCGAATTCTTGCTCAGCATGGCCGTTTCGTCGGCCATGATGTGCGCGGCTTCGTCGAGCTCGATGTCCTTGGCTTGCTTGGCGGCCTTCTCGCGCGCGACCGACTGCTTGATGTTGCGCTCGCCCGGGGTCAGGCCGTCGTCGGGCTGCAAGGTGATGGCCGACACGTCGCCGAGTGCGGCACGGCGTTTCTTGAAGGCGGCGTCCTGTGCGTCCTGTTTCTTGCGTTCGGCCTCGCGCGTCTTGTAGTTGAGCGAAACGGTTTTCTGGTCGTGCAGCTTGCGCGCGGAGGCCAGTTCGTCCAGCAGCAGTTGCCATGCCGGGTCGGTCTTGGCACGAGTGTCATGCTCGGCGGCCAGCGGCGCGACCAGCGGTTTCTGGCTGGCGACCGGTTTGTAATCCGCCGGCGCGATGTGGGTCCACTTGAGCGCATTCGGGTAGCTCGATTCGCCGTAATCCTTGTAGCCGACCGAGTGCGGGAACAGGATGTCGGGCGTGACGCCATGCCGCTGGGTGGAATCGCCATCCACCCGGAAGAACTCGGCGATGGTCATCTTGAGCTCGCCGAAGCTGGGCTTGGTGTTCATCGCCAGCTGGTCGAGGCTGGTCAGGTTCTGCACCGTGCCCTTGCCGAAGGTCTGCTCACCGATGATCAGGCCGCGTCCGTAATCCTGGATCGCGGCGGTGAAGATTTCGCTGGCCGAGGCCGAACCGCGGTTGACCAGCACCGCCATCGGACCGGTCCACAGCATTTTCTCGTCGGAATCCTGTTCCTCGACCCGGCCACGGTTGTCGCGCACCTGCACCACCGGGCCCTTGCCGGTGAACAGGCCGGACAGGTTGACGGCTTCGCTGAGCGACCCGCCGCCGTTGTCGCGCAGGTCGACGATCACCGCGCTGACCTTGTCCTGCTTGAGCTCCTTGAGCAGCTTGGCGACATCGCGCGAAGCGCTCTTGTAGTCAGGGTCGCCGCGGCGGCGCGCGTCGAAGTCTTCGTAGAAGCTCGGCAGGTCGATGACGCCGATCTTGACGGTATGATCGCCTTGCTTGACGTCGATGACCTTCTTCTTCGCGGCCTGCTCGGCGATGGTGACCTTCTTGCGGGTGAGGGTGATGACCTGCGGCTTGGCATCCGGGCCACCCTCGGCCGGCAGGATTTCGATGCGCACCACCGTGCCTTTGTGGCCGCGGATCTTGGCGACCACGTCGTCGATGCGCCAGCCGACCACGTCCTCGATCGGTCCGCACTCGCCCTGGCCGACGCCGACGATCTTGTCGCCGACTTCGAGCTTGCCGGATTTCGCCGCGGGACCGCCCGGTACCACCTGGCGGATCACGATGTATTCGTCCTGCTCCTGCAGCACCGCGCCGATGCCTTCCAGCGACAGCTTCATGGTGATGTCGAAATTCTGGCTGGCGCGGGGCCCGAAATAATTGGTGTGCGGATCGATCGCCATCGCGTACGCGTTCATGAAAGTCTGGAACACGTCTTCGCTGTCGAGCTGGTGCACGCGGTCGAGATAGTTCTCGTAACGACGCGAAAGCACCTTGCGTATTTCGGCCTTGTCCTTGCCCGCGAGTTTGAGGCGGATCCAGTCGTTCTCGACGCGCTTTTTCCACAGCGCATCGAGCGCGGTAGCATCGGCCGCCCACGACGTCTTGTCGCGATCGAAGGTGTAAGTGGCGTCGGTGTCGAGGTTGAAGCCCTGCTTCAACAGTTTCAGCGCGTACTCGGTGCGCTGGCCGGCACGCTTCTCGTACAGGTTGAAGATGGTGAACGGGATCGACATGTCGCCGTTCCAGATCGCGTCGTCGAGCTTGGTGCGATCGGGCGCGAACTTGTCGATGTCCTGTTGCGTGAAGAACAACTTGCTGCCGTCCAGGGCCTTGAAATAGGCCTTGAAGAGCTTCTGCGACATCGCGTCGTCGAGCGGCAGCGCCTCGTACTGGAAGCGTGTCAGCAACCGCGCCGCGAGGATCGCGGCCTGGCCCTGCGCCGCGGTCGGCTTCAATACCGGCGCCGGCGTCATCTTGTATTTGGCGACCGGTGCGGTCAGCACGCTGGACGATGAAGCCGGGCAGGCGACCGCGGGTGCCGAGGCGGGCGCACTGGTTTCAGCGCGCGCCCCGAGTGCGAAGACGAGGGCGATCAGGACAACGAAGACACGCTGCAACATGGACTTTCCTTGGCGAACCGGAAGTGGGCCGGCCGGATGCGCTTCATGAGCGCGTGGGTGACGAAAAAATGCGCCAGCCGCTCGCTGGCGCGTTCGGGGGCGTGGCTCGGAAAACAGGCGGTGTCCGGGCGTGGCTCGATGCCAAAAGTAGCTGAAAACGCGGATGCGGGATACGGCCGCAAGTCACGCGGCGATACGGGGCAGGGCCGGGTCCGCATCCTGCGGCGACAATCCGAATTGTCGGCCAAGCTCGGCAATCAGCACATCCTCAACGTCGGCAAGCCGCGACGGACCACCCAAGTCTAGCATTTGTGCGACCGATAAGCCCGCGTAACCGCAAGGATTGATGCGCAGGAAAGGTTCCAGGTCCATGTTCACGTTGAAGGCGAGGCCGTGAAAGGTGCAGCCGTGGCGGACGCGCAGACCCAGCGCCGCGATCTTGGCACCGGCGACGTACACGCCCGGTGCGCCATCGCGGCGTTGTGCGACGATGTTCCATTCGTCCAGCGTATCGATGATGGCCTGCTCGATCCGGTGCACCAGATCGCGCACGCCGATATGCAAACGGCGCAGGTCCAGCAGCGGATAGGCGACGATCTGGCCGGGGCCATGGTAGGTCACCTGGCCGCCGCGGTCGACGTGCACCACCGGAATGTCGCCCGCCGCCAACACGTGCTCGGGTTTGCCGGCCTGGCCCAGCGTGAACACGGGGTCGTGTTCGACCAGCCACAGTTCGTCCTGCGTATCCGCGTCGCGCGCATCGGTGAACGCCTGCATCGCGTGCCAGACCGGTGCGTAAGCTTGCCGGCCGAGGTGGCGTACCAGAAGCCGGGACTCGGTGCCGGTTTCGGGATGGGCATGTGATGTTGTGGCGTCAACGATCATCATTCAAAAAATCGGGGCGGGGTCGATCATTTGCAATGATACTTTCGAGAGCCGAGCGTATGCGTGGGCAGGTCCAGGTGTTGGGCATGGTTTTCTTCCCCCTCGCTTGCGATGTGGGACCGGGAGAGATGGATCTTTTGGGCCGCGATTTCACCGTGGCGCCGCAAGGTTGCCTCAAGGGCCTGTATGGGTTGATGGAGGGCTTCGCGGGTGGCGAGTGCGCCTATGGTGAAAGTTCGACACCAGTGACGCCTCGATCGGCTCCGATGTCCAGATGTCGATTCGCAATCGCGGCCACGCTTGCCCGGTGCGAGACCACGATCAGGATCGCTTGCGGAAGGCGGTCCCTCAGCATGGAAAGCATCCGGATTTCCGAGGCCGCGTCGAGGGCGCTGGTTGCCTCGTCCAGCAAGGCAAGGTGCGGCTGGCGCAGAATCACTTGCGCCAGCAGAAGTCGCTGCAATTCCCCTCCTGAAAGTCGGCTGGAAGAGCCCCGCAGAGCCGAATCCAGGCCGTCACGCGCTGCAGCGAGCCACGGGTCGAGGCCCACATCCGAGAGCACGCGCCGCAGGGTTTGCTCCGTAGCGTCCGGCGCAGCCCACAACAGGCACTCGCGCACGCTGTGTTGCCACGGCCTCAGGTTCTGGCTCACATACGCCCCTTTTCTCACGAATTGGCGATATGCGTCGAAGTCGATGCGCTGTCCGCCAACGGATGCCGCAAACGAAGCGGGCCTCTTCATTCCGGACAGCACATCGATCAGGCTGCTCTTGCCGATGCCGGAGTCGCCGGAGATCAGCGTCAATTCGCCAGGGGTCAGAACCAGATTCTCGATATCCAGATCGATGACAGGCAACTTCAACCGCATTCGCTCAATGCGCAGTTCGTGTACGGAAAGCCCGGGCGGTGACACCGGCTTGTGGCGTTCAGGATGCAAGCTCGCATAACGTTGCCAGAGCTCAAATGCGGGCGCGGCCAGTCGCAATTGCTGGAAACTTTGCCGGGTCGAGGACAGATAGGGCAGCAGCCGGCCGAGCAGCAACCCGACGGCGATCAGCGAAGCCTGGTCCACGCCTTGCCATCGATGGGCAAGCAGGAAAACCACCGCCATGCCCGCCGCGGTCAGCAACTCAAGCAGCAGACGTCCAGAAGCCGCGAGTTCGAGCTGACGCCGGTAATCGTGGCTGAGCTGCCCCGAGATGGCCGCGTAGCGGGCCTTCTCCATGTCTTCGCGTTCGAAGGACCGGACCTGCCGCAGGCGACCCGGGAAATCCTCGCTCTGCCGCAACAGTCTTGACAGGTCCCTGACGTAGCGGCGGCCGACCTGCGATTGCTCGCGGCCGTAAAAGCGCGACGCTATCAATCCGAGGCCCACGAGCACCGGCAGACTCAGGGCGAGCGCAGGAGACACCCAGATCGCGAAAGCCACGCTCACGGTCGTCGTGACGCCTGCCACCAGCAATTGCAACAGGGCATTCAATCCCTGGGTGACGATCTCGGAGTTGTAGGTGAGCACACTCGCGATTTCGGCCGAGGTCGAATCGGCCAGCGCGGGCAACGGGGCATCGATCAAGTGCGCGTGGACTTCGCGTCGCAGGGAAAACGCGTAATGGCTGGTGATGCGTGCGCCCAGCCGCGCGGTGAACCAACGCAGCAACGCGAAGATCGTCGTTGCGACGCCGAAGCCCGCTGCCAAGAAGCCGACGCCGGGCTGAAACGCCAGCAGGCCGTGATCGAAAGCCGCTGCACGATCGGGCTGGACCAGCAGCGCCAGGGTGATTGCCGCCATGCTGCCCGCGAGTGCAGCGCCAAGCGACAGCAGGATGTAAACGGTCGTGCGCAGCCGGTCGGCGCGCGCGATCAGCCGCGCCAACGGATGCAGTCGGTTACGCAATCGGCGCCAGGCGCGACGGCGTTCCCGCACGGTTGCGGTGCTGAAGGTCTGCGTGCTGCCGGCATCAGCCACGACGTCGCGACACTCCACTGGGTTTCAGCGCTGCGGCCCTTTCAAACCGGAAATGCCGGCGAAATAGGTGCGAATGGCTGCGGGAAAGGTTGTGGCTCGTCGCACGTTTCGATCCGGCATCGGTGCCTTTTGACGCCGTGCACGACGTCAAAAGGACTGGCCGAGCAGCCGGCGCAGGTGTTGCAAGGCGTCCTGCGGATGCTGCCGACCAAGTTCGTACACGCCGAGTTGTTTCAGTCGTCGGCTGAAGTCGCGCCAGCCGGGTTGGGTCATTGCATACGGCTGGTCGACGGACAACAGCGAATCGATTTTCCCGGAGGGAATCCGATGCATCGTTTTCGAACCGTCGGCCGGCCGGCTGGAGACGAACACGGCACCGGCCAGTTCAAGTGGGGTCTTGGCAAGCCTGCGTGGCCCTTGCCGCAGATCAACCTCGAATTTCTCGACGCCGCTGCGACGGCGTATGACCGGCGATCCACTGATCCAGCGCCGGGTTTCGTCGTCAACGAACCGCAACGTGTCCTTGGTCAGATGCAGGTAGTTGGGGACACCGGTCGCGAGCATGCGTTCGGGTTGAACGAATACGGCATCCTCGGCCACCAGCTCGAAGCCACCAAGCAATGCATGCAACGCCAGGGTCGTCTTGCCTGAGCCGCTGGCGCCGAGCAACAGCACGCCCCGCCCGTTCAACCCGACGCAGGCACCGTGCAGCGGCGCCAGGCCAAGGCCGCGCGCAGCCAGAATGAAAACGGCGAATTCGATCAATCCGTAGCGCACGTGGTACGGATGAGCAAGCGTGTCTTCCGAAATCACGACGGTCGCGAAACGCTTTTCCGGTGCGATCACCACGTAGTTCGAAGCATCGATGACGGCGCTTGGGCGATTCGTCCGAGTCTGCGTTTGCACTGGCGCCGACTCGACTCCAGCCGGCGTGTGGCGCGGCATCGCCAATCGGAGCTCGATGCGAAACTCCGGACAGGAGATCGGAAATCCGTGACGCGGCAACCCGCCGTACGCAGCCTCGACCAGTTGCAGTAGCGCCGTGCTGGCACTCTCGAATCGGAAGCGACCCCCGAGCAACCGTTTGGTCACCGACAGGCCAACGCCCGAATACTCGTCGCTTGCGTATCGATCGCGAGCGTTGTCGAGCGAGCCGAGGGTCGTGGAATCGATGGGGAGATTTAGTTGCAACGGGCGACTGTGGCGTTCGACGCGGTCGTGTCGTTGGGTGCAGCGCTTCGCGCAGAAGGTTGCGCTGGGCAGGCATCGCGCGCCGCGCTTCACCCGAAGCAACCCTGGGCGGTCTGCAGGGCACCCATGCCGTATGACAAGAGGTGCGGGCATCGTGCCGCGCGCCGTGACTCGGTGTCCACGCATGCTGCAAATACAGGTTACCCATTCCTATTACCTGAGCTACGACAGCAAACAGTGGGAACGTGGCAAGCCGTACCCGCCGCTTGCCACCATCCAGATTGCGGCGCTGCTCAGGCAGATGGGGCATGGTGTTTCGCTGTTCGACACCATGCTCGCCAGCGGCGTGGAGGCATACGAGAATTCCCTGAAGAACGCGCAGCCGGACGTGGTGGTCCTGTACGAGGACAATTTCAATTTCCTGACCAAGATGTGTTTGGGCCGCATGCGCGAGGCGGCGTGCCGGATGATCGCGGCAGCGCGTGCAACGGGAGCCCGGGTGATCGTTGCCGGTTCGGATGCATCCGATCACCCCGACGCGTTTCTTGCGGCCGGCGCCGACGTCGTGCTGATTGGCGAAGGCGTCACGGCGCTGGTGCGTCTGATCGAGCGGCTCGAAGGTGACCCGGGTATCGCGCCGGGAAACTGGGTGGCGGAGGTAGCCGGCACGGCCGCGCTGATTGACGGACAGGTGAAAGTCTCCCATGTCGGCGTGCAACCCCCGGATGCGCGACTGGTTGGTCATCCCGCCTGGGATTTGATCGACATGCAAGCCTATCGGGCGATGTGGCTTGAGCGACACGGCTATTTCAGCCTCAACATGGCCGCGTCGCGTGGCTGTCCGTTCCGCTGCAGTTGGTGCGCCAAACCCATCTGGGGCAACTACTTCAGGCAACGCAGCGCCGCGGAAGTGGCGGCAGAAATGGCTTACCTGAAACATGCGTTCCAGCCGGACCACATCTGGTTCGCGGACGACATCTTCGGTTTCCGCGTCGACTGGGTTGCGGAATTCGCCCGGCACCTGCATGACAACCGCGGCTCGGTGCCGTTCACCATCCAGACCCGCGCCGATCTGTCGAGCGAGCGCATGGTGGCTGCGCTGGCGCAGGCCGGATGTGCGGAAGCCTGGATAGGCGCGGAAAGCGGCAGCCAGCAGGTGCTCGACCGAATGACCAAGGGCACCAAGGTCAGCCACCTGATCGATGCCCGCGAACGGCTGGGCCGGGGCGGTATCCGGGTCAGCTTTTTCCTCCAGCTCGGCTATCCGGGTGAACAGCTCGAAGATGTGCTGGCGACGCGCAACCTGATCACGCTTGCGGCTCCGGACGACATCGGCGTCAGCGTTTCTTACCCGCTGCCGGGTACCCGGTTCTACGAACAGGTCAAGGCGCAGTTGGGGAAAAAGACGAACTGGTTGGAAAGTGGCGACCTGGCCATGATGTTCCGTGGCACCTACGACTCGGAGTTCTACCGTAGCGTTCGCGACCTGCTGCACGACCAGGTCAACCTGCAACAATCGCGCGACGCGTCGCAACCGGAGCGGCATGCTCGGGCGATGGCCGCAATCGATGGACGATGGGATGCCTTGATCGCCAGCGAAGCCGTGCACCGCACCGCCGAGCCGACAACGTTGCCGCCCGCAGAAGAGCCAGACCATGTCGCACCACTCCGCCGTGTTGCCACCGCTCGGCGCCGTTGAAGCCGGCTTGCGCCGCACTACCGAGGCGATGGCCGCAGAGCTGGCCTCGCCGGGCGGGGCGACGCCGGGCTGGAGCGAAACGGATTGGCAGCTGGCGCGTGCCGCCGCCGTCATTCACGGTGTGTCTCCCTTGCTGGCCGGGCTATCCACCTGGGCACAGCCGCGCTGGACGCGGTTTCTCCAAAGTCAGCGACGCCATGTCGAGATTCGGCATCGTCGCATCGCGGCGCTGCTGGCGCGCATCGACGCCGATGCCCGCGCTGCCGGTATCGCGTTCGTTCCGCTCAAGGGTGCGGCACTGCACGCGCAAGGGCTTTACATACCGGGTGACCGGCCGATGGCCGACATCGATCTGCTGGTCCACGAAAGCGACGCGGGCTCGATGGGAAAACTGTTGCAGACCGTCGGTTACGTGCACTCGTTTGATCATTGGCGCCACCGGGTCTTCAAACCCGCGCATGGCGTACCCCCCGCCACGCTGGGTGAACACTGCGGCACGCCCGTCAACATCGAATTGCATACCCGCATTCGCGAGCGGCTGCCGGTCGTCGTGGTGGATATCACCGAGCGCATCTGGTCGCGTGAGCGCCGCGCGGGCAAGAACTCCTATTCGTCGAATGGCGCGTTGATGAGTCACTTGTTGCTGCACGCCGCGGGCAATATCTGCGGGCGCAATCTGCGCCTGCTGCATCTGCACGATATTGCATTGCTCGCGCGACGCATGAATCCCGATGATTGGGAGTTGCTGTGCGACAACGGCGACTCCTGGTGGGCATGGCCGCCCTTGCGCTTGGTATCACGTTATTACAGAGACGCGATTCCAGACACGATACTCACCCGGCTTGAATGCCGGTGCCCGCCACTGCTGCGCGCTGTTTCGCGTCACCAGACCTTGACCCGCGTTTCCTGCTCGGCGTTCTGGTTGCAAACCCTGCCCGGCATGGAATGGTGTCGGTCGTTCGGGGAGGCCGCGCGCTGCATCAGGGACCGCATCAAGCCGCCCGCGGAAAAACTTCAGGAGCGCGCCGACCTGGTCCGCACCAACTTCTGGTTGCAGGGACAGACTTGGTCGACCGCCTCGCGCAAGCGTTGGCTCCTGACCCGACTCACGAGGCGCGTGCCGAGGATCGACACCATGTATGTGGTGCGCATGGCGCTGGAACCTGCGACGTCTGCATACCGCGACGACCTCGACAGTACAGGCATCGTCAACCCGGCTGACTTCGGAAAGGCCTGATGGACGTCGCAAGATCCGGCCTCGTCCAATGCAACGTCATGTTGCGACAACCGCATCGACGACTGCCGGGCGAAGGTGGAAATGCCCGTGAGGACGTGCCAACCATCGGGCAATTGAATCGACGTCATTCGTGAGCGAAGGCCTGCCCGTGCGAACACCGGCAGTCTCCATCATTCTGCCGACCTGGAACCGCCTGCCGTTGCTGTGCAAGGCAGTCGATTCGGTCATCGCGCAGACTTATCGTGATTGGGAACTCATCGTGGTCGACGATGGTTCGACCGACGACACGCGCGGTTATCTCGAAGCGATCGAGGATCCGCGCGTGCGGCCGATCTGGCTCGAACATCGTGGCGACCTTACTTCGGCTCGCAGCGCGGGACTCCGGCACGTGCGCGGCGAGTGGGTGGCGTTCCTCGATTCGGATGACCTGTGGCTGCCCGAAAAACTGGCATTGCAATTGCAGCGACTTGCCGCAAGTCCAACTTGCAGGTGGAGTTATACGGGATACCTGCTGATGGATGCGGACGAGAACCCGCTGCCGGAGCGCTCGGCTGTTCTGGGCCGGCCGATTTCCGGGCATATCCTCGAGCCTCTGCTCAGGTTCGAAGTTGCAGTGGCGGTTCAGGCGATGCTGGTGCAACGGTCGCTGATCGACGAGATCGGGGGATTCGACGAGATGATTCCGATCCGGTCCGATTACGATTTCGCGCTGCGCCTTGCCGCGTGCAGCGAGGTCTGCGCGCTGTCCGAAAATCTGACATGGGTTCGCGAACATGCCGGGCGGACCACCGCGCGCCTGCGTCACGTGGATCTTTACGCCGACCAGGAACGGGTATTCCGCAAGGCGGCGGTTGAGGCGATCAACCACAGGATGCGCGCGCTGTGCTTGCATCAATGCGCGACGCAGCTGGCGGGACAGGCGAGTGCCCTGTCGCGGGAAGGATCGCACCGAGCCGCGTTGGCGGCTCTTTTCCGCGCCGCGCGCGTCGCGCCTTTCAACAAAACGCTCTGGAGAACGGCGGTGGGATGCGTGGCACGGGCGGTGGAATGGAAGTGAAGGCATGCGGATCGCCGATCGGCCCTCGAGTACATGTCACCTTTTTCGCGAAGAGAAAATTCGGGCCCATCGCGCTCGGAAACGGTTCGCCACCCATTCGGCATGCACCAGCAACTGCAACCGTTTTCGACGCAACGCAGGCAAGGGCGCGAGTTGGTAGCCGAGCCTTGCGGCGGTGTCGCCCCCCATCGCGCTCATTCGCTCGCGATCACGTCGTGCAAGAACACCGAACGCGTCGCCCGGAGGACGGCGATTCAAGCGTCCTGCCACATCACCGGTACCAAAAGAGCTGTTGCTCGGAGTGGGGATGCCGTTCACCGTCGGCTGCAGCATGACAGGCAGCGTCTGGATTCCGAGAAAGGAAGCCATGCGGTGGACAGTGCCTGCCGTGTCCTCGAGAAGGTCCTCGTAGCGGAGGAGCATGTACGAATCCGAAGGTCGAACCATTCGCTGCGCCGCCTCCTGATACGACCGATGCATTTGATGCAGGATCAGGTTTCCGCCGCTCAAGGGACGACCGGAGTTCCGTGCAGCACGCCGGTGCGATGCGTAGACCGCGAAAGGATGACGGACGACGTGGATCAGTTTTGCATTGGGGAACTCCGCTGTCAGGCGCGCCAGAAAGCGCTCGTTGGTGGGCGTCTTCTCGACCCATCGCTGCAATGGGGACGCGGTCCGGAATCCTGCCGTGCAATATGCATAGGCCAGAGCGATTGCGATCAGTGGCCAGGATGTAATGCGCTGTCCGAGTCGCGCCTCGACAAGTGGCCACCAGGCCATGAGGGCACGGGCGAAAGCAACGTACGGTGAGCTTTCTCCTGAAGAACGCCCAAGCAACCAATAGGGTTGCTGGTTGATCGGATTGGCAAGCCGCCACAACCATTCGCGGCCGAGGAATCGCAGCCAGTCGTCCGCTCTCAGGCGCTTCAGGTGCCACTCGAAATTGGTG
>JBOHYW010000004.1:0-48817 GCA_050738155.1 Rhodanobacteraceae bacterium
GGCCTCGGCGTCGTCCGCAGCTCCCGGCTCGGCGTGTTCCGGCACGCCTTCGATGCGTGCGTCCGTCGCTTCCGCCGGTGCGGTGGGGGAGAAGACGATATCGGTCTCCGCCGGCGCTGGCAGCTCGGCCGTGGCCTTCTCCGGCTCGTCCGCCGGCAGGCCTTCGCCCGCCTCCCCCGGTGCGCCCGCAGCGGAGCTTCCCTCGCGCCGGCCACCCCGGCGGCGGCGGCGCCGGCGGCGGCGGTGTCGGCGGCGGCTTGACCAGCTTGACCACTTTCGGCGGCGGCTTCTGGGTCGGCGGCGGCGGCGGCGGCGGCGGCGGTGGCGGTGGTGGCGGCGGAATGAACTCGACGCGCACGATGTTCTGCTTCTTCGCCTTGTGGGCGTTCGGAGGTGCAGCTGGTGCCAGCAGCGAAATGATGATGCCGACGTGAAGCGCGATTGCAAACGCGATCGCAATGGTGCGCCACCAGTTGAACCTGCTGTTGCGGCTTTGAATCAACGTGCGTGCCATCGTGTTTTGAACCAGTCGCTAACCTATTGGGCCCCACTGCGGGCGCCGTGTTCATCTCTGAACGGCACCGCAACCAAGGCGGCGGAAAAGTTTGGAACGTTACACCAGCTTCGCGGCTTTGCCTAGAGGCAAAGCCCGAATAATGTCGAGTATTTCTCCAAACCCGAACGTCCGAATCGGGTCACTTGTGTCCGAGTTTCTTCAAATTGCGACGCGCATCGGCGCGGGTTTCCGGATCCTGCTCGGCGTGCTTGTATGCGGCAATTGCCGCCGAGCGTTCCTTCAAGGCCAATTCCGCGTTGCCGAGGCTCAGGTACGCCGCGCCCATACGCTTGAACCCGCCTTTGGCAACCGCCTGTTTGAGCGCAGCCTTGGCTTCCTTGTGGCGCCCGAGATCCTCGAGCAGTTGTCCGCGCAGAAAATCGACCCCGCCGTTCTTGGCGTCGGGCGCGGCCTTGGCGTACGCGTCCACCGCGCTCTTGTAGTCGCCGGCAATGGCGTAGGAATCCCCCAGCAATTTGTAGCTATCGTAACCGGGCTGGACGATGCCCTTGTCCATGCCTTCCTTCAGGACGCCGACGGCTTTCATCGCATCAGTCTTGGGGTCGGAACTGCCCTGGCCAAGGTTGTCATACATCTTGGCCATGTTCATGTAACCGGTCTGGTCCTTGATCAGGCCATTGGCACGCGCACGCTCCAGCAAGGCCAATGCTTTCTTGTTCTGGTGCGCATTGATGTAGATGGCGATGACGTTCTGCAACAGCGTACTGTTGTTGGGGTCTTTCGCCAATGCCGCCTCGGCGAGCTTGGCAGCATCGTCATACTTGTCCATCGCGAAGTCGCTGGCCATTTCGATCTGGTCCCAGCTCGGCTGCGGCTTGTTGCTCAGCGATCTGGCCTTCTGGATCGCTGCAACGGCTTCGGGGTATTTCTGCAACCGGTAATAGGCATTGCCCTGCAGGGCGTAGATGTCGGCCGACTGCGCGCCGCTTTGCTTGTTCCAGCTATCGAGGGTAGCGAGGGCGTCGGTGTAATCCTCGTCGGCGATGTACATCTGCGCGAGCGTTTCCAACCCCTGGAAATAATTGTCATTGGGGAGCGCGTTTGAATCGAGCGCCTGCTTCTGCAGCGCGATCGCGCCCTTGGTATCACCACTGCGGTACTTCATCTGGGCGAGACCGAGGGTCGCGAGCGCCTTGGCGTACGCGCTGCTGCTGCCTTCGGCGATCGGTTGCAGATCCTTCTGTGCGGTGGCGGCGTCGCCGCTGTTGGCCGCGGCGAGTCCTGCATTGAGTGCATCGGCTTCCTTCTTGGAGCTGACGCTGATATTGGAAGGCTCTTTGCGCGTGGCGTTCGGATACTTGCTTGCCTGCTTGGTCTGCTTGGCGTGCTGCGGCTTTTTTTGCTGATCGCACTTGTGCTGCAACATTTGCATGGAGGAGCACCGCTGATCCGCGTTTTGCGCAAAACCGGTGGCGGGCAAGGTCGCCAGCGCGAACGCGGAACCAACACCGAAGGCCAGCAGTCGAAGCTCACGATTCATCAGGGATCCTCTTGCGGAAGTCTGCGCAACGTCGTCAACGGGGAGGGTGAGAGTAGCGCGGTACGTGCGCAAAGCTCAAGTACCAGAATTCCCGTTGGAGGCGGTTGGTTGCATTCCGGTGGCGCAGCCTGCCGTGCGGCTAGAATGCGGATGGGATCACTGCCGCCGAAGTTGCTTGAGTGCGCGGCGTGCTTCGGTACCGGTTGCGGGATATTTTTCGGCCTGCTGGTACGCCGCGCTGGCCGCGCTGCACTGGTTCAATGCCACCTCGACATTGCCCGGTGCCAGGCAAGCCGAGCCGATTCGACTGAACCCGCCCCTGGCGATCGCTTGTTCCAGCGCCTGCTTCACCTGCTGTTGCTGGCCCAGGTTTCCAGCAACACGCTTCGTTGTCATCCCAGCCAGCCCACCAACGGAATCTTCGCGAATGCGGCGGCGGAAGCTGCTCCCGACAACAAGACCTCACCAGCACCGAACCCAGCGATCGAGAAACGAGATTCATCGGGACCCTCCGTGGGACGGAACCCGCTCGCGCACGGCGCGGATCAGGGCAGTTCCGCCGGCACCGCTGCCCAAGCACCGGACGATTCTTTGGCATTCAGACGTCAGCATTCAGACGTCCAGATGCCCGGGTATCCGGACTTCCAGACGTCCAACCGATCGCTATGGGCTCATCGCGGGCGGACGTGATTCAAACATCCAGATTGCCGACCCGCAGCGCGTTGGTCTCGATGAAATCGCGACGCGGTTCGACCACATCACCCATCAGCGTCGAAAAGATCTGATCAGCTTCCAGCGCATCCTCGATTCGCACCTGCAGCAAGCGGCGCGTGTCGGGGTTGACGGTGGTTTCCCAGAGTTGCTCAGGGTTCATCTCGCCGAGCCCCTTGAAGCGCTGGATCTGGCGTCCTTTTTTCGCTTCGTCGAACAACCAGGCTCGTGCAGCGGCAAAGTTGCCGACCGTCTGCGCAGCGTTGCCGCGGCGAACCTCTCCATCGCCGCCGCTGCGATCGTGAAGCGCGCGCGATACCTCCAGCAGGGGGCGAAAATCCGCGCCTGAGAAAAAGCTGCGTGGCAACACCCAGGTGTGCTCGGTACCGTGCTGGGCGCGCCGCAGCAACCATGCGGCAGGATGCTGATCGGTGGCATCACGCAATTCCAGCGCGAATTGCGGTCGGCCGAGTCCGCTGGCATTGAGCTTGGCGATCAATCCTTCGGACCAGCTCCGCATGGCAGCGGAATCGGACCACAGCGCATCCTCGAGCGGCGCGTATTCCAGCATCGCGGCGAATACGCCCGCATCGCCACGCTGGGCCAGCCGGCCGATCTGGTCGAGCGCCGCCTGGTACTGGCGCAACAGGGTTTCCAGATCACCCCCGGCGATCGCTTGCTCGCCTGCCGCCGGCAACCATGCGGCATCCTGTACCGCGCTCGCGATCAAGTATTCGTTCAAGGCGCCGTCGTCTTTCAGGTACAACTCGTTCTTGCCCTGCTTGATTTTGTACAGCGGTGGCAAACCGATATAGATGTGACCGCGCTCGATCAACTGCGGCATCTGTCGATAGAAAAACGTGAGCAGCAATGTGCGGATGTGCGAACCGTCCACATCTGCGTCGGTCATGATGATGATGCGGTGATAACGCAACTTGTCGGCATTGAATTCGTCCTTGCCGATTCCGGTGCCGAGCGCGGTGATGAGGGTGCCAACCTCGGCCGAGGAAAGCATCTTGTCGAAACGCGCCTTCTCGACGTTGAGGATTTTTCCCTTGAGCGGCAGCACTGCCTGGGTCTTGCGGTTGCGTCCCTGCTTGGCCGAACCACCGGCCGAATCGCCCTCGACCAGAAAGATTTCCGACAGCGCGGGGTCGCGTTCCTGACAGTCGGCCAGCTTGCCGGGCAGACCGGCGATATCGAGCGCGCCTTTGCGACGGGTCAATTCGCGTGCCTTGCGGGCGGCTTCGCGTGCCCTTGCCGCATCGACCACCTTGCCGGCGATCAACTTGGCGTCGCCCGGATTTTCCTGCAGGAATTCTTCCAGCTTGCTGTTGACCACCTGCTCGACGATGCCCTTGATCTCGGAGGAAACCAACTTGTCCTTGGTCTGCGAGGAAAATTTTGGATCGGGCACCTTGATTGAAAGCACCGCGATCAGGCCTTCACGCATGTCATCACCGGACAATGCGACCTTTGAATTTTTCGCCAACCCCGATTTTTCGACGTAGTTGCTGACCGTCCGCGTCAGTGCGGCACGCAACCCCGTCAGATGGGCGCCGCCATCCTTTTGCGGGATGTTGTTGGTGAAGCAGAAGATTGATTCCTGATAGCCGTCCGTCCACTGCATGGCCAACTCGACCGTGGTCGCATCAACCTGGGCACTGAAACTGATTTCATTGGGGTGGAGGGCGGTCTTGAGCTGCGAAAGATGCTGTACGAAAGCGCGGATGCCGCCTTCGTACTGGAATACGTCTTTCCTTGCAACTCTTTGATCTTCAAGAGTAATTTTTACACCCGAGTTCAGGAACGCCAATTCTCGCAGGCGCTTGGCCAGGATGTCGTACTGAAACTCGATATTGTGGAAAGTCCCAGGGCTGGGCAGGAACCGCACCGTAACGCCCCGCCGGTCTGACGCGCCGATCTCCCGTACCGGAAACAAAGGATCACCTAGCCGGTATTCCTGCCGGTACTCGTGGCCGTCGCGATGAATGGTGAGCCAAAGGTGCTCGGACAAGGCATTGACCACCGACACACCCACACCATGCAGCCCGCCGGATACCTTGTAGGAATTGGCATCGAACTTGCCGCCTGCATGCAACACCGTCATCACAACCTCGGCGGTGGAACGATGCTCCTCGGGATGTTCGTCGACCGGAATGCCGCGACCGTTGTCGGTAACACTGACGGTGCCATCATCGTGGATCGTGACTTCGATGTGATCGCAGAAACCAGCCAGAGCCTCGTCGATCGCGTTGTCGACGACTTCAAACACCATGTGATGCAGGCCAGTGCCGTCGTCGGTATCACCGATGTACATTCCGGGACGTTTGCGGACTGCTTCCAGCCCCTTCAAAACCTTGATGCTGCTGGAATCGTAGACGTCGTTCATGGGCAGGTACTCGGGCAAACGGAGATGCGCGATGCAAACGACTCAGTATACCGCGTATAGCCCTATCCCACCGAATCTGGCCTGCGGGTCACGCCAGCGTGTTCCACGTGAAACACGTCAGCCGGATGGAACAGTGTCGGCTCGGCAGTCGTGGTAAGCCATGCCTGCATCGGCCTGTTCGCCAACCAGCCGACAACCTTGCTTGCGTGCTCACCGTCGAGTTCCGACTCGATGTCGTCAAGGCACAGTAGCGGATACTCTCCGATCCGATCGTGCAACCAACGCGTCTGAGCCAACACACACATCAGCGCACTGGCCTTGGCTTGCCCTCGCGACAGGTGTTCGCGCTGCGCAACGCGTTCAAAACGCAATGCCCAATCCGCCCGATGCACGCCATGTTGGGTGAATCCACGTTCACGCTCGCGGTTTCGATGGGCGGCAAGCTGCTGCTGCAGCCCGTGGGCGGTATCCCAGCCGGGGCGGTAGTCGATCCGGATGGTGCCAAGCTCGGGTACCAACCAGGCGGCTTCGCTCACCAGGTACGGCTCCAGACTCGAAAGGCAGGCGCTGCGCATGGCATGGATACGCTCCGCCAACCGCGCCAGATCATGTTCCCACGGCTCGAACTCGTCATCCGCAGCGCGCGAGCGAAGCAGGGCGTTTCGTTGCCGGAGTGTCCGGCGCCACGCTCGCCACAGATCAAGCGAGTCGTGTTCCACGTGGAACACGCTCCAATCCAGGAAGCTGCGCCGTTCCTCGGCGGCTCCGGTGACCAGCGACTGGCTTTCCGGGCCAAAATAAACAACCGGGCAAAGTTCGAACATCGGCGCCAAAGTGGGGAGATCAACTCCATCCAGCCGCGCCTGCCAACGATCATTCCTGCGAGCAAGACCCAGTTTGGCAGCGGCTCGCCCTGCGCGCGACAAGGTGGCGTGAACCACGTACTCACTGGCTCCGTTGCGGCACGGCGCTAGCCGGCCACCGGCTCGAAACGAGCGCCCGTGCGACAGCAGATAAACCGCTTCCAGCAGGGTGGTCTTGCCGACGCCATTGGAACCAACCAGCCAATTCAGCCCCGAACCCGGTTCGAAAGCCAAATCCTCGAAACAACGCAGGTTGGTCACCCGCAACAAATCGATCTTCACCACAGCGCTCCGGGCATGGCAGGAGGGCGGGTGTTGCGACTCACAAACGCAATGGCATCACCACGTGCTGGGTTTGCTGGCTGGAAGCACCCCGCAGCAGGCAGCTCGACTGGGCATCGCGCAATTGCAAATGCACGCGTTCGTCGTCCAGCGATCCCAAGGCATCCAGCAGGTAGCTCACATTGAATCCAATCGCGATATCGTCGGCCTTGGTTTCCGCCTCGATTTCCTCGAAAGCCTCTTCCTGCTCGGGATTGTGGGCGATGATCCGCAGATTGTCCGGACTGACTTCCAACCGGACACCGCGATACTTTTCGTTGGAGAGGATTGCCGCTCGCTGCAACGCGTTGCGCAGGGACTCCCTGTCAAGCTGCACCAGCTTGTCCGCACCCAGCGGGATGACCGCTTCGTAATCGGGAAACCGGCCATCGATCAGCTTGGAGGTAAACACCACGTCGCCGCGTCTGACCCGGATGTGATTGGTGGAAAATTCAAGCGTGACGAGGTCTTCGCCAGTTTCGAACAGGCCCAGCAACTCCATCACCCCTTTGCGCGGCACGATCACCTGGCGATCACCATTGACCGGTTTGTCGAGAGTCGCCTCGGACATCGCCATACGGTGCCCGTCGGTTGCGACGCAGCGCAGTTCTGAGCCACGCAAGTCAAACAACAGGCCATTGAGGTAATAGCGGACATCCTGATTGGCCATCGCGAAAGCGGTGCGTTCCATCAACTTGCGCAGAACACCTTCCGGCAGACTGAGCTTGTCGGAAATCTCGAGTTCGTCGGTGGTGGGAAATTCATCCGCCGGCAAGCTGGCAAGCGTGTAGCGACTGCGGCCCGCGTGCATCGCCACCCGATCGCCCTTGACTTGCACATCGACCTTGATGCCATCAGGCAGCGCGCGCAGCAAGTCGAACCATTTCTTGGCCGGCACCGTGATCGAGCCATCTTCCGATGCGTCCACATTGGCGCTGGCGCGCATCTCGACCTCGAGATCGGTGCCGGTGAGGAACAGATGCCCGTCTTGCACCTGTACCAGGAGGTTGGCAAGCACAGGCAACGTCTGCCGCCGTTCGACAACACCAACCACCTGTTGCATCGGTTTGAGCAGGGTTTCCCGCTGGGTACTGAAACGCATATCGATCCCCGTATCGGTTATCTGTCTTTGAGTTGTATCTGTAGACAAAGTGGTAGAAGCAGGTCCTGTTGATAGCTACTTCATCAAGATAAAGCTTTGCTTTTCAAAAGCTTGTACTATGCGTTGGCGAAATCAATCTCCGGGAACCGCGGTGCGCAACTTGTGGATAATTTGTTTGGCAACACCTACCCA
Source organism: Rhodanobacteraceae bacterium (assembly GCA_050738155.1). Taxonomy (GTDB): domain Bacteria; phylum Pseudomonadota; class Gammaproteobacteria; order Xanthomonadales; family Rhodanobacteraceae; genus 66-474. The sequence goes on from JBOHYW010000004.1 coordinate 7,639, forward strand.
ACTTTTATCCACAAGTTTACCCGGTCAATATCCTGATGAGTTTGTCCCAGTCTTGGCGCAGGCGCATGTCGGTATCGCACAAGCCACGAATTTTCTTGCAAGCATGCATCACGGTTGTGTGGTCCCTGCCGCCGAAAGCTTCGCCGATCTCCGGCAAGCTGTGCTCGGTCAATTCCTTGGCCATCGACATCGCGATTTGTCGTGGCCTCGCGAGCGAGCGTACCCGTCGTTGCGAGAGCAGGTCCGACAAACGCAGTTGGTAATAATCGGCGACGGTTTTCTGGATGTTCTGGATGGTGATCGCGCGCGCGTGCACGTTGAACAGGTCGCGCAAGGTTTCCTGAACCAGCTCCATGGTAATACCGCGCCCGGACAGATTGGCCTGGGCGGCGATCGTATTGAGCGCGCCCTCGAGTTCGCGAACATTCGAACGGATCCGGCGCGCCAGCAGCAATGCCACGTCGCTGGGCAACGGAATGCCGCGTGCCTGCGCCTTTTCCAGCAGGATCGCGGCGCGGGTTTCGAAGTCGGGTGGTTCGATCGCGACGGAAAGCCCCCAGCCAAGCCGCGACTTCAGGCGCAGTTCGAGGTTGTCGACTTCCTTGGGGTAACGATCGCAGGTCAGGATGATCTGCTGCTTGGATTCGTATAACGTATTGAAAGTATGGAAAAATTCTTCCTGAGTCGCGTCCTTGCCCGCAAAGAACTGGATGTCGTCGATCAGCAACGCGTCGACCGAGCGGAAGCGGTGCTTGAAGTCATCCATATTCTTGTTGCGAAGCGCTGCGATCATGTTTTCGGTGAAGCGTTCGGAGTGGACATACAACAGCTTCATCGACGGGTTGTGCTGCAGCATCAGGTTGCCCGCCGCCTGCATCAGGTGGGTCTTGCCCAGGCCGGTTCCGCCATACAACAGCAGCGGGTTGTAGGCACGGCCGGGATTCTGGGCCACCTGCATCGCCGCGGCCTTGCCAAGCTGGTTGGACTTGCCTTCGACGAAATTGTCGAAGGTGTAGTGTGGGTCGAGATTGTGGCTGGCCACGCTGGCCGGCGACACCGCCGGGGCCGCCGACTTGTTGTCGGTTGTGATCGAACCGACCTCGAGCCGCAATGGAATCGGGTGCCCGGCAATATCCGACAGGGTGCCCTCGATGCGCGCAAGGTAAGCGGTGCGCACGAACTCGAGCGTGTACGTGTTGGGTGCGAACAAGCGCAGGGTGCCTTGCTCGTCGCGCGCTTGCAGCGGCTGCAGCCAGGTGTGCAGCACGCTGGGCTCGATTTCGCCTTCAAGTCTTGCAAGGCAACGTTGCCAGAGATTGCTCATGAGTCCCGCCGTGGATCGGTCCACCTACGGTAGCGCGATGCATGCGCGAGGGGAATTGAACGAGTCTAGCAGGCCGCCGAAGGGGCGCATCGACGGGAAAATGTTGCGCGCGCAACGGTCGATGTGATTGACGCGGGCTGGTGTGAAAAAGTACAATCGCGGACCTTTTTCCATGCCTGACCCGCCTCGCGCGGGGTTCCGCTGCGGAGTCAATCATGAAACGCACCTACCAACCCAGCGTGCTCAAGCGCGCGCGTACCCACGGGTTTCGCGCCCGCATGAAGACGGCCGATGGCCGCAAAGTGCTGTCGGCTCGGCGCGCCAAGGGCCGCAAGCGCCTGATTCCGTAAGCGCTGCGCCGTGGCCGGCTTGCCGCCTTCCGCGCGGCTGCGCCGCGCCGCCGATTTCGCCGCATTGCGGCAGGCCACGGGACGGCTGTCGACGCGACACTTCAGCTTGCGCTGGATACCTTCCACAGCCGGGCAGGGGCGCTTGGGGCTGGCGGTTTCACGCAAGGTCAGCAAACGCGCGGTGGTGCGCAACCGGATCAAGCGCGTGGTGCGTGAATCGTTCCGGGCACAACGTACGCGATTGCCGGAGCTGGACGTACTGGTGATTGCGCGAACATCGGCCGCGGAAGTCGAAAAACATGTCTTGCGCGGCGACCTCGATGGCGCTTGGCGACGGTTGCAGTCATTGAAGCCCGCTTCCGCACCCGGCACAATCGGCGGCTGACCGCTCGAACCCGCGTGGCGGCCCTTCCCGAGTTTTCCCCGAAGTGATCAATCAAACACGCACCCTGCTGGTCGTGGCGTTGTTGTTCGTCGCCTACCTGCTCTGGCAACAATGGCAGCACGACTATCCGTCCGTGCCGCCACCGCCACCACCGGTGGCGGCGTCGACGAGCGCTGCGACCCAGACGGCGAGCGTGCCCGAGGCCGTTGCGAGCGCCACGGTTCCGGGTTCGACCGCGTCCCCGGCGCCGGTATCCGCCAAGGTGCCGGAGTCCGCTACCACCGCGGCCACCGCCGAAGGCGACCTCGTCATCGCCAACAACGACGTGCTGCGACTGGCCATTGATCCGCGCGGCGGCACGATCGTCGAAGCCGATCTGTTGAAGTATCCGCAAAAGGTAGGCCGCGATCGCACCCCGGTGCGATTGCTCGACCGGGAGACGGGGAAATACTACGTCGCCCAGGATGGGCTGGTCGGTGCAGCTGGCAGCGCGGCACCCGATCATCTGGCGGAATTCACCCCGACCGCGACCCGCTACAGCCTGCAACCCGGTGCGAAAGAGATCGTGGTGACCCTGAACTGGAAGGATCCAGCCAGCGGCGTCAGCGTGGTCAAGCGTTACACCTTGAAGCGTGGCAGCTACGTGGTGGGAATGAGTCAGCAGATCGTCAACCACGGTACCGGCACCTGGCACGGCAACGCGTACGAACAACTGGAAAGGGTCGAGCCGCCGGCGCCCAAGAAGCACCTGCTCGAGTTCTTCAATCCGGATCGTGACGCATTCACCGGCGCTGCGTGGTACAGCCCTGCCGACAAATTCCAGAAGCTCGATTTCAGCAAATTCCAGAAGGAACCACTGCACCAGCAAGTGACCGGCGGTTGGGTGGCGATGAGCCAGCGGTTCTTCCTGTCGGCGTGGATTCCCGCCGACAAGCAGGCGGAACGCTTCAGCAGCGTCGAACTGTCGGCAACGGGTGCCGACGGCAAGCCGCGTTATCTGATCCGTGCACTGGGGCCGGATTTGAGCGTTGCGCCGGGTGCCAGCACCACCACGCAATCGCGTTTGTACATCGGTCCCAAGCTGCAGGATCAATTGGCGGATATCGCCCCGGGCCTGAACCTGACCGTCGATTACGGCATGTGGACGGTGATTGCCCAGCCGATGTTCAAGTTGTTGTCGTTCCTGCACGCGCTGGTCCGCAACTGGGGGCTCGCGATTGTGGTGCTGGTGCTGCTGATCCAGGCTGCGACCTGGAAGCTCACCGAGGCCCAGTACAAGGCCAGCGCGCGGATGCGCAAGCTGCAACCGCGACTCAAGGCACTCAAGGAGCGCTTCGGCGACGACAAGCAGAAGTACCAGCAGGCGATGATGGAGTTGTACAAGAAGGAAAAGATCAACCCGATGGCAGGCTGCCTGCCGATGTTGATCGTGTTCCCGGTGTTCTTCGCCTTGTATTACGTGCTGATCTTCAGTGTCGAACTGCGCCACGCCTCGTTCCTGTGGATTCCGGACCTGTCGGCCGCGGACCCGTATTTCATCCTGCCGATCCTGTACACCATCACCATGGTCGGGACCAGCTTCCTCAACCCCGCCCAGGGCATGGACCCGACCCAGGCCAAGCTGATGAAGGTGATGCCGGTACTGTTCGCGGTGATTTTCTTCTTCTTCCCGGCAGGTCTGACGCTGTACTACGTGGTGCGCGGCATCTGCAACGTGTCGCAGCAGTGGTACATCACCCGCAAGATCGAGCGGGCGGACACGCGCGCCGCGCGAGCCTGACCCGTCGCGGATAATCCATGCGTGCGAAAACCGAAACCATCGTCGCCATCGCGACCCCGTCCGGGCGCGGTGGTGTCGGGGTGGTGCGGGTGTCCGGTCCCGACGCACGCGCTGTTGCGATTGCCCTGACCCGCGCCGAGCTCGAAACCAGGAAGGCACGCATGGTCACGTTTCGCGATGCTTCGGGTGCGACGATCGATCGCGGACTGGCACTGTATTTTCCCGGGCCGCACTCGTTCACCGGCGAGGACGTGCTGGAACTGCACGCGCACGGCAGCCCGGTGGTGCTCGATCGACTGTTGCGGTGCGCGTGTGAACTCGGCGCGCGGCCGGCGCGCGCGGGCGAGTTCTCCGAACGGGCATTTCTGAACGGCAAGCTCGACCTTGCCCAGGCCGAGGCGGTCGCCGATCTGATCGCGGCAAGTTCCGAGTCGCAGGCCGAGGCGGCGCTGCGGTCGCTCGAGGGTGAATTTTCGCACCGCGTCAACGCACTCGCACAGGTTGTCGTGCGCTTGTGCGTGGAAGTCGAAGCAGCGATCGATTTTGCCGAAGACGCTTCGGAAAGCGCGTCGAAAGCAACGCTGGATCGGTTGTTCGCCGAAGCCGCGAGCGAGCTCGCAGCACTGTTGGTCGCCACCCGCCGTGGTGTGCGCCTGACGGATGGCCTGCACGCGGTCATCGTCGGCGAACCGAATGTCGGCAAATCAAGCCTGTTGAATGCATTGGCCGGCAGCGATCGTGCGATCGTCACCGCGATTCCCGGTACCACCCGTGACGTATTGCGCGAATCGATCGTGCTCGATGGCGTGGAGCTGACGCTGGCCGATACCGCCGGGTTGCGCGAGTCCAGCAACGTGGTCGAGGGCGAAGGCATTCGCCGTGCGCAAGCGGAACTGGCGCGCGCCGATCTGGCGCTGCTGGTCGTGGAGGACGCGAATGGCCACGTCGATCCGGCATGGCTCGCGGGCTTGCCCGCGAGCGCAACCCGCATCGCGATCGTCAACAAGATCGACCTTGCCGGCATGCCGCCCGCACGTGAAGAGCATGACGGTAAGGTGACCATTGCCCTGTCGGCGCGTACCGGGGCTGGCCTTGATTTGTTGCGGGCGGAATTGCGCCGTGTCGCGCTGGGCAACGGTGGCGGTGGCGTGTTCAGTGCGCGCAGTCGGCACGTGCTGGCACTGGAGCGCGCGGGCGCTTTGCTGGACACGGCTCGGGCCGCGCTCGGCAATGCGGCACCGGAACTGGTGGCCGAGGATTTGCGCGCCGCGCAGCGGGCGCTCGCTGAAGTCACCGGCGAGTTCACCAGCGAGGATCTGCTGGGCGCCATTTTTTCCACCTTCTGCATCGGGAAATGATGGCCGGTGCCGTTGGGCCGCGGCGCCGAAAACCCCTGAAAATCCAGCGATGAAGCGCGCTCTCACGGGTTGCTACCGCAGCCGGGTCGCTGCTACAATTCCACAGCTCGATTGCAAGCTTTTGGGCGCATCGAACGATACGCGCCGGGTGGCAGAACGTGGACAACTCTCTGGCTGCCGGCAGGCGGCTCGCCATACAGGTGATTCTGGTACAGGTTGCGGTGGCGGTAGTCGCCGGCTTGGGGTTTCTGCTGCGTGGTGTGCCGGAAGCCGTCGCTGCATTCGCGGCCGGGTTCGTGGTCGCGATTGGCACCAGCCTGCTGGCGCTGCCGGTGTTTGCACCGGCGCTTGCGGGGCCAGGGGCGACGGTGGCGCGTTTCGCCTTCGGGACGCTGTTGAAATGGATCGTGGTAATCGTTGGGCTTTACCTGATCATCGCGTACTGGCGGTTGCCGGCGGTGCCCGCATTGGTGGGACTGATTGCTGCGTTGCTGGTCAACCTCGGGGTGCTGGGGTTCAAACGTTGATGGTGTGGGCGCGACCGCGGGTCGGTCATTGCCCGGCGCAAGAATGAAGGATGCCTTGAAGTGAGTGCCGAAGCGGGTGGCGAGACTTTCACCCAATACATCCAGCATCACCTGACGTACTGGAATGCGCCGCTGACGGACGCCGGCGGCATGGCATCGGTGCACGTCGACACCTTGGTCATGTCGGGCGTGCTGGGCTTCATCTTCCTGTTCTGGTTCTGGTGGTTCGCGCGCCGCGCGACCTCCGGGGTGCCGGGCAAGGGCCAGGCATTCGTCGAGCTGGCACTGGAGTTCGTCGATGGCCAGGTGAAGGACGCGTGGCACGGCAGCCGCAGGTTTTTGGGCCCCCTGGCGCTGACCATCTTCTTCTGGATCCTGTTCATGAACCTCATGGACGTGCTGCCAGTCGACTTCATCCCGGCCGTTGCCGGGGCAGCCGGCGCGACGCACTTCCGTCCGGTTCCGACCGCCGATGTCAACATGACCTTCGCGATGTCGTTGACCGTGCTGCTGCTGAGCCTGTTCTTCGGGATGAAGGCCAAGGGCGTCGGCGGCTTTTTCAAGGGCTGGCTCACGGCGCCATTCAAGGCCGACAACCTCGCGATGAAGGTGGTATTGGCGCCCTTCAATATCCTGATGGCGCTGATCGAGCACATCACCCAGCCGGTCAGCCTCGCGTTGCGACTTTTCGGCAACATTTTCGCGGGCGACCTGTTGTTCATGCTGATCGCCGGGCTGATGGTCCACTGGCTGTCGCTGTGGTATCCGCTCGGCATCATTGGTTATGCCGCGTGGAGCATCGTCGAACTGTTGATCATCGTGATCCAGGCATTCATTTTCATGTACCTCGCCGTAACCTACATCGCGATGGCGCAAGAGCACCATTGACGCGGAAGCACCGCACCATTCCCCCAACAAATCCACCAAGCAAAGATCCACCAGGAGATCCCCATGGAACAACTGATTGCACTCATCCAGGCAAATACCGCCATTGCCGCTGGCCTCATGATCGGTCTCGGCGCGCTGGGTGCCTGTATCGGCATGGGCGTAATGGGTTCGAAGTACCTCGAATCCATGGCACGGCAGCCGGAATTGAACCCGATGTTGACCGGGCGCATGTTCCTGCTGGTCGGCCTGATCGATGCCGACTTCTTCATCAGCCTGGCTATAGCGATGTTCTTCGCGTTTGCCAATCCGTTGTTGTCGACCGCGTTGACCCACGCCGCGACGTTGGCGCACTGACGCGGCATTTCCGCCAGGGACCGAATACTAGACGGGTGGTACCGCGATGGAATTCAATGCAACGCTGATTGGCGAAGTGATCGCGTTCGCGATCATCATCGCGCTCACGGTCAAGTTCGTCTGGCCGCCCCTGCTCAATGCAATCGAGGAGCGCCAGCGCAAGATCGCCGAGGGCCTGGAAGCAGCCGATCGTGCGCGCAAGGAACTGGCCCAGGCCAATACCCACGCCGCTGACGAGATCAAGAAGGCACGTGCCGAGGCGGCGCAAATCATCGAACGTGCCAACAGCCAAGCCACGCAGATTGTCGACAAGGCGCGTACCGATGGTTTGCTGGAAGCGGCCAAGCAGAAAGCCACCGCGCAGGCCGACATCGAGAGCATGGCGCATCGCGCCCGCGCCGAGTTGCGCGGACAGGTCGCCACGCTCGCGGTGGCCGGTGCCGAGAAGATTCTCGGCCGCGAAGTCGATGCCGATACGCACAAGGCGCTGCTCGACCAACTGGTTTCGGGTATCTGACCGATGAGCGCGTCATTGACCATCGCCCGACCCTACGCGCGTGCCGCGTTCGAGTATGCAGCTGCGCACCAGCTGCAGGCAGAGTGGGCGGGCAAGTTGGCCTTTGCCGCCGAGGCCTCAAACGACCCGCGTGTGGGCGCGTTGTTTGGCGATCCACGAATCGAGCCGCGCGCGCTGGCGGTGCTGTGCGTGGGTGCCGATGAGGCAGATGATTCGGCGTTCCGGCATTTCCTGGAGCTGCTGGCCGACAATCGCCGGTTGCGTGAGTTGCCCGAGATCGCCGCGTTGTTCGAGCAGTTGAAGCGCGACGCCGAACACGTATTGAAGGTGCGTGTGCGCAGTGCGGTGCCGCTCGACGATGGCGAGGCCGCGCGCTTGGTCGAGGCGTTGAAACGGCGCTTCGGCAGCGACATCGAGATGGAACGCACGATCGACCCCTCGATACTTGGCGGTGCCGTCATCGATGCCGGTGAAACGGTCATCGACGGTTCGCTGCGCACCCGGTTGGCAAAGCTCGAAAGCGTATTGACGCAATGAGCGGTCAAGAAAACGAAGAGACGAAAGAGTGAAGTCGGGCGCTACGCGCCCTGCGAAGAGTAAATGGTAAAGGGCGAATTCACCGGTTCTTCTTCACTCTTTGCAGCGCCGAAGGCGCGACTTTACAACTCGCGAAGCGAGTGGCTTCGCTTTTGAACAAGCACAGCGAGTTTCAAATTACAGGAATTAATCATGGCCACCACACTCAATCCTTCCGAAATCAGCGAGCTGATCCGCGAACGCATCGAACAGTTCAAGCTGTCGGCCGAGACCCGCAACGAGGGCACGCTGACTTCCGTGTCCGACGGCATCGTGCGCATCCACGGCCTGCAGGACGTGATGGCCGGTGAAATGATCGAACTGCCGGGCGACACCTTCGCACTGGCGTTGAACCTCGAGCGCGATTCGGTCGGCGCGGTGGTGCTCGGCAAGTACGAGCACTTGTCCGAAGGCGACACCGCCAAGACCACCGGACGCATCCTGGAAGTGCCGGTCGGCCCCGAACTGCTCGGCCGCGTGGTGGATGCGCTTGGGCAGCCGATCGATGGCAAGGGCCCGATCAATACCAAACTGACCTCGCCGGTCGAGAAAGTTGCGCCAGGTGTGATCTGGCGACAGTCGGTATCGCAGCCGGTGCAGACCGGCTACAAGTCGGTCGACTCGATGATCCCGATCGGCCGTGGCCAGCGTGAGCTGATCATCGGCGACCGCCAGACCGGCAAGACCGCGCTGAGCGTGGACGCCATCATCAACCAGCGCGGCACCGGCGTGAAGTGCATCTACGTTGCGATCGGCCAGAAGCAATCCTCGATCGCGGGCGTGGTGCGCAAGCTGGAAGAGCACGACGCGTTGGCGCACACCATCATCGTTGCGGCGTCAGCGTCGGAATCGGCCACGATGCAGTACATCGCGCCGTACGCCGGTTGCGCGATGGGCGAATACTTTCGCGACCACGGCGAAGATGCGCTGATCATCTATGACGACTTGACCAAGCAGGCCTGGGCGTATCGCCAGATCTCGCTGCTGCTGCGCCGCCCACCGGGCCGCGAGGCGTATCCCGGCGACGTGTTCTATCTGCATTCGCGCCTGCTGGAGCGCGCGGCGCGCGTCAACGCCGAATACGTCGAGCGCGAAACCAACGGTGAAGTGAAGGGCAAGACGGGTTCGTTGACGGCGCTGCCGATCATCGAAACCCAGGCGGGCGACGTATCCGCGTTCGTGCCGACCAACGTGATCTCGATCACCGACGGCCAGATCTTCCTCGAAACCGACCTGTTCAACGCCGGCATCCGCCCGGCCGTGAACGCCGGCATCTCGGTGTCGCGCGTGGGCGGTGCGGCGCAGACCAAGATCATCAAGAAACTGTCGGGCGGCGTAAAACTGGCGCTGGCGCAGTACCGCGAACTCGCCGCGTTCGCGCAGTTCGCCTCCGACCTCGATGCCGCCACCCGCGCCCAGCTGGAACGGGGCCAGCGCGTCACCGAGTTGATGAAGCAGAAACAGTATTCGCCGCTGACCATCGCGCAGTTGGCGGTCTCGCTGTACGCGGCCGAGAAGGGTTACCTCGACGACCTGCCGATCGACAAGATCCTGCCGTTCGAACACGCGTTGCATCAGTTCATGGAGTCCAACCATGGCGAACTGATGAAGAAGATCGTCGACACCGGCGACTGGAACGCCGACATTGAAGGTACCTTCAAGTCGGCGCTGGACGAGTTCAAGAAGACGGGAAGCTGGTGATGAGAGCCGGGACTCGGGACTCGGGACTCGGGACTCGCGAAAGCGACTCCCGCGGCGCGTGGCTTGGGCTCCGGAATGAGATGAACACGAATCGGATCGACGACGGCGAGGTTCTGGAAACCGAGTCCCGAGTCCCGAGTCCCGAGTCCCGAGGTTGACGTGGCAGGCGCAAGAGAAATCCGCAGCAAGATCAAGAGCGTCGCGAACACCCGCAAGGTGACGGCGGCGCTGCAGATGGTGTCTGCGTCCAAGATCCGGCGTGCGCAGGAACTGATGGGCTCGTCGCGGCCGTACGCGTTGCACATGCGCAACGTGATTGCACACATCGCACAGGCCTCACCCGATTATCACCACCCGGCGATGACCGAGCGCAAGCAGATCAAGCGCGTCTGCTACGTGGTGGTGTCGACCGACCGCGGCCTGTGTGGTGGTCTGAATGCCAACTTGTTCCGCAAGCTGCTCGGTGACATCCACGCCTGGCAGCACAAGGGCGTCGAGGTCGGCGTGGTCGCGATCGGCCAGAAGGCCGCGCAATTTTTTCGCCATGTTCAGGTCGACATGGTCGCGTCGGTCAGCCATCTCGGCGATCACCCGCGGTTGGAAAAGCTGATCGGCGTGATCAAGGTGATGTACGACAACTACATGTCGGGCAAGCTCGATCGCGTGTACCTGTGCTACAACCAGTTCGTCAACACCATGACCCAGCGTGCCACCGTGGATGCGTTGATTCCGCTCTCGCTGGCGGCCGAAGAACTCACCGCGGAAGGCTCCGATGAAATCCATCCGGAGCAGGCGACGGCCAAGGTCGCACGCGAGGTGTCGTGGGATTACCTGTACGAACCGGAGGCGGAGCCCGTCATCCGTCATGTAATCAACCGCTATGTCGAAGCGCTGGTGTACCACGCCGCGCTGGAGAACCTGGCCAGCGAGCATGCGGCGCGAATGGTCGCGATGAAGGCCGCCTCCGACAACGCCAGCAAGGCCATCGACACGCTCACCTTGAGCTACAACAAGGCGCGTCAGGCGGCCATCACCCAGGAAATTTCGGAAATCGTCGGCGGCGCGGCAGCCGTCAGCGGATAAGAGCAGCAAAGAGTAAGTAGTGAATCGTAAAGGGTAAAAGCCGCGGTATTTGCTGCTCTTCTTTGCTCTTGACCATTTACCCTTTACCCAATTTCAAAGTCGAGCCATTGGAAACACAATGGTCGGCACAAGCAAAGAGCTACCGGAGTTATCGACAATGAGCCAGGGCAAGATCGTTCAAATCATCGGCGCGGTGGTCGACGTCGAATTTCCGCGCGATGCGGTGCCGAAGGTCTACGACGCACTCAAGGTCGGCGGTACCGAGGTTACGCTGGAAGTCCAGCAGCAATTGGGCGACGGTGTCGTCCGCACCATTGCGCTGGGTTCCACCGACGGCCTGAAACGCGGACTTGCCGTCGACAACACCGGCGAAGGCATCAAGGTGCCGGTGGGCGAGGCGACGCTCGGTCGTATCATGAACGTGCTCGGCGAGCCGGTGGACGAAAAAGGTCCGGTCGAGGCCAAGGACCACTGGGTCATCCACCGTCCGGCGCCGAGCTACGACGAGCAGGCGGCCGCCAACGAAGTGCTGGAAACCGGCATCAAGGTGATCGACCTGATGTGCCCGTTCGCGCGCGGCGGCAAGGTCGGCCTGTTCGGCGGCGCGGGCGTCGGCAAGACGGTGACGATGCTTGAACTCATCAACAACATCGCGACCCAGCACTCGGGCCTGTCAGTGTTCGCCGGCGTCGGCGAGCGTACTCGCGAGGGCAACGACTTCTATCACGAGATGATCGAGGCCGGCGTGGTCAAGCCGGACAACTTCCCCGAATCCAAAGTGGCGATGGTATACGGCCAGATGAACGAGCCGCCGGGCAACCGTCTGCGCGTCGCGTTGACTGGCCTGACCATGGCCGAATACTTCCGCGATGAGAAGGACGCTTCCGGCAAGGGTCGCGACGTGTTGATGTTCATCGACAACATCTACCGCTACACGCTGGCCGGTACCGAGGTGTCAGCACTGCTGGGCCGCATGCCGTCGGCAGTGGGCTACCAGCCGACGCTGGCCGATGAAATGGGCCGCCTGCAGGAACGCATCACTTCGACCAAGACCGGTTCGATCACCTCGATCCAGGCCGTGTACGTGCCGGCCGATGACTTGACCGATCCGTCGCCGGCGACGACATTCGCGCATCTGGATTCGACCGTCACCCTGTCGCGCAACATCGCGAGCCTGGGCATCTATCCGGCGGTCGATCCACTCGATTCCACCAGCCGCCAACTCGACCCGCTGGTGATCGGGCAGGAACACTACGACGTCGCGCGCAAGGTGCAGGGCACCCTGCAGCGCTACAAGGAATTGAAGGACATCATCGCGATCCTCGGCATGGACGAACTTTCCGAAGAGGACAAGCGCGCCGTGTACCGGGCACGCAAGTGCGAACGCTTCTTCTCGCAGCCGTTCCATGTGGCGGAGGTTTTCACCGGCTCGCCCGGCAAGTACGTGCCGCTCAAGGAAACCATTCGCGCGTTCAAGATGATCGTCGAAGGCGAAGTCGACCACCTGCCCGAGCAGGCGTTCTACATGGTCGGAGGCATCGACGAAGCCATCAAGAAAGGCGAGGCGATGAGCGCCTCCGAGAAGAAGGCGGCGTGATCAGAGCCGCAAAGAGTAAAATCGGGCGCTATGCGCCCTGTAAACGGGAAAGGGCAAGAGCAAAAGATGAGGCTCACGGCGCTTTCACTCTTTGCAGCGAGCAACGCGAGCGACTTTACCTTTTACAGCTCGCGAAGCGAGCGACTTCCGGCCGAGCGAACGAAGTGAGCGAGAGCCAATGACCACCATCCGTTGCGACATCGTCAGCGCCGAAGCCGAGATTTTCCACGGTGAAGCGACCCTGGTCATCGCCACCGGGGAGGCGGGTGATCTCGGCATTGCGCCGAAGCACGCACCACTCCTGACCAAATTGAAGCCAGGCCAGGTCGAAGTTATCGGAGAGGACGGCAAGCGGCAGTCGTACTATGTTTCCGGTGGCATCCTCGAGGTGCAGCCGGATACCGTCACGGTGCTGGCCGACACCGCGTTGCGCGCCGATGAAATCGACGAAGCTGCGTCCAAGCGGGCCAAGCAGGAAGCCGAACGCATCCTTGCCGACCGCAGCGACGCCAAGACCGTCGCAGAAGCGCAAGAGCAACTGGTGCAGGCCGTCGCCCAGTTGCAGGCGCTCGAGCGCCTGCGTCGCAGCTTGCAGCACTGATCGTCATCCCGACGCGACCCATGTCGCCGGGTAGGCCGGATCAAGCCGCGGCGGCGGCGGAAGACTCCAGGCATCCTGCCTTTCGACCCTGGGCCCGGCTTCGCCGTTCGCGCCGCTCCTGCGGCGCAGTCGGCGCTGCGCGCCTTGATCCGCCCTACCCACCTGCTGCGCATTACCACGGTCACTTGCTGACGACTGCGTGATGCGTCATGGTTGCGCGATCAATCGGAGATCGGGCCATGGCAGACCCCTTGCACGTGATCGTCCTCGCCGCCGGCGAGGGCAAGCGCATGAAATCGCTGTTGCCGAAGGTGTTGCTGCCACTTGCGGGCAAACCGATGCTGGCGCACGTGCTGGAAACCGCGCGCGCCCTGCGGCCGGCCGGATTGCACGTGGTGTATGGGCATCGCGGCGAGCAGGTGCGCACCGCGTTTGCGCTGGATGGCGATATTCGTTGGGTGCATCAGGCCGAACAGCGCGGTACCGGCCACGCGGTGCGGCTGGCGCTGCACGATATTCCTGATCCCGCACGCGTGCTGGTGCTGTACGGTGATGTGCCATTGCTGCGGGCGGAAACCTTGCGTGAACTGGTACGCACCCATGCCGAACTCGCGGTGCTGGCGGCCGAACTCGATGATCCTTCCGGTTACGGGCGCGTGTTGCGCGATGGCCTTGGACGCGTGCGGGCGATCGTCGAAGAAAAAGACGCCGATGACGAGCAAGGCGAGGTCCGGATCGTCAACACCGGCGTGGTCCTGGCTGAATCGAAACCCTTGCGACATTGGGTCGATGGCTTGTCCGCCGACAATCGGCAGGGTGAGTTGTATCTCACCGACGTGTTCGCACAGGCCGCGGCTGACGGCGCACCGGCGGACGTGGTGATGACGCCCGATCCGGTCGAAGCGTTCGGTGCCAATGATGCTTGGCAGCTCGCCGAACTCGCCGCCTACCTGCGTCGGCGCGATGCGCGACGACTGATGCTGGAAGGGGTCCGGCTTGCCGACCCCGTGCGATTCGACCTGCGCGGGCATTTCAGCCACGGGCGCGACGTCGAGATCGACGTGGACGTGATCCTGGAAGGTGGCGTGACCCTGGGAGACGGCGTGAAGATCGGCCCGTTCTGCCGTCTGCGCAACGTCAACCTCTCGGCTGGTACCGAAGTGCTGGCACATTGCGACCTCGAAGGTGTGACGACCTACGGCGCCTGCCGGATCGGGCCATTCGCGCGCCTGCGGCCCGGCACCGAGCTCGCAGCCGGTGCACACGTCGGCAACTTCGTCGAAACCAAGAAGGCCAAACTCGGTGAAGGCAGCAAGGCCAACCACCTTACCTATCTCGGTGACGCGAAGATCGGCGCAGGCGTCAACATCGGCGCCGGTACCATCACCTGCAACTACGACGGCATCAACAAGTTTGTCACCGAAATCGGCGACGGCGCGTTCATCGGTTCCAACACCGCGCTGGTCGCGCCGGTGAAGATCGGCGACAACGCCACCATCGGAGCGGGTTCTACCATTGCCGCCGACGCACCGGCGGACCAGCTCACGCTCGCGCGTGGCCGGCAGACCACGATCAAGAACTGGCAGCGGCCGACGAAGCGGGAATAGAAAATCGGGAATCGGGAGTCGCAAAGGTTCGCGGGCTGTGGCTCCAACGATTCCCCATTCCCGGCTTTATGCGAAGCGCCAGCCGTCGATTTCCACCAGCAATTCACGACGGCAAATGTCGCCGCGCAACAGTACGCGTGGCACCGAAGGGTCAAGGTGTTGCGCCAGCGCCGCCTCGACCGCGGCAACGTCATCCGCGTTGCGCACGTAAATCTTGAGTGGTGAATGCGCATCGAATGCAGGCAATCGTGCGCTGTCCAACAGGGTACGCAGGTTGGCGAAGGCTTCGTCGGCCTGTGCCGTAACGTCATTGCGGTGATGCGAGGCGTGTCCGATCACCGCAGCGGTACCGGAAATCGCCAGCGAGCCATCGGGCAGGCACATCCCGCGAGCGAAACTGGGCGCGGTGGGACCGTACTGACGCGGGTATCGCCAGGCACTGACCTGGCGCGGGTTTTCCAGCGCACGTCCGGATGCGGTAGAGCTCAACGCATAGACCTGTAACAGACCATGCGGCCCCCGATGGCCGATGGCGGTTGCGGCTGGATAGTGTGTGACGTCGTGAGCCGCCATTGCGCGCGCGCGACCACTGCAGAACAGCCGGTAGCGCTCGGCATCACCCTCGCCCTGGTTGATGCCGCCGAGATAATTCCAGATCCGCTGCAGGCGTGATTCCGGACAGCTTCCGACGTGGGACAACAGCAGCCGATAAGCATGTTCGCTGGCAGCTTCCATCGCGTACGGCCGCACCTCGGTGACCTCGACCACCGTCAATCGCCAGCCGCCGCCGGCAGACCAGCGCAGTTCACCGTCCGATCCGGCGCTGACGGGTGCGTCGACGGTCCAGCATTCGCGCAGCGGCGCTATCCTCAATGCCGGCAACGGAACGCGCACATGGCGCGGGTCCGGGTGGATTTTCGCCTCGGGGCCGAAATCGAAGACCGCCAGCGCACCCGGCTGATCCAGCAGCGCTGCGGCCTCGCCGTGGCGATACGCGACAGCGAATGCGACCGGACTGGCGACGCTCATGTCGTCCCGTTCGTGGTCAGGTCGAGGGGTGGACCCATGCATGATCGAAGCGTCGCGGCTGAAACCCGCGATGTTACACTACGCGGCCCGTTCGATGAGATTGTGGAGCCAAGCAGCATGACCCAGCAGACCCTTGCGGAACAGGAATTGGCGAAGCTGATTGTCGAAAATCTCAATCTCGAAAATATCGAGCCGGAGAACATCGATCCGGAAGCGCCATTGTTCGGTGGCGACCTTGGCCTGGATTCGATCGACGCGCTGGAACTCGCGCTCGCGGTCTCCAAACGCTATGGCATCCAGTTGCGTTCGGACAATCCCGACAACCGCCGGGTGTTCGGATCCTTGCGCGCATTGGCGCAGCACATCGAGGCTAACGTCCCCGCTTAGGAAGGGCTTGGTCATCACTTGTCTTTCGCCATTTCCGCTTTCGCGGGGATGGCGGCAGCGGGAATGATCAGATCTTCCTTGAAACAAGCAAGGGCACGGTCGGACGCGGATCAAAACGAAAAATGTCGATAGACACCGATCCCCATCGAATCCTTAGTTTTATCCGCGTGAATCCGCGTCCAAGGGTTCTGGTTTATTCGGAATGCCTGCAGGATCAATACTGTTGTATTGATTGTATTGACGAAAAACGGGATTACTGCTGCGGCGGATCGCCGCTGCTGCCAAATTTTGTTCGCAGCGTGCGATAGCGTTCGAGTTGGGCGGCAAACTTCGCTTTGGTATTGGCCAGGTCGTCGTGACGTTGCGCCAGCGCGCTGCGCTCGGCGTTGATCGTCTGGCGTTGATCCGCGATACGTTTGTGGAGGTATGGCGGAATCGGTTTCTTGGCGTGTTCCAGATCTGCTGCATGGCCGAGCAACTCGGTGAGCGAATCTTCCTGACTGCGCAGGTTGGTTTGCAACGTCGCGATTTCGTTCTCGAGTTGCCCTAGTTGCGCCTGCTGCGAGGCTTCCAGCGCCTTGTCGGTAGGGTAGGCCGCGAGTAATTGGGCGTCCTCGACCCCCTGTTGCCGGGCGATGCGCTTGGCGGCTGCGGCCTTGGCCGCAGTCGCGGCTGCCGCCCGGCGTTCGGCCGGTGTCAGCGTGCGGGCCACGTGGCGCACCACCATGCCCTGGTTGTTGACGATGTCGTAGCCGCCCGCCAGCGCCGAGGCCGGGATGGTATCGCTGAAATGCACGACCCCCGTGGCATCCTTCCAGCGGTAGTGCGTGGTGGGCGTGGGTGGGTCGCCCACAGCGACGCCGGCCATCAGCAGGGCCGCGGCCACTACGGGCAGGATGCATAAGCGCATCGGAGTCCTCCGGATCGGGTTCCGAGTATAGGCCAAGCACCATGCAAGTTGCGGGCCGGCGGCAGGTTCAAGCGGCGCCGTAGCGCTCGCGATAGCTCAGCAATCGCGGCGTTTGCTTGGCCAGATCCGGCCGGCTGCCCGCGTATTCCAGCAGGTCGGCCAAGCCTGCGATGGCAATGACCGGTACGCCCTGCTCGTGGGTGAGTTCCTGCGTGGCGGAAAGCTCGCCCTGCCCTTTTTCCTGGCGGTCGAGCGCTACCAACACCCCGGCGACTTCCGCCCCGGTGTCGCGGATCAGCGCCAACGATTGCCGTACCGCGGTCCCGGCGGTAATGACGTCGTCCACGATCAGGACTTTGCCTGCGAGTGGCGCACCCACCAGCGTGCCGCCTTCGCCGTGGTCCTTGGCTTCCTTGCGGTTATAGGCCCAAGGGACGTCACGAGCGTGTTCGCGCGCCAACGCAATCGCGGTCGCCGCGGCGAGTGGAATGCCCTTGTAGGCAGGGCCGAACAACATGTCGAAGGCGATGCCGCCGGCTTGCGCCGCCGCCGCGTAAGCGTTGCCGACTTCGGCGAGCGCAGCACCGGAATCGAGCTTGCCCATGTTGAAGAAGTATGGGCTCTGGCGACCCGACTTCAGGGTGAAGTCGCCGAACCGCAACACGTCGCGCGCGAGGGCAAGATCGAGGAAGGAACGTTGGTGGGGAAGCATCGGGACTCGGGACTCGGGACTCGGGACTCGAATGATACGTGCAAGCACCGGACCATACGAAATGGTGTCCGCGGCATACCGGCAACGGAAATGGAAGCCACGCCGCGCATTTTGCTTTAGGCTTTGCGGGTCCCGAGTCCCGAGTCCCGAGTCCCGTGAAAATCCTCTCCTTCAACGCCAACGGCATCCGTTCGGCTGCCCGCAAGGGTTTCTTCGATTGGTTGGCCGAACAAAAGGTCGACGTTACCTGCGTCCAGGAAACCAAGTCGCAGGAGGACCAGCTTGTCGATGGCATGTTCCGTCCCGACGGGTGCCATTGCTTCTATCGCGATGCGGTGACGAAGAAGGGCTATAGCGGTGTCGCCATTTATGCGCGGCGCAAACCGGACGAGGTCTTGACGGAGATCGGCTGGAAACCTTTCGACGACGAGGGCCGCTACATCGAAGCACGCTTCGGCAATCTCTCCGTGGTGTCGCTGTACGTGCCATCGGGAACGTCCGGCGAGGAGCGGCAAGCCTTCAAGTTCGTCGCGATGAAGAAACTGCGCAAGGTCTTCGATGAATGGCTCGCCAGTGGCCGCGACTACGTATTGTGTGGCGACTGGAACATCGTGCGCAGCGAGCGCGACATCAGAAACTGGAAATCCAACCAGAAGAATTCCGGCTGCCTGCCGGAAGAGCGCGCGTGGTTGAACGGGTTGATTGCCGATGCGCACGGCGACGGCACGCCTGCACCCGAACAGGGCTGGCTGGACAGTTTCCGCATCGTGAAACCGGAGATCGAGGAATACACCTGGTGGTCCAACCGTGGCGCGGCGCGCGCCAACAACGTCGGTTGGCGCATCGACTACCAGATCGCGACGCCGGCGTTCGGATGCCGTGCCAAATCCTGCGGCATTACCCGCGAACCGCGCTTTTCCGATCACGCGCCGTTTTTGGTCGAGTACGATCTGGTGGAATACGCCGAATGAACGAGGCGGCCGCGCCGGCGAAACGCAAGCGCCGGATGCCGATATGGAAAGCGTTCACGCAGCCGGCGGCGTGGACGATGTTCTTTTTCGGTTTCTCGTCCGGACTGCCGTTCCTGCTGGTCAGTGGCACGCTCGCCTACTGGCTGCACTCGCGCGGCATCGAGCTGAAAGACATCACCATGATCGCGAGTGCCAGCCTCGCCTACGAATTCAAGTTCGTGTGGGCGCCCTTGCTCGACGAATGGCGGCTGCCGGGCTTCTCGCGACTGGGGCAACGCCGTGGCTGGTTGCTGTTGGGCCAGTGCGGTGTTATCGGCGGGATGCTGGTGATGGCGGCATTGACGCCGAACAGCCTGGGGGTGTTCGTCGTGGTTACGCTGTGCGTTGCGTTTTTCGGCGCAACCCAGGATGCCGCCATCGATGCCTATCGCATCGAGATCGCACCGCCCGAAGCGCAGGGGCCACTGGTGACAACCTATGTGCTTGGTTACCGGGTCGGCTGGCTCCTGTCGGGGGGCCTCGCGCTGGTGATGGCCGACCACATGTCATGGAGCGTCGTGTACGTCGCGATGGCGGCATGCATGGTGATTCCGGTCGTCGCCAATTTCGTGGCCAAGGAACCGGCGGTGCATCGGCTGCGCGCGACCCGTTGGCGCGACGCGATGCGTCAGGGCGTGGTCGAACCGTTCGTGGATTTCTTTCGTCGCTATGGCTGGTTGCTGGCGATCGTGGCGCTGCTTTTCATCCTGTTGTTCAAGATTCCCGAGCAGGCGACGGTCGGCGGCATCGTGAGTCCGTTTTATCGCGACATGGGCTTCTCCAGGACAGCGATAGGCACGATCACCAAGGGTTATGGCGTCGTCATGGGGATCGTCGGGGTGTTTGTTGGCGGTGCCGCGGTGGAACGTTTCGGCGTCAAGCGCAGCTTGCTGGCCGGGATCGTGTTGTGCGGCGCCAGCAATTTCCTGTACCTGTGGCTGATCGGCAACCACGGCAACCTGGCCGTGCTGACCGGCGTGATCTCCGGCCTGAATTTCACCCTCGGGTTCCTGGGACCGCCGGCGGTGGCGTTCCTGTCGTCGCTGGTAAGCGTGCACCACACCGCGACGCAATACGCGTTGCTGTCTTCGCTGGTGAACCTGCCCGGCAAGCTGCTGGGCTTTTTCGCGGGCGGCATCGTGATGGCCACCAGCTACGGGTTCTACTTCGTGTTGACGGTGCTGGCGGTACTGCCGGCGGTGCTGTTATTCCTGTGGCTGGAACCGCGCCTGCGTGCGCACAGCGCCGCAGTTCAGGCGAACGGGGCGTAGATTCCGCCGAGCACACGCGGCCCGCGCGCGCCGGTAACGGATGGCAAATTGCCCGGCAGGCCTTGCAGCCGCGCGCGCGCCAGCCATGCGAAGCCGACGGCTTCGACGAAATCAGGATCAAGACCCAGCGCCGCGGTGGTATCAACCTTCACTTTCGGCAACGCCAGGCGCAACGCGTCCATCAACGCGTCGTTGTGGACACCACCGCCGCAGGCGTACAACTCGCGAATTTCATGTGACCGCAAGGCATCTGCAACGCTGCGCGCGGTCAATTGCAGCAGCGTGGCTTGCACATCCGCCGGAGCGAGACCCTGCGGCAACCGCGCGTCCAGCCAATCGAGATTGAATACTTCGCGCCCGGTGCTTTTCGGTGGTGGCGTGGAGAAGTACGGATCACCAAGCAGGTATTCCAACAACGCAGTGTTCGAGCGACCGCTGCGCGCCCAAGCGCCGCCCTCGTCGCGCGGCGTGCCACGCTGACGCAGCGACCATGCATCCATGAGGCAGTTTGCGGGACCGGTGTCGAAGCCGAGTACTGGCTGGCCAGGGATCAGCAAGCTGACGTTGGCGATGCCGCCCAGATTCAGGATCGCCCGAGGTGTGGCGGGATCGGCCAGTGCCGCCGCGTGCAGCGCCGGCAGCAGCGGCGCGCCCTGCCCGCCTGTGGCCAGGTCGGCACGGCGGAAATCGGCAATGGTGACGATGCCGGTGCGTTCGGCGATCACGTTGGGGTCGCCAATTTGCAATGAGAAAGGGTACGGCCCATCCGGGCGATGGCAGACCGTCTGCCCGTGCGAGCCGAGTGCTGCAACGGCGCTTGCCTCGACACCCGCATCGCGCAACAACGCCAGTGCGGCGTCGGCGAAACACGCGCCGATTGCGGCGTCCAGATGGCCGAAATCATCCAGCTTGACGGTGGCTTCGCTGCATGCCAACGCCAGCAGCCGCGCGCGCAGTTCGTCGGGCAAGGCGTGCGTGTGCGCGGCGAGTACTTCGATGTGCGGTTCGAACCGCACCAGCGCCGCGTCGATGCCGTCCGCACTGGTGCCGGAGATCAGGCCAAGGTACAAGGGCGCGCCGGCGCCGGCCACGGCGGTGACGTCAATCGGTACTGATGGTGTGGTTGCGGCCGGTGTCGACTTTTGCCAGCCGTTGGGTAGCGTTGTTGATCAAGTGGATGCGCGCGATCAGCGGTGCGGTTTGCGCTTTGAAATCGGCCATCAGCTTGGGTGACAATGGTTGCGGTTTGGGCATGGTCACCTTCAGCGGGTTCACCGGCGTGCCGTTCCTGAGTATCTCGTAGTGCAGGTGGGGACCGGTCGCCCAACCCGTCTGGCCGACGTAGCCGATGACTTCACCCTGGTGTACGTGCGAGCCGACGTGCAGCCCCGGCGCGAAGCGCGACATGTGTCCGTATTCCGTGGTGAACTTCGGCGTGTTGCGGATGGCGATCATGTTGCCGAAGCCGCGCTCTCGGTGCCGCTTCGTTATCACCCCGCTGCCGGCGGCGTGGATGGGCGTACCCGTTGGCGCCGCGTAGTCTACCCCGGCGTGCAGCCGGTATTTGTGGATGATCGGATCCATGCGCATGCCGAACCGCGAAGAGATGCGGGTGAAGGCCACCGGCGTCCGCAAAAGTGCCATCATCAGCGGACGGCCGGTCGCGTTGTAGTAAGCGACGCTGCCGTCCGGTTTCGTGAAGCGGTAAGCGGTGTATTGCTTTCCCTTGTTGGTGAACTCGGCGGCGAGAACGTCGCCGGCGCGCACGAACGCGCCGTCACGGTAGATGTCGTCGTAGATGACGGTGAACTGGTCGCCTTTCCTGACATCCCGGGTGAAGTCGACCCTGTGCCTGAAGACATGCGCGAGTTTCAGCATCACGGCCTCGGGCAGGCCAGCCTTGCCGCCAGCGACAAACAGCGAGCCTTCCACGACGCCGTGCGCGAACTGTATGCGTCGTTCCACCGGTAGTTCGGTAACTTGCGACTGCAGGCCTTCGGTGGAAGCAGTCAGCGTCACCAAAGTGGCCGCGTTGGTATGGTAACGGAAGCCTTCGAGATGTCCTTGCGCGTCGATGCGGAAGTCGAATTTTTCGCCGGGATGCACCGTAGTGAGTGCTCCGGTGTCCTTGCTGGTGGCCAGTACGCCTGCCAAGTCCGCACTGCTGAGGCCTTGGCCGTGGAAAATACTTGAGAGCGTCTGGCCGGGCTGGACTTCGATGGTCTTCCAAGCCACGCTTGTTGTCGCCTTGTGCGCGGTGGCAACCGGCGCGGCCGGAAGTTTGAGTGCAAGCGTTTCGCGTGTTACCGGATGCGTCGCATCGTGCCGAATCACGCTGGCCCACGCAGGAATGCCAAGCGCGGTCAATAGCGTCAACAACAACGCGCCGCCGCCGAGCACCCAGCGTTCGCGCGTCCAACGGAAGGCACTCGCTGGTGCTTCGGCGTGAAAAGACCAGTGCGAACAACGTTCGTAGAAACGGGGATGGCAGTGACGAGTCTTGCGGCGGATCGCCTGGCGACGTACGGCATGCGGCGTGGCGCGACGGAGGTGGCGATCCATCGGGGTTCCAGAAATGAGGGCGGAAAAGGCGGGAAAACGCAACAGGCCGTACCATAGCGCTCGGCCAAACTACGCGTCAATGCCTTTTGATACAAAGATTTGCGTGAAGTTTCACGATTAACACATAATTAACCGGCTCGTCACTTTTGCAGGCTGACGTGCTTCCCGTTTACGGGCCTGCACAATGCCATCCTCTCCATGGGAAACGTTAGATGTCCTCGAATAAGGAAGCCCTGTCCATCATCCATCGCGGCGCGGCGGATGTATTGAAGGAAGACGAACTCGTCGCGCGGGTGGCGACGGGGCGGTCGCTGCGCATCAAGGCCGGCTTCGATCCGACCGCGCCCGACCTGCATCTCGGGCACACGGTGTTGCTCAACAAGATGCGCCAGTTCCAGGATCTCGGTCACACCGCGATTTTCCTGATCGGCGACTTCACCGGCATGATCGGCGATCCCACCGGCAAAAACGTCACGCGCAAACCGCTGACCCGCGAGGAAGTGCTGGCAAATGCCGACACTTACGCTGCGCAGGTGTTCAAGGTGCTCGATCGCGAACGTACCGAGGTGCGCTTCAATTCCGAATGGTTCGGCAAGATGGATGCCTCCGACATGATCCGTCTGGCCGCACAGCACACCGTGGCGCGGATGTTGGAGCGCGACGATTTTTCCAAACGCTTCAAGTCCGAGCAGCCGATCGCGATCCATGAATTCCTGTATCCGCTGGTGCAAGGTTACGACTCGGTGGCGCTGAAGTGCGATGTCGAACTCGGCGGCACCGACCAACGTTTCAACCTGCTGATGGGCCGCGGCCTGCAGGAACACTTCGGTCAGCCGCCGCAGATCGTGTTGACGATGCCGCTGCTGGAAGGCATTGACGGCGTGCAGAAGATGTCGAAGTCGCTCGGTAACTACATCGGCATCGACGAACCGGCGATCGACATGGTCACCAAGACCATGAAGATCGGCGACGATTTGATGTGGCGCTGGTTCGAATTATTGAGCTTCGACGTATCACTGGACGAACTGGCCACGCTGAAACGCGACGTCGCCAGCGGCGCGTTGAATCCGCGCGATGCGAAATTGCGTCTCGCGCGCGAACTTGCGGTGCGCTTCCACGGCGCCGCCGAAGCCGACAAGGCGATCGCCGGCTGGCATGCGGTGGTGCGTGGCGAGGGCGACACTTCGTCGCTGCCGTTGCGCGAGATTGCAGTGCCGGCCGGCGGCCTGAAGCTGCCCGCGCTGTTGACCGCCGCGGGTTTGACGGCAAGCAATTCGGAAGCCAACCGCAAGCTCAAGGAGCGCGCAGTGCGCATCGACGCCGTGGTCGCGGACGATCCGCAACGCGTGTTCGAGGACGGTTTCGAAGGCGTGTTGCAGGTGGGCAAGCGGAATTTCGCGAGAGTGCGGCTCACGACCACTTGAAGTGAGTGAGAGCGTTCGTCGGCGTGATCGGCTCTGTCCGGACTGGTGGAGTTGCCGACGTGTACACTCCATTGAAGCGAAAGAGCAGCTTCAAAAAGTTCCAGGTCATCATTCTCGCGGATGCGGGAATCCAGATCGCTGTCGCACCAGATCGAAATGGATTCCTGCTTTCGCAGGAATGACTAGCAGATAGTGGTTATTCGAAATTCAAGAGCCGGGCTGAGTGTTCGAGTGATGCCGAAACACGCATGTCGCTGAACTCGCCATTCGTGGATGTGCCGTCAAGGCAGCATTCGCACCTGCGCTGGGTCACGCCCATGCTGGTGGTGGCGTGCGTCGCCTGTTACCTGTGGCTGATGCTGTCGGCACCGGCGACTCGCTATGCCGTGCTGGGTGACTGGGGCACGGTACCGGCGCAACTGTTCCGGCGCGATGGCATCCTGTTGCACTGGCTGTGGTTGCGTCCGTTCTCGTCGTTGTTCATCCACGCCGATTGGTTGCACCTGCTCGGCAACATGTTGTTCCTGGTGATCTTCGGGCTGCCGGCCGAACGCGCGTTGGGATCGCGGCGGTTCCTGGCGCTGTTCCTGATCGGCGGCGCGTTCGCCAATGTGGTCGGGGCGTGGACACTATCGGGGCAACTTCGGCCGATCATCGGGTGCAGTGGCGCGGTGTCGGCGACGCTCGGCGCGTATCTCGCGCTGTTTCCGCGCGCGCGCTTGGGGTTGGTGTTGCCGCTCGGGCTCTATTTCCAGTTCATCCGGGTGCCGGCGGCGCTGCTGATCGGCATGTGGGTATTGCTGCAACTGCTGTTCACCTGGGCGGGTCCGGGCTTCGGAACCGTGGTGTGGTGGGCGCACATCGCGGGATTCGGATTTGGAATCCTGTTCGCCATCGTCTCGCGCAATGCCGTGGCACGCCGGTTGCGCCGACGTACTTATTAAGTTCAATCATCCCTGATCTCCGCCGTTTGAACGATGACGCAAACGAATGCCTGGTTTGCGTATCCAAACATCAGAGCGGCCTCAAAGCCGCCATCCATGGCCAACAACTCCCTGGCCTGGCTTTTCACGAAAGCTGCTCCAACTGATGCTGCGGCGTCGCCTTGCCGGCCAGTGCCGCGTGCGCGAAACCTGCGAGCAACGCGCGCGCGGCTTCGGTTTCCACCACATTCGCGTCGAGCATGTCCGGATCGGCGCCTTCTTCGCGCAATGCCTCGGCGCGCGTCGCGATGTACGCACGCATGTGTTCAGCCGTAAACTCGGGGTGGAACTGCGCCGAGATTGCGTGCGTCCCGTAGCGCAGCAACTGGTGCGGATCGCGCTCGGAGCGCGCGAGCACGTGGGCGCCGTGCGGCGGAACCAATACCGATTGCCGATGGGTGGTGTGCGCAGGAAATTTGGCGGGCAGGCCAGCCAGCCACGTCGGTTCGCCGATCGGGTCATGACGCGTGATGGGTTGGGTCCCCATTTCCCGTCCGGCGGGCAACCAGCCGACCGTCCCGCCCAGGGCTTGCGCCATCAGTTGATGGCCGTAGCAAACGCCGAACAGCGGCAAGTCTTCCTGCATCGCCGCACGGATCCACGCGGCGGCGCGTTCGCTCCAATCGGCGCGTTCGGTGACCATCGCCGCCGAGCCCGTGATCACCGCGCCGGCAATTGCATCTGCCGCCGGCAGCGGCGCGCCTTCATCCACCCGCACGATTTGCATCTGTGGGGATTCGACGCGCATCGCTGCCCGGAACCAATCGGCAAAACCGCCGAATTGCGTGCGGAGGGATTCTGGTGCTTCACCGGTCTGGATCAACAGTAGTGGGCGCATGGATTTGCGAGGTGGTTGTGCTGGCGAGAAGCATAGCGCGCGCGCCGCAATCGGCGCCGTCCGCAGGCCATGACGAAAGTCCCTTGCGCGCGCGGGGCACTTCAACCACGGTTTGTCCGTGCAGATGGTTCCCGCACGCTGTGCCGGCATTCGGCACGCCGATCAGAGCCTGTTCACCTCACCCTGCAGGAGTACCCACACGTGAAATGGTTGATGATTCCCGCACTTGCGCTGACGCTCGCCGCTGGTGGCTGTGCAGACACCGACTCCCCGGTCGACACCGGTACCCAAGCCAGTGCCAAAACCCATGTCCCGACGTTCGATGCCAAACGTTTGTCCGATGAGGTCAAGACGCTTTCATCCGACGCCTTCGAGGGCCGAGGTCCTGCCACCGCGGGTGAGACCAAAACCATCGAGTACCTGGTCGCGCAAATGCAAGCGGCGGGACTGGAACCCGGTGGCGATCTGGTAGACGGCAAACGCGAGTGGACCCAGGATGTTCCGCTGGCGCGCTTCCAGATCACCGGCACGCCGGCGATCGGCCTGGACGTGGATGGAAATACGCAGGAACTTACCCAGGGCAAGGAAATCGCGCTGCGCGCGGCACAGGATGGTTCCCGGCGTGTCGATATCAAGAACGCGCCACTGGTGTTCGTCGGCTACGGCGTGACCGCGCCCGAACGAAACTGGGACGACTTCAAGGGCGTCGATCTGAAGGGCAAGATCGCGGTGGCGCTGGTCAACGATCCGGATTTTGAAACCGGCAAGGGTGACTTCGGCGGCAAGGCCATGACCTATTACGGCCGCTGGACCTACAAGTACGAGGAAGCCGCACGGCGCGGCGCGCTGGGCCTGTTGATCATCCATCAGACGGCAGCGGCTTCCTACGGCTGGCCCACGGTGCGCAACTCCAACACCAACGCGCAATTCGATATCGTGCGTGACGATCCGACCGCCACGCATCCGAAGCTCGAAGGCTGGATCCAGCATGATCTTGCCATGTCGCTGTTCAAGCGCGCGGGGCTGGATTTCGATGCGTTGAAGAAGCAGGCGCAGACCCGCGACTTCAAACCGGTGACCCTGAAGGGTGAAACCTTCTCCGCGCATTACGACGTGGCGGTGGACAAGATCACCTCGCACAACGTGGCCGGCAAGGTGACCGGCAGCAAGTACCCCGATGAAACCATCATCTACAGCGCGCACTGGGATCACCTCGGCATCGGCGCGCCCGACGATACTGGCGATCGCATCTACAACGGCGCCGTCGACAACGCCACCGGCATCGCCGCGCTGATCGAAATGGGGCGTGCGTTTGCGCACGCGCCGCAGCCGCAACGCAGCGTGGTGTTTCTGGCGGTGACCGCCGAAGAGAAGGGTCTGCTGGGTTCGGAGTATTACGCCAGCCACCCGCTGTATCCGTTGGGCAAGACCGTGGCGGACATCAATACCGACGCCTTGAGTCCCGGCGGTATGGCACGCGATTTCTCGATTTCCGGAAGCGCCAAGCTGGGGCTGCTGGATGACTTGATCGCGGTTGCCAAGCGCCACGACCTGTACTTCACCCCCGACAGCCATCCGGAAGCCGGCTACTTCTTCCGCTCCGACCATTTCTCGTTCGCCAAGCGCGGCGTGCCCGCGCTGTCGTTCGGGTCAGGCGAGGATCTGGTGGACAGCGGCAAGCAGGCCGGCGAGGCGCAAGCTCGCGAGTACGGCATCAAGCACTACCACCAGCCGTCCGACGAATGGCAGGCGAGCTGGACGTTCGCAGGCCTGGCGCACGATTTGCCGGTGCTCTACGACCTCGGCGTGCAACTCGCCAATTCCCGTGCATGGCCAAACTGGTCGAAGGATTCCGAGTTCCGCGCGGCGCGCGACAAGACCGCCGCCGAGCGGAACTGAAGCTAACTTGCGTCGCCTGCACGCAGGCTCCTGCGAGGCATCTTTGTAGGAGGCTGCGTGCAGGCGATCCGCGCTTCACAGTCAGCGGTGCGGCTTCGCCACAAGTCGCGACCGCGCGGCCGGCCACTCTGCCGCGAGCATGCTGTACTCGACGGTGTCGCGAATGGTGCCGTCGTGTCGGCGCTTGTGCTGGCGCAGCACGCCATCGCGATGCGCGCCGAGGCGTTCGATTGCCTGTTGCGAGCGTGTGTTGAGGATGTCGGTTTCCCAGCCAACCGCCGTGCAACCCAGTTGCTCGAACGCATGCCCGATGAGCAGCAACTTGCAGGTGGTGTTGACGGGGGTGTGCTGGCGACTCGCGCCGTACCAGGTGTGGCCGATCAACACCCGCGGAACATCCGCCTTGAAATCGTAGTAGCGGGTCGAGCCCGCGATCGCGCCATCGCGCTTGTCGCGCACTGCGAATGGCAGCGAATCGCCCCCCGCCTGCATTGCCAGCGCTTTTTCGACATACGCGTGCATCGCGCCGGGCGGCGGCACGTAGGTGACACGCAGGTTCCACAGTTCACCGTCAGCCGCGGCTTGTTCGAGCCCGGCGATGTGATCGAGCGTCAGCGGTTCCAGTCGAACGTGTTCGTTTTCCAGAATGGCTTGTTCAAGCGGCATGGACGCCCCCGTTGCGCGGCCTGTGACGCGCATCCCCCCGCGCTGCGCGCGACCCCCTTCGTCCCGAAGGGGGAATTGCGCACGCGCTCCCCCTCCCCCTTCGCTTGCGAAGGGCGGAGCGAAGCGAACGCGCGCGTAGCGCGAGAGGGGGATGGCTGTCGTGGATGTGGAATCATGCATCGAGATCGGGAATAAGCTTGTTCTCGAAATACGCAATCATGTCCTTCAATCGCAATTTGCGTTTTTTCAATCGACCCAACTGCAATTGGTCGCAGCCCGGGTCGCCCGCCAACTTCGCGATCGCGGCGTCGAGGTCGCGGTGTTCTTCGCGCAGTTCCGTGAGGCGGCGGGCCAGCGTGGCGGGGTCGTTGCCGGGTTGCATGCGCGGAGTGTAGCGGCGGAGCCCCACCCGCTACACTGACCGGTCCATGCCACCTGTCACTGCCCAAACCAGCCCTGACCGCAAGCGCAGCCACGAGGCCGCGCGCCTGGCCAAGCGCCTGCGCCACGCGGTCGGGCGCGCGATTGCCGAGTACAACCTGATCGAGGATGGCGACCGCGTGATGGTCTGCCTGTCTGGCGGCAAGGATTCGTGGACGCTGCTGGACCTGCTGCTGTCGCTGCAAGCCAGGGCGCCGGTGAAGTTCGAGCTGGTTGCGGTGAACCTCGACCAGAAGCAGCCCGGGTTTTCCGAACGCGTGATCCCGGATTACTGCCGGGAACGCGGCGTCGAGTTCCACGTGATCGAGCAGGACACCTACAGCGTGGTGACGCGCGTGGTGCCGGAAGGCAAGACGATGTGCAGCTTGTGCTCGCGGCTGCGGCGTGGAGCGTTGTATGCATTCGCCGAACGCGACGGGTTCACGAAGATCGCGCTGGGCCACCACCGCGACGACATTCTCGCGACATTTTTCCTGAACCTGTTTTATGGCGGCACCCTGAAAGCGATGCCACCGAAACTCTTGTCCGACGATGGCAAGCATGTGTTGATCCGCCCGCTCAGCTTTTGCCGTGAGCACGAAATAGCTGAATACGCCGAACAACGCGGATTTCCGATCATTCCCTGCAATCTGTGCGGTTCGCAGCAAAACCTGCAGCGCAAGCAGGTGCGACGGATGCTCGACCAATGGGAACGCGAGCATCCCGGTCGCAGCGAGATCATGTTTCGCGCGCTGTCGCATGTGGCTCCGACGCAATTGGCCGATCCTGGGTTGTTCGATTTCGCCTCGCTCGGCTCGCGCCGTGAGACAGCGCGGCTGGATGCTCATGACTGGCTGAGTGGTGACCCCTCTTCAGCGTAAGGAGCGAGCGTGCTCGCGACCGTCGCCTGCACGTAGATTCCTGCGGGTCACGCGATGCCACTGGCGTCGCGTAAACGCCGGTCTTCGACCTGCATGCAGGGCCACACGGCCGGACTGGCGCCACGTACCATGGATGGCTGCTCGCGCGGTCGCGGGCACGCCCGCTCCTACAATTTCCACTTTTTTGATTCCTGTACCGGATAACCCATGTTCTTCCGCAACCTCACCCTGTTTCGCTTTTCTCCCGCCGTCGCCAAGTCCCTGAGCGATCTGGAATCCGCCTTGGCCAGCCACACGCTGCGCGCCTGCGGGCCGCTGGAATTGGCAACCCGTGGCTTCGTGTCGCCGTTCGGGCCGGATTCCGAAGTCCTTTCCCATGCGGTCGGCAAGGCCACCCTTGTCACGCTGGGGGCCGAAGAGAAACTGCTGCCGGCGGCGGTGATCAACGCCGAGCTCGGCAAGCGCCTGCGCAAGGAAGCTGAACGGCGCGGCCGGCCGGTCGGTGGCCGCCAGCGCCGCGCCATCAAGGCCGAGGTTCTGGACGCCCTGCTGCCCCAGGCCTTCGTCCGGCCATCGCGGCTAAATGCCTATGTGGACTCGAAAAATGGCTGGCTGGTGTTGGATACCGCCAGCCGCAAGGCCGCCGAAACCGCCCTGACTGCCCTGCGCGAGGCGCTGGGCAGCTTCCCGGCCCAGCCGCTGGCCGCTGCCGAAACCCCGCGTGCCCTGATGACGCAATGGCTGGCGCATGGCAAGCTGCCGCCAGGACTTGAGCTCGGCGACGAATGCGAGCTGCGTGATCCGGCCGGTGGCGCGGTGATCCGTTGCCGCAAGCAGGAGCTTGAAAGCGCCGAGGTCCGGGCGCATTTGAAACAAGGCAAGCAGGTGTTCCTGCTCGGCTTGCAGTTCGAGGATCGGATGAGCTTCGTGCTCGGCGAGGATCTGGTGATCCGCAAATTGCGATTCCTGGATGTCGTGCAGGATTCGCTCGATGCCGACGGCAAGGAATCGGCGGAAGCCGAACTCGACGCCCGCTTCGCACTGATGACGCTGGAACTCGAGCGGCTGTTCGAGGGTTTGCAACAGTGGTTCGGGCTGCATCGCCCGGACCGCGACGACTGAACAAAAGGTCGTTCGTGGTGCGTTATCGGACCACGAACGCAACATGGCTGTCCACGCCCGCAATCTCAGGGTGAACGGACGCAACGCAATACGGCAATGACAGGCGATTTCCTCGAATTGGCGACGGGCAAGGGCGGCACCATCAAGGTGCTCAAAGCCATGCATCCGCGTGCGCGTCGCCTGCGCCTGTCGGTCACCCCGCACGGCGCGCGCATCTCTTACCCGCGTGGCACCCATCCGGCACAAGTCTATGCGTTCCTGCGCGAAAACAGCGACTGGCTGGAACGCAAGCTTTCGGAACTGCGTGTGCCGCGCCGCGGCCCGCCACCACTGCGCCCCGGTGTGCCCACGCTGATTCCGCTGCGCGGTGAATCGGTCGAACTCACCTGGCGGATGAGCGAATACCCACGCATCGAAGACCGTGGCGACGAACTGCGCCTGCACGTGCCGCGTCCGTTCACGACGGCCATGCCGGCCGCGCGCAATCTGCTGGCAGCGTTCCTCGAAACCCACATGCGTCGCGACCTCTCGCGCTGGATGGCGCACGCCGCCGAACGTCTCGATCGAGCGCCCACCGGCCTGCGTATCAAGTCGCTGAAGAGCCTGTGGGGCAGCCTCGATACGCACGACCGCATCACACTGGACCTCGCGCTCGCGTTGGCCCCGCCCGCCGCATTGCGCTACGTGCTGATGCACGAAATGTGTCACCTGAAAGTGCGCAGCCACTCGCCGCGTTTCTGGGCGCGCGTCGGCGAACTGATGCCTGGCTATCAAGCCCAGCGCGACTGGTTGCGCGAGCACGGCGCGATCCTGAAGGCCGAGATGGAGCGGTTGATCGACGTGCGCGATTGACGTTCCTCTTGTTCCCGTTTGCACCGGGCGAGGATGGCACACCGCGGGTAGGCTGGATCAAGCCACGGGAGTGGCGGATCCGGCGTTGCGCGCCTTGATCCGCCCTACCTGTTATGTATGCACTGCATACACGCGACGCCCACAACAAAATTCGACATTCCGGTCTTGATTCCGCTCGCCTCCGGGACGAACGGAAGAGACAGGAATGTCTGATGTCTGAAGCAGCCCCCCGCTTGCACAAGGGTGACAACCGTCACTCGTGCACGCTCAGCCGACTGCATAAACTGGCGTCTTTTCACTCCCGG
The DNA here is from genome assembly GCA_050738155.1 of Rhodanobacteraceae bacterium. Lineage (GTDB taxonomy): Bacteria > Pseudomonadota > Gammaproteobacteria > Xanthomonadales > Rhodanobacteraceae > 66-474. The sequence continues at coordinate 39,558 of JBOHYW010000004.1, forward strand.
AGGCGATGCCATGCGAGTGGATTTGCTCGATGCCATTGCCGGCCTCTGGCTGGTCTGGGGCGTGTACTGGTGGATCGGCTCGATTCGTACCAAGGTCGCTGCGCGCACGGACGGCGTGGGCGCATTGCTGGTGTATCGGGTGCCGATGGTGCTCGGTGCGCTGCTGTTGATCGCCATGAATCCGCCACACTGGTTTCCACTGTTCCCGTGGTTGTGGTCGCGTTGGCTGGCCGCGTCCGTGGTCTGGCCCGCGCTCGGACTGGCGTTGGTGGTATTGGGGCTCGCTTATGCCTGCTGGGCGCGGGTCGCGCTGGGTCGCAACTGGAGCGCCACGGTGCAACTGAAAAAGGACCACGAGTTGATCGTCACCGGCCCTTATCGATGGACGCGCCACCCCATTTACACCGGCATGCTGCTGGCACTACTCGGGACCGCGTTGGCGGTCGGCGAGCAGCGCGGCTGGGTGGGGTTCGTGCTTGTTTTCATCGGGCTTTGGTTCAAGCTGCGCCACGAAGAAGCCTGGATGCGCGAACGTTTCGGTGACAGCTATGTCGACTACATGCGGCGGGTGAAGGCGCTAGTCCCGGGCGTCTTGTAGCGGCGCCACGGCTTTGGGTCGCCTGCACGCAGGCTCCTACAAGCGGATTCGCAGGAGCCTGCGTGCAGGCGACCCGCGAAGCCGCCACCATCACGGCAACAACACGAACCGCGAAATCGAGCGCGCGACTTCGCGCGGTTTTTCCATGATCGACATGTGCCCGCAGCCGGTCAGTTCGGTGACCCCGATGTTGGGCGCGTGGGTGAGGCCCTTGCGGATGGCGTCGAGCGCGGAAACGTCGATGATCTGGTCCTTGGTGCACCAGATGGCCAGCGTCGGCGCGGTGATGTCGGGCAATTTCGCCTGCAGTGCGTAACGCGCATCCGGCGCCGCGATTGCGCGCAGCACCTTGTCGTCGAATGCGCGGTTGTGTTGCGAACGCGCGACGAATACGTCCTCGATGCGCGGGGGCACCGAAGGCGGCTTGGCGAACAGCATGGCTTCCAGTTGCTTGAATTCGGCGCGGTTGTCGATGTCGAACGGGCTCTTGCCGGCCTCGAGTTGGCGCACGAACGCGTTTTGCTTGAACTCGACCCCGGCCGAATCGATCAGCACCAGCGCGGCTATGTCCTTCGGATACTTCGCGGCGTAGAGTCCCGCGATCGCGCCGCCCATCGAGTGTCCGGCCAGTGCGATTTCACCCAGGTGCAGGGCGTCGACGAAACCGTGCAGCCGTTGCACTTGTGCGGCGTAGCCGTAATCGGCGCCGGCAATGCGGGTTGACGCGCCCCAGCCGGGCAGGTCGGGAATGATGACGTGGAAGTTGCTGGTGAGATAGCGCGCGGTCATCAGCCAGTCGGCGTACGAACCGCCGTAGCCATGCACCAGCACCAGTGGCGGGCCGTCCTGTTTCCCGCCTGCGACGTACACCCAACGCGTGTCGCCGACCTGCACGGTGTGTTGGTACAGGCCGTCGTGCCAGGTCTGGTACCGGATCGCCGCCTTCAGCACCCAGCCTGGTGCTGCGAAATAGATGGCGAGGCCGATCACCGCCAACGCGATGACCACGCCACCGAGGAGCTTCAGGCGATGCGCGACGCGCGCGAAGATCGGGTTACGGGCAGGATTGTCGGACATATCGCGATCAGCCCTTGTCCATGCCGGACTCGTTGCTGCCCTGCTGCGCACGGGTTCTGGCGAACAGGCGTTCGACGGCCATCCGCGTCAATGGGTGATAGCCGCTTTTTGCCTTCGCGTACACCTGCTCGGCATAGGCGAAGCCTTGCGGCGTGCGCACCAACGCCTTGTAGATCGGCACGGTGAGGTACAGCCGCCCGATCCGGGTGGCATGTTCGGCAGCGGCCGGCCATACCGACTTGTCGCCCGCGGCAATCGCGTGTACGTACCAGCGCATCCCGATTTCGGCATTGGGCGTGCCGGTCAAATGCCACGCGGCATCGAGTTGCTGCATCTTCGCGAGCGGTGCCGAATCGGGAAGGCGGTCGAGAAAATACATCCATTCCTGGGTGTTCCACCCGCCTTTATCAGACGTGCCCGCATCCAGCTCGTCGGCGGCAAGGGTGCCGGCAAGGAATTCATGGCGTTCCTTGTCGATCGCATCGAAGCGCGGTGAATCGGGAATCGGTGCATCCTGCGGAATGCCGGCGCCGTACACCCACGCCTTCACTTCATCCCAGCTCAGCTTGCCGGGATACTTCTCGATCAGGTTGGGTTTCAGGTAGCTGAGCATCTGTTCGGTGGTGATGCTGTGCCATGCGAAGTGGTCGAAATAACCCTTCAGGTATGTGTCGAAATCCCTGCGCCCGAATTTCTGCTCGAGCGTACGCATGAACCACGAGCCCTTGTCGTAGGCGACGTCGGACAGTTCGTCATCGGCGTCGATCCTGCGCGATTCGGGCGCGAGACGCTGCGCGTTCTCCGGCATCTTGCCGATGGTTTTCTCGAGGTTGCGGATCGCCAGCAGGGTTTCTTCATTGGCCTGGCGCTGGCCGTACAACGCTTCGGTGATGCGGCCCTGCACGTAAGTGGTGATGCCTTCGTTCAACCAGATGTCGCGCCACGACGCCGCGGTGACGAGATTGCCCGACCACGAGTGCGCGAGCTCGTGCGCGACCAGCGACACCAGGCTCTTGTCGCCAACCAACACCGTCGGGGTAGCGAAGGTCATGTTCGGGTTTTCCATGCCGCCGTACGGAAACGACGGCGGCAACACCAGGATGTCGTAACGGCCCCAGCGATACGGGCCATACAGTTTCTCGGCCGTCGCGATCATCTTCTCGGTGTCTTCGAACTCGTGCGCGGCGCGTCCGACCAACGAAGGTTCGGCGTACACCGCGCTGCGCGGTCCGGTTTCGCGCACCGCGAGATCGCCCGCGGCGATCGCCAGCAGATACGACGGCACCGGATGCGTTTGATCGAAGTCGAAAGAACCGTCCAGCGGATGCTTCGGATTGTTCGGTGCACTCATCACCACGCGAATGTCTTTTGGCGCGCTGACGTGTGCGTGCCAGGTGAAACGCACCGCGGGCGAATCCTGGCAAGGCACCCACGAACGCGCATGCACGGACTCCGACTGCGAGAACAGGAACGGCGCCTTGTGGTCGGCGGTTTGCGCGGGATCGAGCCATTGCAGGCCGCTGGCATCCGGCGAAATGGAGTAGGTGATCCGAACTTCGTGCGGGTGCCGGGGCGCTTCGATGGTGAGCTTGGAGCCCATCGAAGGCACCGGTTGCGCCAACTGGTAGGTCAAGACGCGCGTGTTGCCGTCGGGGTCCACGGCTTCGACCGAGGCGATCTCGAGCGCACGGGTGTCAAGCACCAGGTCGCGGTTGTCGGCATTCTTCCAGTCCAGCGTCAGGGTGGCGACGCCATCGAGCTGCTGGTGCGGGAAATCGACCTTGAGTTCGAGGTTGATGTGCTTGACGACGACGTCGGCAGGTTGCGCCCAAGAGTGCGGGTCCACGGCTTGCGCCGCGACCGGCAACACGAAGGCGCCCAAGGCGAGGGTGGAAAGCAGGCGCATCAGGGCGCTCCTGTCGACAAATCAAAAGCCGAGTATGCCAGCGCCCTGTACGGCTTGCCTGCAGGCGAGAAGGCCATCGGATTGGGGTGCGCGAGGCGTAAAATGCATCGCCCCTTCCGGTTGGAGCCGTCCATGGCAACCCTCTACATCGCCAACAAGAATTACTCCTCGTGGTCGTTGCGTCCGTGGGTGTTGATGCGCGAGTGTGGCATCCCGTTCGACGAAGAACTGGAGCCATTCGGTGCGGGTTCCAATTGGAATGCATTCCGCAAGTTTTCGCCGACCGGCAAGGTACCGTGCCTCGTGGACGGGGGCACCGCGGTGTGGGATTCGCTGGCGATCACCGAGTATCTGGCCGAGGCCTACCCGCGTGTCTGGCCTGCCAGCCGGGCTGCGCGTGCGTTTGCGCGCTGCGCCGCCGCGGAAATGCACTCCGGCTTCATGGCGCTGCGTGAACAGTGCGGCATGAGCTGCGGCATCCGGGTGAAGCTGCACCGGGTCGACGATGCCTTGCGACGTGACCTCGACCGCTTGAACGAGCTGTGGAACGAAGGACTGCAACACTTCGGCGGCCCATTCCTGGCGGGCGCCGAATTCAGCGCAGCCGATGCGTTCTATGCGCCGGTCGCCTTTCGCATCCAGACCTACGCACCGCCGCTGGATGCCACCGCCAATGCCTATGCGCAGCGCCTGCTGGCGCTGCCATCGATGCGCGAATGGTACGCATCGTCGATTGCCGAGACATGGCGGCATGCCGGACACGAAATGGAAGTCGCGAAGTGGGGCACGATCAGCGAGGACATGCGCACTTCGAAAACCGCTGACTGAGCTTCCGCGCTCCGACATCAGGCAATCTGCTGCGTGCAGGCATCTCGAGTAAACCACAGAATCATGGACGCGGCTTCACGCGGATGAATGCGGATAAAACAAGGATTTGGCGGGAATCCGCGTCAATCAACGTTTTTTGGTTTTGGTCCGCGTCAGGCAGTGCTCATTTTTGACGACGTACAGGTAGAACCAGGGGCTTCCCGAAACAGCCGAAGCATGTCATGGAAGTTCGTCCGCGCTGTGCGGGTCTTCGCTGTACGGGTGCATCGTCGGCAGGAATCCGGGTTGCGCTTCCACGCGCGCGATCCAGGCACGAAAGTGCGGGTACGGTTGCAGCGGGGCGCCCGCTTCCTCGGCGCGGCTTGCGTACGCGAACACCGCCATGTCGGCGATGCTGTAGCGATCGTTGGCGAGGAACGATCGCGTAGCGAGTTCGCGATCGAGAATCGCCAGGGTGTGCAACGCCGCCTTGCGCTTCATGTCGACCAGTTCCGGCGGGCGCTGCGCCAGCTTGCCGGTCATCGTCCAGAATCGCAGCGAGCCGATCACCGATTCCACGCGCTCCTGCTCGAAGTGCAACCACTGCTGCACCTTGGCGCGCTCGAACGGATCGGACGGCAGGTACTCGCTGCCATCGGCAAGGTAGGCCAGGATCGCGTTGGATTCGGCGAGCACGCGACCGTCATCGAGCTTGATCGCCGGCACCGTGCCGGTGGGATTGATGGCGAGGTATTCCTCGCTGCGCCCTTCGCCTTCGAAGATACTGATGATTTCGGTGTGGTACGCGCGTTTGAGGTGATTGAGCAGCAAGCGCACCTTCCACGCGTTTTGCGAAGGCAGGTAGTCGTACAGGGTCAGCATGGTGGTCTCCGTGAGAGACGACGCACAGCTTGGCGGTGCGCAACGGCGCATGCCATCCGTTTCATGCGGTGCCGGTCAGCAGGTCAGCAGTAAGAGCAATTCAAACCGCGAAGGACGCGAAGAACGCGAAGAGTGCAAATCGTTCTTCCTGCTTTTCATTCGCGTTCTTGGCGTCCTTCGCGGACTGCTTTGCTTTTGTTTTCCGCACCCGACCGATCAGATCAAACGCTCCGCAAAACGATCAGTCGCCTCGACCAGCTTGTCCGCGATCGCCGGCTCGCACGCGGCGTGTCCCGACAGCACCACGTGGAACTCCGCTTCCGGCCACGCTGCGTGCAGGTCGAAAGCATTCTTGGCCGGGCAGATGATATCGTAGCGGCCGTGCACGATCACCGCGGGAATGTGGCGAATCTTCGCCACGTCACGCAGCAGTTGGTCGGGTTCCAGGAAACACAGGTTGCGGAAGTAGTGCGCCTCGATCCGCGCGAGGCTCACCGCGACATTCGGCGCGGCAAAGCCGGCTTCGATTTCGGGGCTTTCCGCGAGCGTGATGGCACTGCCTTCCCACGCACCCCAGGCGCGCGCGGCGGCAACGCGCACGGCCTCGTCGTCCGAGGTCAGGCGTTTCCAGTACGCCTCCATCATCGCGCCACGTTCTTGCGGGGGGATCACGGCCGCGTAACGTTGCCACTTGTCCGCCAGTATCTGCGACGCGCCGCCTTCCTCGTAGAACCAGCGGATTTCCTCGGGCCGGGACAGGAAAATGCCGCGCAACACCAACGCCAGTACGCGGTCCGGATGGGCCTCGGCGTAGGCGAGGCTGAGCGTCGAGCCCCACGAACCGCCGAATACCACCCAGCGCTCGATGCCAAGGTGCTCGCGGATCCGCTCGATGTCCGCGACCAGATCCCAGGTGGTGTTGTCTTCGAGGTCGGCGAACGGCGTGGATCTGCCCGCGCCGCGCTGGTCGAACAGCACGATGCGGTACCGCGCCGGGTCGAAGAAGCGCCGGTGATAACGCTCCAGCCCGGCACCCGGGCCGCCATGCAGGAACACCACCGGCAGGCCGTCAGGGTTGCCACATTCCTCGACATACAAGGTGTGCCGTTCGCAAATCGCGAAGCGTTCGCTGCGGTAAGGCTCGAGCTCGGGGTACAGCGTGCGCATGGTCAGGCAAGGTCCAGGGTGGTAGTGAGGTCGCCCGGCGCCACGCCGCTGGCTTTTTGCATGGCTGCATCGCGCAGGACGATGCCGGGCAGCGGGTCGAGGCCGAAGCGACGGTTGAGGAAACGCTGGATGGAACCGGTGTCGAAGATGGTGTGTTCGACATGGCCCTTCCTGGCGTGCGGCGACACCACCACGGCCGGGATGCGCGTGCCCGGCCCCCAACGATCGGCCTTGGGCGGTGCCACGTGGTCCCACCAGCCGCCGTTTTCGTCGACGGTGATGATCACCATGGTGTGTTGCCATTGCGGGCTCTGCTTCAACGCTTCGACGATGTGGCGGATGTGGGTGTCGCCGGCGGTGAGGTCGGAACTGCCGGCGTGCATGTTGAGATTGCCTTGCGGCTTGTAGAAAGCCACTTGCGGCAGGCGGCCCGCTTCGATATCGGCGATGAAACGGTTGCTGCGGGCGTCATTGCCGACGCCGCCGTCGCGCAAGTGTTGGGCGCGCGCCGCGCTGCCGGGCGCGAAGCTCAGGAAATAGTTGAGCGGCTGGTGGTGTGCCTGGAAGTTGGGGCTGATCGGGAACTGGGCGCTGATGCCGTGCTTGCCCTTGCCGTCCAGCGCCATCTGCCAGGCGCCGCCGTACCAGGCCCAGTCGACGCCCTTGGCCGATAGCGTGTCGCCGATGCTGAGGTGGCTTTGAGGGGGCAGGATGTCGCCCTTGGAAAGATCCGCCAGCGCCGGATTGTCGGGGTCGCGGTTGAAACTGGGTGCATACGGCGGACCGAAGGTGTTGACGGCGTAGAAATCCGGCGACAGGTCGGGGGTTTGCGAGACGAACTTCGGTGTGCCATGCATGGCGCTGGCGGGCGAGTCGGCGGCCAGCTTGAGGCGCGTGCCGGTGGGGTCGCTGCCTTCCAGTATGGCAATCCGGCGCTTGGCCGGACTGTGGTCGGCGTGGGGGTAGGTCGGGGGTTGCGCGGCCACCAGATACTGGTGGTTGAGGAAGGAACAGCCGAACGCGCCCATGAAAAAGTTGTCGCACAGGGTGTATTCACTGGCCAGTTTCCACAGGTGGAAATTCGAAGCGTCATTGGTGTAGTGCCCCATCACCATGGCGCCGGTGTCGCCCCAGGCAACGAAACCATCGTTTCTGCCGTCGTTGATTTGCCGCTGGTTGCGGTAGAAGCGGTGGATCACGTCGCGGGTGACCAACCCGTGCGGCAGCGGTTCGCCGTGCGGGGTGCGCAGCGCCCACGGCGCGTTGGCAAGGCCGGTGATGGCGTTTTGTTCGATCTGGTAAACCTTGCCAGCGAGCGTCTGTTGGTGCGGGACCAGTCCGTGCCAGACCGGCGGCAGCATCTTGAGCACGCTGCCGTCGCGATCGCGCTGCAGGAATCGCTCGGGTGGCAGGCTGGACAGCGGTTGTTGCAGGCCGGGGAATTCCGCAAACAGGTTGTTGAAGCTGCGGTTTTCGCAGTAGATCACCACCACGTGGCGGATGTGCTCGCGCAGTGCGGCATCCAGCGCGGCGTCGCCACTGGAGATGGCCGCGGTGCCGCTTCCGAACGGTCGCGTGCCCGGCGCGCAGCCGGCCACGGTCAGCGCCGCACCGGCCAGCACCATTCCTTCCAGCAGGCGGCGGCGTGACGGGTTTTCCGGCGAATCGTCGCGGGCTGGGGACGAATTCGGTTCGGGCGGTTGCTTCGATGCGGTCATGGATCGCCCCCTGGGTGGCAGCGCAGGTTCTGCAACATACCACTGCAGCCGATCGGAACGGCAGGGCCAAAAGACCCCGGTGCACTCGCGCTATCGAATTTGCAGGACAGCTGCCAAGCCGCCGCCGGTCGCCGTCAGAGCTTGTATCCGCGGTGGATCGCGACGATCCCGGCCGACAGGTTGCGAACCTCGATGTTGCGGAAACCCGCTGCTTCCATCATCGCCTTCAGCGCGGCCTGGTCGGGGTGCTTGCGGATCGATTCGGCGAGATATCGATAGCTCGCTGCGTCGTGCGCGACCAGTTTGCCGATTCGTGGCAGCACCTGGAACGAATGGAAGTCGTACAGCGGTCGCAGCCAATCCTGGTTGATCTTGGAAAACTCTAGAATCAGCGCCCGCCCGCCGACCTTCAGCACGCGCTGCATTTCCGCCAGCGCGTGTTGCTTGTCGGTGACGTTGCGCAGGCCGAAGGCGATGGTCACCGCATCGAACGAATCGTCCGGAAACGGCAAGGCCTCGGCGTTCACCTGCGCGAAACGCAAGCCTTGCAGCAAACCACGGTCGAGCAGGCGATCGCGGCCGGCGTGCAACATCGCGGCATTGATGTCGGCGATGACGATTTCGCCGTTGTCGCCCACGCGCGGCAGCAGCAGCGCGGCGATATCGCCGGTGCCGCCGGCCAGGTCCAACACGCGGTCGCCGCGGCGTACACCGGACGTCGCGACGAAATGCCGCTTCCACAAGCGATGGATGCCGAACGACATCAGGTCGTTCATCACGTCGTACCTGCCGGCGACCGACGAGAACACCTCGCCGACCAGCTTTTGCTTGTCGGCGACCGGCACCTTGCGGTAACCAAAGTGGGTGGTTGGATCGGGGTTCATCTTCACAGCATAGCGGGTCGCTCGCAGCACGCTACACTCACTGCATGCAACGCTGTCTGGTCACCGGAGCCAACCGCGGGCTGGGTTTGGCGTTTGTCACCGAGCTGCTCAACCGCGGCGCGCGGGTGCTGGCATGTTGCCGCGATCCCGCGCATGCGGACGTGTTGACGGCGTTGCGCGCGGCGCACGGCGAACGCTTGGCGATCCATCCGCTGGACGTG
>JBOHYW010000005.1:0-47822 GCA_050738155.1 Rhodanobacteraceae bacterium
GCCTACGAATTCGTCAGCACGCTCGGCTGGCAAGCCCGGCGATTCAGCGTCCAGATTCGCCATATTTCGAATGGTTCACTGCACGAGCCGAACTGCGGCGAAACGATGTTGCTGCTGGGCGTGCGCCTGCACTGACACGCGTTGGTTCGGTCACCCAGCGATACGCACCGGTGACGCTCGACGCCACGCTCAACCAGACTGGTGAGCTTTCGATGTTGAAGACACCGACGATCGGGTGCGCCCGTGTGCCTGCCTCCTCACCCGCAACAGTCGCGTGCAATTCGTCCCGTCATGACCACGAACGACGATCACGGCCCCCCCGTCAGCACGCGCTGGTCGCGTCGCGCGTGTACTCGCGCATGGCTTCGCTGGTCAGGTAATTCGCGTCGCACAGCAGGCCGAGGCTGCGCACACTGATCACGTCGACCAACTTGTGCGTTTGCCGCACGATCTGTTCCAGCGTGGCATCGCTGCCGTGGATCACCACGGTGAGATGCGAGATCGCGGGTTCGTGGGTGGGCGCGACGGTAAGCGTGTCAATGTTGACGTGGCGCGCGGCGAACAGCCCCGCCACGCGCGCCAGCGCACCGGCTTCGTTCTGCAGCAGGATGGACAGGGTGTGTTTCATCGCGCACCTCACGGAAAACACGGACGATCATGGAAGGAGTCCCTCTCCCTCCGGGAGAGGGTGCCGGCAGGCGGGCGAGGGTTCGTGCAGCGCGAAGCGTTGAGACTTCGCCGTACCCTCATCCGGCCCTGCGGGCAAAAGCAACCGCGGCACTCTGCGCCCCTTCTCCCGGAGGGAGAAGGGAAAATTCAGAACATCGACGTAACCGGCGTTGCATCCGCTTCGACTGCCGGCGCCCCGCGCGACGGAATGAAGTCACCGGTAACCATCTGCGCATAACTGGCGCCCGGCCCGACCATCGGATACACGCCGGCATCGGGATCGACTACCACTTCGAGAAACGCAGGGCCGTCAAAGGCCAGGAACTCGGCGATGGTCGATTCCAGCTCGGCCTTGTCTTCGAGCCTGCGCGCCCAACTGAAGCCATCGGCCTCGGCCGCCTTGACGAAATTCTTGCGGCGCAAGCTTTTGTCGGAAGCGGCGAAGCGACGGCCGAAATACAGTTTCTGCCACTGCCGCACCATGCCGTCGCCGCCGTTGTTGAGAACCACGACTTTCAACGGCAAGCCATATGTCGTCACGGTTTCCAGCTCGCCGAGATTCATGCGGATGCTGCCGTCGCCGTCGATATCGACCACCAGCGCGTCGGGGCGTGCGAACTGCGCGCCGATCGCCGCTGGCAACCCGAAACCCATGGTGCCCATCGAGCCCGACGTCAGCCACTGGCGCGGCGCGCGAAAGTCGCAATACTGCGCCGCCCACATCTGATGTTGGCCAACACCGGTACTGACGATGGCGCGGCCTTGCGTCACGCGGTTGATGGCTTCGATCACCGTCTGCGGCTGGACCAAGGAACTTGCCCGGTCGTAGTTCATCGCATGCTTGCGCTTCAATTGCGCGACGTGCGCATGCCAGTCATCCAGTGCCGGTCGGATGCCGTGCGCGCGACCATAAGCCGTCAGGCGCTCCAGCGCGGGCGCGAGCGAACCGACGTGATGCCAAGCCACTGGCTTCACCTTGCCGACCTCGGCGGGATCGATGTCGATCTGCGCGATGAACTTCGCGCGCGGCGCGAACTTGCCGGGCGCGCCGGCCACGCGATCGTCGAAGCGCGCGCCCAGCGCGATCAGGCAATCGCAATCCTCGACCGCGTAGTTGGCGTAGGCGGTGCCGTGCATGCCCAGCATGTGCAGCGCCAACGGGTGTGTGGTGTCGATCCCACCCAAGCCCATCAACGTGGTGGTGACGGGCAGGCCGAAAGCATCGACGAACGCGGCGAGCGCGGGCGCGGCGCCGGCCGCGATCACGCCGCCGCCCGCGTAGATCAGTGGCCGCCTGGCTTTGGCCAGCGCGGCGAAAAAGGACGCACAATCATCGTCACCCAAGCGTGCATTTTCCACCGCACGCAGGCGCGCGCGATAACCCGGAATCAGCAGATGGCTCGCGCCATCAAAATGCAACTCGGCGTTCTGCACGTTCTTGGGAATGTCGACCACCACCGGACCCGGCCGGCCGCTGCGCGCGATCTCGAACGCCGTGCGCAAGGTGGCTTCAAGTTGTTCCGCCTCGGTTACCAGGAACACGTGTTTCGCGCAGGCACCCATGATGTTGCTGACCGGTGCTTCCTGGAACGCGTCGCTGCCAAGCGCCGAAGTCGGCACCTGTCCCGCGATCACTACCAGCGGCACCGAGTCCGCCATCGCATCGCGCACCGGCGTCACCATGTTGGTGGCGCCAGGACCGGAGGTGACGATGGCCACGCCGACCTTGCCGGAGGCGCGCGCGAAACCCGACGCCATGAAACCCGCGCCCTGTTCGTTGGCCGGCACCACCAGCGGCATCGCCTCGCGACCATCGGCGCGCGGGTGTTCGGCGTTGTAGCGAAACACCGCGTCATACACCGGCAGGATCGCGCCACCCGAGTAACCGAACAGCACTTCGCAACCTTCGTCCGCAAGCACCTGCACCACCACGTCGGCGCCACTCATGGCGTGGCCGGCGAGCGGGTGTTGGTCGGGGGCAAGGACTGCAGCGGCGGTTTGCGTCATGGCGTTCACGATGGCTTCCTCAATTGCGGATCAACTCGCCCTCGTCCGGCATCGCATGCACCGGGACGCCGTAGGTCGAGATGATCTGCAGATCCTGCGCGATGGCCGAGAAGCGCTCCCACGGGATGCCGTTGACGTCGACTTCGTTTGAGAAGCCATGCGTGTCGTCATCCTCGAAACCGACGTGGCGCAACTGACCCGCGCATTCGGCTTGCTGCTTGATCGAGAAATTGAGCTGGTCGGTGCGCCACATGGCGTATTTGCCCAGCACCACGGCTTGCGGCGGCTGGCCCAGCCGCTGGCTGTAATCGCTGATGGAAACGTCCAGGTCAGCAACAGCCAGGGCGATGTGGAAGCGTTTCATGGTGATGTCCTCGCAACAATTGTTTTGTAGGGCGGATCAAGGCGTGGCGCGAAAGCGCCATGCCGGAAAACTCCAGGCGTCCTGCCTTCCGGCCCTTCGGGCCCGGCTTCGCCGTTCGCGCCGCTCCTGCGGCGCAGTCGCCGCTCACGCGGCTTGATCCGGCCTACCCGACTTTCCGGAGCGGCTCGACGGCCTTGGGTGTATCGGGTTGCAGCCACGGCATGCGTGCGCGCAACGCCGCGCCCACCTGCTCGATCGGATGCTCGAGGTCGGCCTGCTTGTAGCGGTTGTAGTTGGGCAAGCCCGCGGCGTATTCGGCGGTCCAGTTCTTCGCGAAGGTGCCGTCCTGGATGTCGGCGAGCACGGCTTGCATGCGCTGCTTGGTGGCGGCATCGACCACGCGCGGACCGCTGACGAAATCGCCGTACTGCGCAGTTTCGGAAACGTACTTCAGCATCTTGGCGAGACCGCCTTCGTAGAACAGATCGACGATCAACTTCAGCTCGTGCATCACTTCGTAGTAGGCAACTTCCGGTTGGTAACCAGCTTCGGTCAAGGTTTCGAAGCCCTTGGTGACCAGCTCGCTGACGCCGCCGCACAACACGGCTTGCTCGCCGAACAAATCGGTTTCGGTTTCTTCCTTGAAGTCGGTCTTGATCAACATCGCGCGCGCGCCGCCGATGCCATCGGCATACGCCTTGGCGCGGGCCTCGGCGTGGCCGCTGGCATCCTGCGCCACCGCGTACAGGCACGGCACGCCGCGACCGCGTTCGTATTCGCTGCGCACCAGTGCGCCCGGACCCTTCGGCGCCACCATCACCACGTCAATATCCGCGCGCGGTTTGATCTGGCCAAAGTGCACGTTGAAGCCGTGCGCGAACAACAGCGCCGCACCGGGTTTGAGGTTCGGCTTGATCGCTTCCTCGTACAGTTTCGGTTGCACCATGTCGGGCGTGAGTACGGCAACCAGATCGGCGCCGGTCACGGCCTCGGCAGGCTCGGCAACCTTGAAGCCTTCGTCGCTGGCGCGTTGCCACGAGGGGCCGCCCTTGCGTACGCCGACCACGACGTCGAGACCGGAATCGCGCAGATTGAGGGCGTGGGCATGGCCTTGGCTGCCGTAACCGAGTACGGCGATACGGGCGTTGGCGAGGGGGTTGGATGAGGTGCTCATGCGATGACTCCTTCGGTGGTTTCGATGCGTGGATGGGTGGAATGGGTCTGGTCGAGTTGCGTGGTGGCGCCGTCGGACGCGGAGCCGACCAGGCGTGCGAACTTGGCCAATGCGCCGCGGGTGACTTTCGGTTTGGGCGGCTGCCAGTTGGCGCGGCGGCTTGCGATGTCGGCGCTGGTGCGCAGCTCGCGGTTGGCGGCGTCGATCACGACGGGATCGCCATCGCGCAACAGCGCGATCGGGCCGCCACGCGCGGCTTCCGGCGCGATGTGGCCGACCATGAAGCCGTGCGTCGCGCCGGAGAAACGACCATCGGTGATCAACGCCACGTCATTGCCAAGCCCGCGCCCGATCAACGCCGCGGTAACACCCAGCATTTCGCGCATGCCGGGACCACCGGCCGGACCTTCGTTGCGGATCACCACCACGTCGCCGGCATGGATGCGGTCGTGCTGCACGGCGTCGAAAGCGTCTTCCTCGCACTCGAACACCCGCGCGGTGCCTTCGAACTGGCCACCCTCACGCGGGATCTTCAACACGCAGCCTTCCGGCGCAAGGTTGCCGTAGAGGATGGAATAACCACCGCGCGGTTTGAACGGTGCCGACACCGCGTGCACGACGTCCTGTTTTTCCGCGCGCGGTGCGGCGGCGGCTTCAGCGAACAACGAGCGGCCGGTGACGGTCGGCGTATCTTCCAGCATCCCGGCCGCGATCAGTTCCTGTGCCACCCGTGCGACGCCGCCGGCACCGAACAATTCCACCGCGGTGTAGCGGCCGCCCGGCAGCAGGTCGGCAATCACCGGCGTGTGTTTTGAGGCCGGCTCGAAGTCCTCCAGCGACCACTCGACATTGGCCTCGCGCGCGATCGCCAGCAGGTGCAGCACCGCGTTGGTGGAACCGGCGGTGGCCGCGACCATGCGCGCGGCGTTGCGGAACGCGGTGCGCGTGAGCATCGTCGACGGGCGGCGATCGGCTCGCAGGCATTCCATCACCAGTTCGCCGCAGCGCCGTGCGGCGGCTCCCTTGGCCGGGTGCGTGGCCGGAATATCGTTGAAGCCCATCGGCGACAAGCCCAACGTGGTCAGCACCATCGCCATGGTGTTGGCGGTGAACTGGCCACCGCAGGCACCGGCGCCGCAGCAGGCGTCGCGTTCGACGCGGCCAAGTTCCGCGTCGTCGATCTTGCCGGCACCGTGCGCGCCCACGGCCTCGAACACCTGCTGGATGGTGATCGGGTGGTTGTCGTGGGTGCCGTGCGCGATGGTGCCGCCGTACAACGCTACCGCCGGAATATCGATACGCGCCATCGCCATCGCCGCGGCCGGGATGGTCTTGTCGCAACCGGACAGCACCACCATCGCGTCGATGCAATGGCCTTCCACTGCGGCCTCGATCGAGTCGGTGATGATTTCGCGGCTCACCAGCGAGTAGCGCATGCCGGGCGTGCCCATGGCGATGCCATCGGTGACCGCGATGGTGTTGAACTCCACCGGCGTGCCGCCGGCGGCGCGGATACCAGCCGCAACCTGTTCGGCGAGATCGCGATGATTGAGGTTGCAGGGACTTACGTCCGACCAGGTGTGTACCACCGCAACCAGCGGTTTCCCGAGTGCCTCGTCGTCCATGCCGGTGGCGCGCAACATCGCGCGTGCGGGGGCGCGGTCGGGGCCGTGTTTGATGACATCGCTACGCATTACGGATCTCCTTCAGCCGCAGGCACGTTGGCCGGTGAAAAACGCCGGCTCGGAAGCCGCCCGCAGCAGCTCGAGCACGGCATCGCGTACATCGCGCGTACCGGCCCTGCCGCCGAGATCGCAGGTATACGGACCCGACGCAAGCACTTCACCTACCGCCGTTTCGACGGCGGTCGCTTCGGCTTCGAGTTCCAGCGAATGCCGCAGCAGCAATGCCGCGGAAAGAATCGCGCCGATCGGGTTGGCGAGATCGCGGCCAGCGATATCAGGCGCCGAACCGTGGATGGGTTCGTAGAGTCCTCGCTTGCCGTTGCCCAGCGAAGCCGACGGCAACAGGCCCAGCGAACCGGCCAACGCCGCGGCTTCGTCAGTGAGGATGTCGCCGAACAGGTTTTCGGTGACCACCACGTCGTAACTGGCCGGCCGCGTCAACAGCAGCATCGCCATCGAATCGACCAGCTGGTGTTCGAGTTTCACGTCCGGGTAATCGGCGGCGACGCGATTGACGGTGCTGCGCCACAGCCGCGAGGTTTCCAGCACGTTGGCCTTGTCGACCGAGGTGAGGTGCTTGCGGCGGCCGCGCGCGAGTTCAAAGGCACGACGCGTGACACGCTCGACTTCGGCTTCGCTGTATTTGCATTCGTCGGTCGCGGCAGCAGCCGTGCGCGTCTTGGCGCCGAAGTAGGCACCGCCGGTCAGCTCGCGCACGAACAACACGTCAACGCCGTCAAGCTTCTCGTCCTTGAGCGGCGACAACGCAGCCAGCGCGGGATGCACCTTCAGCGGGCGCAGGTTGGCATACACGCCCAGGGCGGCGCGCAAGCCCAGCAGGCCCTGCTCCGGACGCACCTTGGCATTCGGATCCGACCACTTTGGTCCGCCCACCGCGCCCAGCAACACCGCGTCGGCGTGTTGACACGCCGCCAGCGTCGCGGCCGGCAACGGCTCGCCGGTGGTGTCGATGGCGCAACCGCCCATCAGGCGTTCATCGAAATGGAACTGGTGACCGTATTGTTCGGCCACGGCGTTCAACACGGCCACCGCCACGGTGGTGACTTCGGGGCCGACGCCGTCGCCGGGCAGGGTGACGATGGTGGCTTTCATGCAGCGTTCTCCAGGCGTTGTTCGTAGGCGGCGATGGCGTCGCCGTGTTGTTGCAGGAATCCGAGTTGATCGACGCCTTCCAGCAGGCAGTGGCGTGCGAACGGTTCCAGCTCGAAGTGAATGGGATCGGCATCGGGTCGCACAATCGTTTGCTCGCGCACGTCGATGGTGAGCTCGACGCCGGGGTGGGCCAGCAGCCAGCGGTGTTCTTCTGCGTCGACCACGATCGCGAGCAAGCCGTTCTTCAGCGCGTTGTTGCGGAAGATGTCAGCGATCTCGCTCGACAACACCGCACGGATGCCGTAATCGAGCAGCGCCCACGGCGCGTGTTCGCGCGAGGAACCGCAGCCGAAGTTGCGGCCCGCGACCAGGATTTCGCAACCCTTCGCTTCCGGCCCATTCAAAGGAAAGACCGCGTTGTCGCTGCCATCGGCGAGGTAACGCCAATCGTTGAAGCAGACACGGCCCAAGCCTTCGCGGGTGGTGGTGGTGAGAAAGCGCGCCGGAATGATGCGATCGGTGTCGATGTTCTCGTCGGCGAGCACGGCGGTGCGGGAGTGGATTCGGGTGACGGGTTTCATGCTGCGGCCTCCGTGAGATACGCCCGTGGATCGGCGATCACGCCAGCCACGGCCGAGGCCGCGGCAGTGGCGGGACTGGCCAGCACGGTGCGCGCGCCCTTGCCCTGGCGACCCTCGAAATTTCGATTGGAAGTCGACACCACCAGTTGTCCCGGTTGCGCCATGTCGCCGTTCATCGCGATGCACATCGAACAACCGGGCATCCGCCATTCGGCGCCGGCGGCGCGGAATACCTCGTGCAGGCCTTCGGCTTCGGCGTCGCGGCGCACCGCTTCGGAACCCGGCACCACCAGCATGCGCACACCCTTCGCAACGCGACGGCCACGCAGCACGTGCGCGGCTTCGCGCAGGTCCGGCAGGCGCCCGTTGGTGCAGCTGCCGACGAACACTACGTCCACCGACATGCCTTGCATTGGTTTGCCAGCCGCGCTGTGCATGTAGTCCAGCGCGCGTTGTTCGAGGGCATCGTGTGCGGCAGGCACCGGTACATCCATCGCGATCGCCATGCCGGGATGGGTGCCGTAGGTCACGGTGGGTTTCACTTCGCGTGCGTCGATGTGCACTTCGCGGTCGTAGCGCGCGCCAGCGTCGGTTTTGAGTTCACGCCACTTCGCTATCGCCGCATCCCACGCCGCACCTTGCGGCGCACGCGGACGGCCCTGCAACCATGCGAAGGTGGTGGCATCCGGTGCGATCAGGCCGGCACGCGCACCGGCTTCGATCGACATGTTGCACACGGTCATGCGCGCTTCCATCGACAACGCCTCGATGGCTGCGCCGCGGTACTCGATCACATGGCCGGTGCCGCCGTTGACACCGATCTTGCCGATCACGTGCAGGATCAGGTCTTTCGCGCCGACACCGGGCGACAACGCGCCGTCCACGTGGATCGCCAGCGTCTTTGGCTTGCGTTGCAGCAGGCACTGCGTCGCCAGCACGTGGCCGACCTCGGTGGTACCGATGCCGAAGGCCAGGGCGCCGAACGCACCGTGCGTCGAGGTGTGGCTGTCACCACAGACGATGGTCGTGCCGGGCTGGGTCGCGCCAAGCTCCGGACCAATCACATGCACGATGCCGCGTTCGTCGCTGTCCCAACTGTGCAGCTCGACGCCGAACTCACGACAGTTGGTTTCCAGTTGCGCGACCTGCGCCTTGGCCGCGGGCGTGGCGTACGGCCGTTCACCATCACTGGCTGCAGGCAGGGTCGGGATCGAGTGATCCAGCGTCGCCAGCGTGCGCTCCGGGCGTCGCAGTTTGAGACCGTGCGCGCGCAGCACGTCGAACGCCTGCGGCGAGGTGACCTCGTGCACGAGCTGCAGGTCGATGTAAAGGAGCGCAGGCGTTGCCGCGGTCTCGGCGGCGACCACGTGGGCGTCCCAGATCTTCTCGAACAGGGTGCGCGGAGCGTTCATGCGGCAACTCCGGCGGTAACGGTTTTCGCAGCGCCCGAACTTGCGACACGTCCACCCGCCAGCATGTCCAGGTCGTCGTCATGGATTTCGCGCTTGCGATCGGCCAACACCTTGAAGCGCGCGAAGATGTCGTCCAGCGCCGCCTCGTCGGGGGTGTGGCCGAGCGCGGCCAGGCGCGCACGCAACGCCGCCCGGCCGGAGTGCTTGCCCAGCACCAGTTGCGTGGCGCCGAAGCCGACGTCTTCCGGGCGCATGATCTCGTAGGTGCCACGGTGCTTCAGCATGCCGTGCTGGTGGATGCCCGATTCATGCGCGAACGCGTTGGCACCGACTACCGCCTTGTTGCGCGGCACCGCGTGGCCGGTGAGTTCCGCCAGCAGCCGCGAAGCCGGGTAAAGCTTGCGGGTATCGATGCCCGTATCGAGGCCGAAATATTCGGCGCGCACCTTGAGCGCCATCACCACCTCTTCCAGCGCGGCGTTGCCGGCGCGCTCGCCGATGCCGTTGATGGTGCACTCGACCTGGCGCGCGCCCGCGCCGACCGCGGCGAGGCTGTTGGCGACGGCCATGCCGAGGTCGTCGTGGCAATGGCCGGAGAACACCAGCTTGTCCGAACCCGGCACATGGCTGCGCAGGTAGCGGAACAATCCAGCCATTTCGGCCGGTGTGGTGTACCCGACGGTATCCGGCACGTTCAACGTGGTGGCGCCGGCGCTGGCCACCGCGCCGAACACTTCGACGAGGAAATCCCATTCGGTGCGGGTGGCGTCTTCTGCGGAAAACTCCACTTCATCGACGCGCTGGCAGGCGCGCTCTACCGCCTTGATGGCCGTGTCGAGCACCTGTGCCTTGTCCATGCCGAGCTTGTGCTCGCGGTGCAGCGGGCTGGTGGAAAGGAACAGGTGGATGCGCGAACGCCGCGCTTTTTCCAGCGCCCGCCCGGCGCTGTCGATATCGCCGGCGACGCAGCGCGCCAAACCGCAAATCGTGGCGCCCCGCAAGGTATCGGCAACCTCGGCGACCGCCGCGAAATCGTCTGGCGAAGCCTGCGGGAACCCTGCCTCCAGCACATCCACCCCCAACGCCTCAAGCATGTGCGCCATGCGCAGCTTGGCCTTTCGGTTCAGCGAAAAGCCGGGTGCCTGCTCGCCGTCGCGCAGGGTGGTGTCGAAAACGCGTACTCGCCCGGCAGCTACCTCGCCGGCCTCGTTCGAATCGCTGTTCTGCTGGGGTTCCATGGTTGGCTCCGCGTTGGGGGAAGCCAGGCCAAAGGGCAACAAAAAACCCCGCGCCATTTCTGGTGCGGGGTTCTTCGGGTGTTTTCAGGTTTCTTTCTACTTACCTGGACACATGCCCTCAGCCCGCACCTCCGTTGGTAATAAGGAGTACGAGTACAAGGGCAAGAAGGAGCGTGCCGCCAAGCTGCAGCAGGCCGTCGACCGTCGCGAGACGGTTGAGGGCGGCGATGCTGAGGTGGTTGTTGCGTTGCGGCATGGAGCGAACCTAAAGCAGCATTCGGTCGCGTGTCAACTGTTTTCTTATGATGATTTTTTCTTAGCGTGCTCCTGCAAAGGTTTGGACGCCCATACGTCCAGCCGTATGAACCATGCCAGTGGCCGCCTGGTGGCGGGTTCACCACGTGCATCGACAGGATTCGCCATCCTGGGTGCCGGTGACCGTCGCGACCTGCCCTCGACCAAGGGGTTGTGTGCCCTCGGCCCGAACCAGGGGTGTCTTGGGGGAAGCCCTTGCTTGTGGCCAGAAATCCGGCAGGCACTTTGTGTCTCGCCACGCGTCAACATGCAAGCGACCGTGGTCACGGCAGCTTGCGGATGGCCAAACCGGTCACGTGCACGCACGTTCCTACGGCCACGCCCGCAGCCACCGCTTCAAGGCATCGTCATCCGCCGCCATCGGCTCGGTGCTGGATGGACGTTCCAGCATGGCAGCCAATGACTGCGGTACCGGCACCCGCTGACCCACCAGCGGTTCCACCACGCTCTCGAACTTGGCCGGATGCGCGGTGGCGACGACCGCCCACGGCGCGTGATCACCCGCCGCGCGCAACCCATCCAGCACGTGCAACGCACAGGCGGTATGTGGACAGAACACCTCGCCGTGTTCACGCGCATGGCGCGTAATCGTCTGCTGGATCATTGCGTCGCCCACGCTTTGTGCGGACAACTTGCGCTGCAGGGTGACGTCCTCGCCGAAGGTCCAGCGCAGCCGTTCGAAGTTGCTGGGTGCGCCGACGTCCATCGCGTTGGCGAGCGTCGCCACGGCCTCACGCGGCATGTAATCGGCGCCGGCGAAGAACTCGGGCAAGGCGACGTTGGCATTGCAGGCCAAACGCACTTCACCCACCGGCAAGCCGACCTCGCGCACCCACAAGGCAGCCAGTGCATTGCCGAGATTGCCGGTCGGCACGATGAAGTTGAGTGGCGCACGGTGTTCGCGCCAGCAGCCCAGCGCGGCGTGCGCGTAGTAGCTCATCTGCGGCAACAGCCGGCCGAGGCTGATGCTGTTGGCGGAACTCATCGGCACCGCTTGCTGCAATTCCACATCGTTGAGTGCGGCCTTGACCATGCGCTGGCAATCGTCGAAACGGCCGGCCACGCGCAACGCCCGCACGTTGCCGCCAAAACAACCGAGCTGGTGCGCCTGTCGTGGTGAAACCTTGCCATCCGGGTACAGGATCGCCACGCGAACGTTCGGCTGGCCATGAAATGCCGCGCCCACCGCCGCGCCGGTGTCCCCGGAGGTCGCGACAAGAATCGTGAGCGGCCGCGTGTCAGCGCGCGGCAACCGGCACAGGCAGGACGCGAGAAAGCGCGCGCCGACATCCTTGAACGCCGCGGTCGGGCCGTGGAACAACTCCAAGACGCGACCCGCGGGATCACCACCCAGCGGGCGCAGCGGCGTGTCGAAATCGAGTGCTTCGACGCAGACCGCGGGCAGTTGCTCCGCCAGCGGATCGCCCGCGAAGAACGGCGCGAGCAGGGTGCTGGCCGTGGCAGCCAGCGTACCGCGTGGGTTGAACGATTCCGGATCCAGTCGCGGCAACGTTTCCGGGATGTACAAACCGCCATCCGGCGCGAGTCCCGTCGCGATCGCGGCACCGATGCCGACCGCCGGAGCGCGGCCGCGGGTGCTGAGGTAACGCAGTGACTCGTTCATGCGTCGAGCGCTGCGTCATCGAGCAAGCCCGCGGCGGGACCATCGACCGGTGCAACGAACGCATCGCTGGCGAGACCCGCTTCGGCAAACGCGGCTTGCATGGCAGACGCAGCCATTTGCGCATCGGCGCGTTGTTCATACCAGCCGAACACACTCGGGCCGCCACCGGAAATGCTGGCGCCGAGCGCATGATGATCGAGCGCGGCCTCTTTCACCCGCATGAAGCCGGGGATCAAGGATGCGCGGCGCGGTTCCACCAGAACATCCTGCAGCCCTTCCCGCACCAATGTGGCATCGCCCCGGTGGCAGCCCGCCAGGACCAACGCGAGATTGGCACTCTGCGTCACGAACTCGGCCAAGGCATAGTCGCCCGCCAACGCGGCGCGGGCCTTGCGCGTTTCCACCACGCAATGCGGATGCACCAGCGCGCAGTGCCACGCGGCCGGAACCGGCACGCGCAGCAGGCGATCGCGGGTAGCCAACACCAAGCCACCCAGCAACATGGGGCCGACGTTGTCGCCATGGCGTCCGCCGCTGGCCACCGCTTCGCCTTCGAGCGCGAACGGATACAGCGCCTCCGGCTGCAACGGTTTTTCCAACAATGCGTTGGCGGCCAGCAACGCCGCCACGCAGGACGCGGCCGACCCACCCATGCCGGAACCGAGCGCGATGCCCTTGTGCAGGGTCAACTCGAAACCGTGGCGCAAGCCCAAAGCTTCGCGCATCGCCAGCAACGCGGCGCCGGCGGTGTTGTACCGTGGGTCACGCGGCAAATCGGTAACCGTGCCGTGGATCGCCATGATGCGGACCACCGGCTCGTCGATGACACGCACGTCGGCGCGATCGCCGGCACCGGCAACGGTGTGGCCGAGGATGTCGAACCCCACCGCGGCGTTGCCGACACAGGCCGGGGCAAATGCGCGTGCTGCGCGCAAACGCGGTTGCGCAAGCGCGGATTCCGCCAAATCGGCGCTCATGGTCGCGCCTCCGATGATCCGACAACACGGGGTCCGGGCGGCTGGCCTGGATTTTCGTCGAGTGGTGAAGCGGAGACGTTCATGGTGACCTCCAATGGAGGCCCCATCTCGTTCGGCGGTATCCGATCGCACCGGCCCGCCTCTTCGAGGGCGGGGCCGTTGCGTACAAGGATTACTCGCGCACCGACACCCACCCACGACCGGTCGTGGTCGTAGTCGTGGTAGTCGTGATCGTGGCGAGGATGACGGGTGCAGCGGTGCCACCCGCAGCCAGCGGCACGTGCCCGGCGAAACCGGCGACGGCGCGATTGCATGCTGGTGCGGAAACGGGTGACATGCCGTTGAAGGTAAGGCCGACTTCGCGCGGCTGTCAACAGATATTTCCGTGGGTCGGCGGTGGACCACGGAAACGATCAGCGAACCCGCGCCAGCGCCTTGCCGAATTCCCGCAGTGCGACGCGAATGGCGTCCGCATCGATGTCGCCATAACCCAACGTCAGCATTGGCAGCACCGGTTTCGACATCGCGTAGTCCGCGGTCGACTGCGCACCAGCCACGTAGTCACCGGCCACGCTGAAAATTCTTCGAGCATGCCTCGGCGCGACGATGCGTGCCGACAAGTGCAGGCCAGCCTCGCTCGGAACCGGCTCGAACCAGCCGGCCAAGTCGCCGCGCAACCCCTCAAGCAAAGCCTCACGCCGCCCGGCATAGAGCACGCGCATGCGGCGCACGTAGCGTGCGAGGTGACCCTCGCGGATAAAGGCCGCGAGTAGCGACTGGGTCAGGATGTCGGAGTGCGAATCCCTGCAATGCTTGATGTCGACCAATGCATCACGCGCCCAACCCGGCGCCACCACGAAACCCTTGCGCAAGGCCGGGAACAGGCTTTTGGAGAACGTGCCGACGTAGAACACCCGACCGTCGCGATCGAGCGTCTGCAATGCGTCGAGCGGACGACTGCCGAAACGATCGCCGGCTGGCAGATCATGCATTCGTGGCGGGCGACGACTATTCCATCGCCGATATTGCCTGTTACCCGTGGATCGTTCCGCATGTGGCGCACGCTCAGGATCTCGCGACATTCCCGAATCTCGCGTGCTGGTTTCACAGCATCGCCGAGCGCCCCGACGCGCGTATGCCGGCGTCGAAGACGTGTATGCCTGTATGCCCGGCGCGGCACACCCGTCGCCATTCCAAATTGAACGAGGATTCGCCTCATGACCTGCCATATCTGTACCGGCTGCGGCACGCAATTCGCCGACTCACCCGTGCCACCGCCGCGCTGCCCGCTTTGCGAGGACGACCGACAGTACGACGCCGGCCGCAGCCAGCATTGGACCACCCATGCCGAGTTGTCACGCGACTACCGGTTGCGCATCGAAGACGACGACGGCGTGCTCGGCATCGGCATCACGCCGGGCTTCGCGATTTCGCAGCGCGCGTTGTGGCTGCCCACCAATGCGGGCAACATCCTGTGGGAATGCGTCAGCCTGGTCACAGACGAGGCAGTGGCCGCGCTCGAGGCGCGCGGTGGCGTGGACATGATCGCCATCTCGCATCCGCACTTTTATTCGTCGATGGCGGAATGGAGCGAGGCCCTGGGCGACGTGCCGATCCTGCTGCACGAAACCGATCACGAATGGGTGCAGCACCCATCGCCTCGCATCCGGCTCTGGCGCGGCGATACGTTGCAG
Source organism: Rhodanobacteraceae bacterium (assembly GCA_050738155.1). Lineage (GTDB taxonomy): Bacteria > Pseudomonadota > Gammaproteobacteria > Xanthomonadales > Rhodanobacteraceae > 66-474. Next base: position 14,854 of record JBOHYW010000005.1, read on the forward strand.
CTTTCCGACGCCGTCAGCTTGCTGCGCACCGGCGGTCACTTCCCCGGCAGCACGGCGTTGCACTGGCAGGACGGGCCGCGCGCCGGTGGCGCCCTGTTCGCGGGCGATTCGCCGCACGTCGTGGCGGACCGCCGTCGGGTCGCTTTCATGTACAGCGTGCCCAACTATGTTCCGGTGCCAGCGCGCGACGTGCGCCGCATGCGTGGATTGCTGGACGAATACGATTTCGCCGATGTGTACGGCTTCACCTGGGGCCGCAACCTCATCGGCAACGCCCGCGCCATTTTGGGCGCTTCGTTCGACCGCCATCTGGCCGAAGCCGCGTGAGGAGATCGCCCATGACTTCCGGTTCCAGCGCACGCGATTACCTTCCCGCACGCTTCACCGTTCCCGATGGCGTGCCGTGGATTCCCTCGGCCACGCCCGGCAAGTCGTCCAAACCGTTGCGTTTCCTTTCCGGTGACCGCGGTTTCGTCGAGCTGCTGCGCATGGAGCCCGGTGTGGCAATGCCGTTGCATCGCCATACCGGCGAAATCCATGCATGCAACTTGCGCGGCAGCCGCCGCTTGTGCACCGGCGAAATCATCGGACCCGGCGACTACGTCTTTGAGCCACCCGGCAATACCGACTGGTGGAAGATCGTCGGCGATGACGTGATGGAGGCATTGGTCGTGGTGATGGGCACGGTCGAGTTCTTGAACGCGGACGGCACGGTTCGCGCGACCGTATCGGCCACGACGCAGTTCGCGGAATACCAGCGTCATTGCCGCGACAACAAGCTTGCGGTCTGCGACCTCGTGGACTGACGGCTCGCGCTGCGCGAAGCGGCACACTGGCGCGCGCGCCGCAGGTTGAATTCGTTTCAACCTCCGGTTGAGAAATTTCACTTGGATACTTTGCAAGGAAAGGCCTAAGGTTGCGGAGAACCTTGCCAGAACTTTTCTGACTTGAAACAGGTAATCCAATGACCGAATTGATCGCGGGAATCGTGGACGTCTTCGCTGCCGACCCGCTGCAAGGCAATCCGCTCGCCGTGGTCCAGGACGCGGACCACTTGACCGATGAACAGATGCGACGAATCGCCGGAGAGCTCAATCAGGCCGAGACCACCTTCATCATGCGCAGTGCCCGCGCGGACTGGAAGTTGCGGTCATTCACCGCAGCCGGCGTCGAGGTGCTGGGCGCGGGTCACAACGCGCTCGGTGCGTGGCTATGGTTGGGTGAAAATGGCGCACTCGGTCGCTTGAACGCACCGCGAACTTTTCGCCAGGAGATCGGCACGGACGTATTGCCTGTCGAGATCGAAAAGATCGAAGGACGTATCCACGGCCGCATGCGCCAAGCACCGTTGCGCCTCGGTACCCCTCTGGCGGATGTCGCACCGGTTGCGGCGGCACTTGCTTTGACCCCGGACGACATTCTGATCGAACCCAAGCCGCGCCCGGCCGATACCGGGGTTGCCCACCTGATGGTACGCGCGGCAAACGCCGGCGTGGTCGACCGGGCTGTCCCCGATGCGGGCAAGCTGCTGCCGGTCCTGCGGGCAGCGCAGGCTGAAGGCTGCTACCTGTATGCGTTCGACACCGCTGCACCCGAGACGGCCTACGCCCGCTTCTTCAATCCCACCGTCGGCTTGTGGGAGGACGCCGCGACCGGTACGGCAGCCGGACCCTTGGCGGCTTACCTTGCCAGCGAGAACCTTCTGAAGAACGGCACGCTTGCAATCGAACAAGGCACGAAGATGGGGCGCCGCAGCATCTTGCGCGTGCGATTGTCCCCGGAACCGGAATTGTCCGGCGCGGGGGTCGTCGTCTTGCGAGGAACGATCCGGCTTTGACGCCCGCTGCCAAGTCGACAAACACGTTTCGACCTGTGCCATTGATGGACGTGCAAACCGGCAGCCCGTTCCATCGGCGCGCTGGAGTCAAAGCCCGGCCTGTGGACTTGCAGCAATGATGGATCCCGCCATGACCCGCTACCGCATCTATCAGGTGGATGCATTTACGACTGAAAAGTTTGCCGGCAACCCCGCGGGGGTCGTGCCGAACGCCGACGGTTTGACCGACCACCAGATGCAAGCGATCGCGCGGGAACTCAACAATTCAGAGACCGCGTTCATCCTTGGCCCACTGCAGGCAGACCACGACGTCCGGGTCCGCTTCTTCACGCCCACGATGGAAGTTCCCTCGTGTGGCCACGCCACCATCGCGGCGCACCATGTCCGCGCTGTCGAGCAGACGTTGCCGACCTGCACGGTCGTCCAGAAGATCGGGGCGGGCATACTTCCCGTGCAGGTAATCCGCAGCGACCCGGATTACCTGATCGTGACGACGCAGGCGGAGCCAAAGTTCGATGAACCCCTTTCCGCAAGCCAATGCGCCCGGATTGCACGCGCGCTCGGGCTGAACCCTGGCGACCGCGACGAGCGCTGTCCGGTGCAGGTCGTTTCCACCGGCCATTCGAAAGTGCTGGTCGGCATTCGCTCCCTCGAGACACTGCACGCGCTGCGCCCGGACCTGCCACGGCTGGTCGAAATCAGCGGCGCCATCGGTTGCAACGGTTACTACGTGTTCGTATTGACGCCCGCCGACGAACACCTCGTTCACGGCCGAATGTTTGCACCCGCGATCGGCATTGCCGAGGATCCGGTGACGGGAAACGCCAACGGTCCCCTGGGCGCGTATCTCGTGCACCACCACTTGGCAGTTCCCGCGGATGGCGTACTGGCATTTCGCGCCCGTCAGGGCGAAGCCATCCGGCGCCCGGGCGTCGTCGAGGTCTCGGTCGACGCGGAAGGCTGGACACCGAAGGTCGTGCGCGTGGGCGGACGGGCGGTGATCGCATTTCAATCGGAGTTGGATCTGTAGGAAAATCGGATCAAACGCGGCCGGCTGGTGCCGATGTCGTCAGGGATCGCGGCCTTGCGCGCACGATGCTTCCGCGACGTAACGCGAAACCTCGATCAGGTTGCCATCGGGATCGCGAAAATACACCGAGGTGACAGGCCCGAGTGCACCGGTGCGTGGCACCGGTCCCCACTCGATCGCGACACCAGCTTGTTGCAAATCGGCCATCACTTGTTCGATCGGTGTCGAGGCGATCAAGCACAGGTCGGCCGAACCGCGCGTCGGCTTTGCAGCATGTGGTTTGATTGGCGCGTCCGCGGGATGCAAATTGATCTTCTGCATGCCGAAGGTCAGCGCGCGACGATGGTCGCCGAAGCTGATGGCGCGCATGCCGAGTACGCGCGTATAGAACGCCACGCTTGCTTCCACGTCCAATACCGTCAGCACCAGATGGTCGAGGCGTTCAATCTGCATGAGACGTTGTGCCGGTTTCGATGGTTTCGCTGCGCCGCTTCCAGCCTTCGGTTTCCATCTCGATGAAACGCTGCACACGGTTGCGGATGAATGGCGCGACCAGTGCCGCCAACCAGCCGTTCATGCCGAGGCCGTTGGTGATGACGACGCCGTCGTCGGAGGGTTCGATCAAGTGGCTGGCGGCGATGCGGATACCCGCAGTTCGCGTTTCCCAGTCGAAACGCTGTTCGGGTTCGACACGGGTAACCGTCCACACCAGTGGCTGCATGCCGGGCTGCTCGACGCGCGCGCGACTGCCCACGTGCACCGGGCCTCCGCCCAGCCGCTGGATGCGTGTCACCGATGCCGTCCACTCCGGCCAGTGTTCGACATTCGTGGCCACCTGCCAAGCAGTGGCGCGTGATCCCTTGCAGATCCTCGTTCCGTTGAATTGCATGAACGACCTTTTACTTCAACATTGCCCGTGCAAATTTCAGCGGCGGCCAATCAGTATCGAACCAGGCAACGACGCGTCATGCACGCACCCTGCGTTTGCGCTTGTCCGCTTCGGAGTAGTCCTGGCGCAGGCAATCAAGCAGGCGCGTCAATGCCGGCGCGTGACGACCACGCATCGTCACGATCGCGGTGCGCACCCGCGCGATCCGCGCCGGCACCTTGCACACCGCCACCGCGTCGCGTTGCGCATAAATATCCAGCACCGAATGCGGCACCAGACCAATGCCGACACCCGACGCGGCGGCTGTCAGGATGGCGTGATAGGACGCAAATTCGAGTTCACGCACAGGCACCACGCGCAACATCTGCAGCCATTGTTCGAAGCGTCTTCGATACGTGCAGCCGTTGCCGCCGAACATCAGCAGGGTGCTGCCGGCCATGCGCCGCGGATCGCGCACGGCATCGCCCGCTGCAGACACCAGCACCAGCTCCTCGACATGCCACGGCACGCTGACGAAACGCTCGTCACCAACCCCGTCGCTGACAATGACCAGGTCCAGCGCGCCGGCCTGCAAGCGTGCCAGCAGTTCGCGCGAATGCGCCGTCTGCAACTCGACCGAGATCTCCGGGTGGCGCTGGTGGAATCCGGCCAGCGGTCGTGGCAGGCGACTGGCCGCCACGCTTTCCGTAGTACCCAGGCGCAGGCGTCCGCACGCGTTGTCGCGCCGCACTGCGGCACGCGTTTCGTCGGCCAACGCCAGCAGCCGATCGGTATACCCGACCAGTACGTCGCCCGCCGCGGTCAGGCGCAGGCCACGCCCTTCGTGTTCGAACAAAGGCACTCCCAACGACGACTCCAACTGGCGGATGCGCGCGGTAATGCTCGATTGCGCACGGTTCAGGCGCGTCGCCGCGCGGTTCATCCCGCCGCTTTCGACGACCGCCCGGAAGGTTTCCAGCTCACGCAATTCCATGATCGGACTTTTCGATTGGTAGTGATTGAATAATTCGTTTTACTCGATACAAGCGGAAGTCTAGCATGCTCGTTCGTCACCCCGAGAGGGGTCGAATCATCGAGGTATCGCAACATGCAGATCGAACCGAACCCGGTGACTGGACGCGAACCGGCCGCAGCACTCAGCCCGCAGATGCAGGCATTGTCGGGGTTCTACCGCGCGCTCAACGATCGCGATCTCGACCTGATGTCGCGCAATTGGGCGCAGACCAACGACGCCGTCATGGACAATCCGGTCGGCGGTATCAAGCGCGGCTGGGACGAGATCCGCGCGGTATATGCGCAAATCTTCAGCCGCCCGGAGCCATTCTGGTTCGAATTCCACGACTACAGCTTGCATCAGGCCGGCGAGGTGTTCTACGTCGTGGGCCGGGAACGCGGCGAGTACCACTCAGGGCAAGTGAGGCTGCGCATGGCGATCCGCACCAGCCGGATATTCCGTTTGATCGATGGTGAATGGCGGCAGGTTCACCACCACGGTTCCATCGATGACCCGGCTTTGCTGAAGCAGTACCAGGACGCCGTGAAGGCCGCCCGATAGTTCATTGGACATTTGTCACCGATTATCCGAGGCCCGACCCCATGAATCGCGATTTGCGCACCGCCCTCACCGGCATGGCCATCATGGGGTTGGCACTCGGCATCGGCCGTTTCGTGCTGACCCCGCTGCTGCCGCTGATGCAGGCCGACAGCGGCCTGAGTCTGGTCGCTGGCGGCTGGCTGGCCTCCACCAATCTGGTCGGCTATCTGCTCGGCGCATTGCTGTGCGCGCTGTGGCCGTTCCCCGTGCGTGCCAGCCTGCGCATCGGCGCCGTCGCGGTCAGCGTGGCGACGTTGGGCATGGGCCTGACCGCGAACCTGGACATGTGGCTGCTGTGGCGGTTCGTCGCCGGTGTGGCTTCGGCTGCGCTGTTGGTGCATGGCGTCGCATGGAGCATGGCGCGCCTGCGCGCGGCCGGACGTCCAGTGCTGGAACACCTGGTGTTCGCCGGCGTAGGCATCGGCATCGTGACCAGCGGTTTGCTGGTCGCGGCACTGCGGCCCTGGGGTGTGACTTCCGCAGCCCTGTGGAGCGGCTTCGGCATAGTCACGGCTGGGCTGTTTGCGTGGTTATGGCGGCGCCTGGGCGAAAACGGCGATGCAGCACCCACGCCGTCGGGTTCGTCCCAGCGCGCCGAGCCATCGGGGCCTGCCTGGACCTTGCTGCTGATGTACGGCCTGCTGGGCTTTGCCTACATGATTCCCGCCGCATTTTTGCCCCTGATTGCCGGGCAGCAACTGCAGCTTCCGACGCTGCGCGAATGGTTCTGGCCAATCTTCGGCTTGGCCACCGCCGCCTCCACATTGGCACTGCGCTGGCTGCCGGCGCGCGTGGACAACCGCAGCGTGCTGGCCGCCTGCAGTGTCTCGATGGCCGCCGGCATGGTGTTGTGCATCATCGGGCACAGCGTTGTCTGGTTGGTAGTCGCCACATTGCTGCTCGGCTTCGCATGCCTGCCGGTGGTGATGTACACGATGCGCGAGGCGCGCCTGCTGGCACCGCACAACCATATGCGGCTGGTCGCTGCACTCACGGCCACATTCGGCGTGGGCCAGGCAGCGGGGCCGGTGTTCGCGGCATGGCTGGCGGCGCATACCGGCGGCTTCGACACGCCGCTGGCGGTCGGCGCCGGGGTCAGTGTGGTGGCGATGGCCTGCATGCTGGTACGTCGGCCAGGCCGCGGTATCAGCACCAAGCGCGATGCGGATTCCACAGATCGACTTACCCCTGGCCGCGGCAATCGGCAGTTCGAGTAGCCCGGATCAAGCCGTGCTGGTGGCGGAAGACTCCGGGCATCCTGCCCTCCGGGCCGGCTACGCCGTTCATGCCGCGCCTGCGGCGAGTCGGCATTCGCGCGTTCGCGCTCCCGCCTTGATCCGCCCTACACACCGGAACTCCATTGGTTGGATGTCCTGACGAAATCGATGAACGCACGCAATGGCGCCGGCACCCAACGTCGCCCCGGGTAATAGAGAAACGGCCCGGAGAAACGCTGCCACCACGGCTCCAGGACAGGTTCAAGTTCGCCGATGGCGAACTGCGGTTTCAGCCAGTCCTCGAACAGTCGCACGATCCCGGTACCGGCGATCGCCGCGCTCACGGCCAGGTCGGCGCCGCCACCGATGCGCACGAGCAACGGACCGGTGGGATCCACCTTGATGAGTTCACCGTCGCGTTCGAACTCCCATGGCGACATCGCGCCGCTCGGAAAACGACCGCGCAGGCAGGCGTGGCCGAGCAGGTCGCGTGGATGTTGCGGCCGGCCGCGGCGGTCGAGGTAGGCCGGCGCAGCCGCGACCGCGAAGCGCTGGATGCGCGGACCGATCGGCACCGCGATCATGTCCTGCTCCAATTTCTCCTCGTATCGAATACCCGCGTCGCAGCCGGCGGCGAGCGTGTCGACGAAGCCTTCCTCGGTGATCACTTCAAGGTGGATGTCCGGATAAGCCGCAAGAAAACGCGGCACGATCGCGGGCAGCACCAGCCGTGCCGCGCTGACCGGCACGTTCAACTTGAGCGTACCCATGGGCCGCTCGCGATAGTCATTGACCGCGTCCAGCGCTGCATCCACCTCACCCAGCGCGAGGTCCAGCCGTTCGAGCAGGCGCCGGCCCGCCTCGGTCGGCGCGACGCTGCGCGTGGTCCGATGCAGGAGCCTGATGCCAAGCCGCTTTTCCAGCCGGCGCACCGCTTCACTGAGCCGGGAAGCACTGGTGCCGCTCGTGCGCGCGCCTTCGCGAAAACCCGCAGCGCGCGCCACCGTCAAAAAGGCATTCAAGTCTTCGAGATTGGCTTTCATTGTACGGAATCCGGAACAACCCGTGCCGATTGTGCCGGATTTTCATCACGGGCAACCATGCCTATCTTTGGAACTCATCCGACCCAAGGAGACACCGCGATGTCCAATATCGCCCAATCAGGAACATTCAAGCTCGGCGCCCGCGAAGTGAAGCGGCTCGGCTATGGCGCCATGCAGCTCGCCGGACCCGGTGTATTCGGGCCGCCCAAGGACCGCGATGCCGCGCTGGCCGTATTGCGCGAAGCCGTGGCCGCAGGCGTGAACCACATCGATACCAGCGACTTCTACGGCCCGCACGTCACCAATCAGGTCATCCGCGAGGCGTTGGCGCCGTACCCGGATGAACTCGTGCTCGTCACCAAGATCGGCGCCCGGCGTGACGACCAAGGCGCCTGGCTTCCCGCGTTCTCGGCCGACGAACTGACCCGCGCGGTGCACGACAACCTGCGCAACCTCGGATTGGACGTGCTGGAGGTGGTGAACCTGCGGATCATGTTGGGGCATGCGCCGACCGAAGGCTCGATCGAAGCGCCGCTGACGGCACTCGCCGAACTGCAGCGACAAGGCCTTGTGCGCCACATCGGCTTGAGCAACGCCACACCATCGCAGGTGGCCGAAGGTCGTCGCATTGCCGAAATCGTTTGCGTGCAGAACCAGTACAACCTGGCGCACCGCGATGACGACGCATTGGTCGACGAGTTGGCCCGCGACGGCATCGCCTACGTGCCGTTCTTCCCGCTGGGCGGATTCAGCCCGTTGCAGTCATCGACGTTGAACGACGTGGCGGCACGTCTCGGCGCCACACCGATGCAAGTCGCGCTGGCCTGGCTGTTGCAGCGCTCGCCGAACATCCTGTTGATCCCCGGCACTTCATCCGTCGCGCACCTGCACGAGAATCTTGCCGCCGCCGAGTTGACGCTGCCTGGCGACGTAGTGAGAGAGCTGGATACGGTGGCTGCGTCAGCGTGATTCGGCGCGAAAGGCAATCGCATCGAGATCGACATTACCACCGGTCAGGACCAGACCGATGCGCTTGCCTGCAAAGCGTTCGCGTTGCGTGAGTATCGCCGCCAGCACGGTAGCCGATGAGGGTTCGATGGTCTGTTTCAGTTCCGCCCACAGCCGGCGCATCGCGGCCAGCGTGGCGTCGTCGTCGACGGCCACGATGTCGATGTGAAGTTCGCGCAGCAACGCGAAATTGGGCACGCCGATGGTGGCGCGCAGGCCATCGCAAATGGTGTCAGGGACAATATCGGTGACGCGTTCGCCGCGCTGCAGCGATTGCAGCGCGTCGGCCGCACCGGCGGGTTCCGCGCCGATGATTTCGACGCTTGGCGACAACGTGCGGATTGCAATTGCGCACCCGGAAATCAATCCGCCACCACCGACCGGCGTGATCACCACGTCGAGATCGGACACCTGCTGCAGCAGTTCCAAAGCAACGGTGCCTTGCCCCGCCATCACGCGGGCATCGGCATAGGGGTGCACCAGCGTGGCACCGGTTTCGCGCTGCACGCGCGCGCAGGTTTCCTCGCGCGCGGCCTGCGTGGGTGCGCAGCGATGCACGACGCCACCGGCGCGTTCGATGTTGGCGAGCTTGGCCGCGACCGCGCCTTCCGGCACCACGATGTGCGCGGGGATGCCGCGCGTGCCTGCCGCCAGTGCCAGCGCCGCGCCATGGTTGCCGGACGAATGCGTGACCACGCCGCACGCTGCCTCGTCATCGGTGAGCGACCACACCGCGTTGCAGGCGCCGCGGAACTTGAACGCGCCAGCGCGCTGCAGGTGTTCGCCCTTGAAGTACAGCGTTGCACCGGCAAGCTCATCCAGCACATCGCTGCGCAGCACCGGCGTGACGCAGGCATGCGGCGCGATGCGCGCCGCGGCGGCACGGATGTCGGCAAGCGTCGGCGCGGTAAAATCGTTCATGCGTTTGTCGTGGTCGTGGGTGAATGCGTCATTTTCGCATCATCCATGCAACTGCGGCTGATAAAATGCCCGGATGGATACACAAACCCGCAACGAAAATCCCGCCGCCGACGCCACCATCCGCCTCGCCGATTACCGCCCGCCTGCCTGGCGCGTGACCCATGTCGAGCTGGTGTTCGACCTCGGCATCAACGAAACCTTCGTCCACTCGAAACTAACCCTGGCGCGCGATCGCGACGAGCCGCTGTTCCTCGATGGTGAGGATGTCGAACTCGTGGAAGCACGCCTGGACGGCCGCAAGCTCGCCGGCAACGAATACAGCCTCGACACGGCAGGCCTCACCATTCCCGGCGCGCGCGACGGTGGCGTGCTGGAACTCGACGTACGCATCGATCCGGCGCACAACAGCCAACTGTGCGGCCTGTACCTATCCGGCTCGCGCGGACAGGGCTTCCTGCTGACCCAGTGCGAAGCGCAAGGTTTCCGCCGCATCACGTTCCTGCCCGACCGCCCCGACGTACTGGCGAAGTACGACGTCACCTTGCGTGCGCCCAAGGATCGTTTTCCGATATTGCTCGCTGGCGGCGAGGAAGTGGAAACGGGTGATCTTGACGATGGCCGCCACTTCGCACGTTTCGTCGATCCGCATCCGAAGCCCAGCTACCTGTTCGCGCTGGTCGCGGGGCACCTCGAAAAGATCGAACGCGCCTATCGCACCGCCGATGGCCACGACGTGATCCTGCGCCTGTGGGCCGAGGCCGATGCGATCGAGCGTTGCGAATACGCGATGGACGCGCTCGAGCGCGCGATGCGCTGGGACGAGCGCGCCTACGGACGCAATTACGACCTGCCAGTATTCAACGTGGTGGCCACCCACGATTTCAACATGGGTGCGATGGAAAACAAGGGCCTCAACGTCTTCAACTCGAAGTACCTGCTGGCCGACCCGGACACCACCACCGACGACGAATACCGCCGCATCGAAGCGGTGATCGGCCATGAGTACTTCCACAACTGGAGCGGCGACCGCGTCACCTGCCGCGACTGGTTCCAGTTGTCACTGAAGGAAGGCTTCACGGTCTTTCGCGAACACTCCTTCTGCGAAGCCATGCACTCGCCAGCGTTGAAGCGCATCGAGGACGTGTCGACACTCAGGCGCGTGCAGTTCCCCGAGGACGCGGGCCCGCTCGCACACCCGGTGCGTCCTGCCGCTTACCAGGCCATCGACAATTTTTATACCGCGACGGTGTACGAAAAGGGTGCCGAACTGATCCGGATGATTGCCGGAACGCTCGGTGAGGAAGGCTTTCGCCGCGGCACCGACCTGTACTTCTCGCGCTTCGACGGACAAGCAGTAACGATCGACGACCTGTTGGCGGTACTCGGCGAAGCCAATGGCGTGGACCTGTCGCCATACCTCAAATGGTACGCCCAAGCCGGTACGCCGGAAGTCACCGCGAACAGCGAATACGACGCGGCAACCAAACGCTACACGTTGACCTTGAACCAACACACGCCACCGACCGCCGGCCAGTCGGACAAACAGCCCGTGCCGATTCCGGTCAACGTCGCCTTGTTTGCCCAAGATGGCAAATCGATCCCGCTGCAGCGGGGAGGTGATGCCGCACCCACCGCCACGTGCGTGCTGGAATTGACCGTCGCCGAACAACGCTTCGTATTCGAAAACGTACCTTCCGCCCCGACGCCGTCGCTGCTGCGTGGCTTCTCGGCACCGGTGCGGGTGGCGTTCGCTTACACACCCGCGCAACTGGCGTTGCTGCTGCAACATGAAACCGAAGGTTTCGATCGCTGGAACGCGGCGCAGCAACTGTCCGCACTGGCGTTCGATGAGCAACTTGCCAGCCAGCGCGAACAGCCCGCCACGGAAGCGTGGCTGAACACGCTGACACAACTGTTCCAGCCCCGCGCCGACATTGACCCGGCACTGTTGGCCGACCTGCTGACGCCGCCTTCCGCACTCGAACTGGGCGCGCGCCACACGCCTTTCGATCCGGATGCGGTGCACGCCGCGCGCGAAGCACTGGAAAACAAGTTGGCACAACGCCTCGGTAGTGGTGCATTGGCCGACGCCTACCGCGAGCTGCATGACGGTGAAACCGGCGATCTCGACCAAACCGCCGCTGGCCGTCGCCGCCTGAAAGGCCGCGTGTTGCATTTGTTGCTGCGGGTTGAATCCGCGACCGGCGCCATGCTGGCGCTTGCGCAATTCGACGATGCCAAAGGCATGACCGACCGCCTGTCGGCATTGTCAGCCCTGTTGCGAACGGGCGCACCGCAAGCCGGCGTGGCCGTGCGCGGCTTCCGTGACCGCTTCGACGGCGACGCGCTGACATTGGACAAGTGGTTCACGCTGAATGCGACACTGCCGGAACACACGACCCTGGATCGGGTGCAGGCGCTGCAAGCCGATCGCACCTTCACCCTCGCGAACCCCAATCGCGTGCACGCGCTGCTGGGAGCATTTGCGCGCGCCAACCCGGTCGCGTTCCATCGGCCGGACGGCGCGGGACATCGCTGGTTTGCCGGCAAGTTGGCGGAAATCGACACCCGCAATCCGCAACTGGCTGCACGCCTGGCCAAGGCATTCGAGGACTGGCCACGGCTGGAACCGCAACGCCGCGCGTCTGCCGAAACCACGCTGCGCAAGTTGCTGAAGCGTGGCGGCCATTCACCCGATCTCACCGAGATCCTGACCCGCATGCTGGCCGCGGGTGTGGCCACTAATTGACGTCACGGCGACCTGCTTTCGCGTTCGTGCCGACAAAGGCGTACCATTGGGTGTGACTGTTGTGAAACGTCACGAACGTGAAGTTTCTCGCCATGGATGGCGACGCGAGACGCGTTTACGAGTTCTTCTGCGCTGCGGTACCCGACGATCGCGCACCGCATACGATTCGCATCGACGGAGGTGCGCCATGCACGAAACAAACCGAACATGCCGAGCATGGAAGGTTCTTGTCCGTGCCGCCGCACTGGTCTGCAGCGCCGTGTTGCTGGTCGGATGCGTCATGCCCTCCGCCTACGTGCAACCGAACGCGAACGGCAGCGGCGGCTATTACACCAGCGCGAGCCCATACACCGGCCAAGGCTACTACGACGCTTACGGCACCGGGCCGTATTATGCGGGCACCAGCGGTTGGGATTACTACGGCGGCGAGCCTTCGTACACCGGCGCGTTTGGCTACTACGGCGGCTACGCCGGTTACGGAGCTTGGCCGCGGTTTGCGTTCGGCATCGGTATCTCGAGTATCTGGGATTTCCCGAGCTACTGGGGTCCGTGGTACACGACCACCCTGCCGTTCTGGGGGCGCTGCCGCCACCGCTACTGCGGCCGGTATCGCTACCACCACCACTACGACACGCGAGGCGGGGCACCGCGACCGTGGCTACATCGTGACCGCGCTCTGGTTTCACCTCTCGCGCACGCAACACGTGTTTATCGCCCTTCCGTCGATCTTGCGGACAACCGCGCTGCGAGAGTTGCCGCATTCGCGCATGACCACTTCGTGCACGCGCCGGTGCGTCAAAACTTGCAGCCGCGACTCCACGGCACGTCGATGCGATCGATGTACCGTCCGCACCCTTCCGCCTTCCGGATAAACCGGCACGCCACGCGCATGCCGGAGGCATCGATGTCGCGAAATTTTCGTGCGCTGCCACGTGCTGCGCCGCTACGCGCCAGACCGGTACGTTCACGGTCTGTCAGGCCAGTGGCCGTACCGCGCTTACGCGGTCGCGTGCATACGCAAATCCCTTGACCAGTGCAGTGTGATGGCGCCGCTCAAAAAAAACGGAGGGCGCCGTTGGCACTCTCCGTCTCGAATTGAACACCCATGCAGCCGTGTCGCGCCTGCGCACGACCTCGCATCAAGCCGCCAGATGCACGATCACGTCATCCAGCTCTTGCATCTGCACTTCGATCGGCTTCAGCATCTGCTGTTGCGCATCGCTCGGGCAGGTTTCGCGGATTTGTTCGGCACGCAATTCGAGTTGCCCCATCTCGATCAACATGTCGTGGTGCCTGCGCACCGCCTGCAGTTCTTCATCGGTCAATTCGCAGAAGCTCATCACACTGACTCCTCGTGTCACGTGGGACTCGTGTCGGTCCGAAACTGAACGTTTCAGGCTTCAAGTGGCATTCATCCACACTCGCTGATACTCTTCGTCGAAGGGGACGCTGCGATAAGGCTTTGCCGCTTCGACGCCCGATGGTTTTCCTGAATCTGGCGCCCGGAACACGGTTACTCTGGATTCCCCCTGTTCCTGATGACCGCCGGGCGCCAGTTCCTTCTCGTGGCCTCCATGCCACTTCCCCCCGATGCGAGACCGGATCCTGCATGCCGGTCCCTTGCCGCTCGCAACGACTGCATCGACGGGAGCGCAAAAGTATTGGTGCACGTCGCGTGCCAATCCATCGGGATTCGCGCCGGGGGTTTGCAAGAGATTGTGACAACGTCGGGTAAGCGCCGGATTACAGGCGTCGAACCCGCGGTGCGGTAACATTTCGCCACGATTCGGCGTGGAAATCGCCGTTTCCGGGGCCCCCGTTGCCATGCCGGAAACCGCGATTCCGCGTTGCAATTGGATACAAGTGACACGCAATGACCAGTTATGACGTGATCGTGGTGGGCGGGGGGCATGCAGGCACCGAAGCCGCCTTGGCCGCAGCCGGTTGCGGGGCCCGTACCCTGCTGCTCACCCACAACATCGAGACGATCGGCCAGATGAGCTGCAACCCGGCTATCGGCGGGATCGGCAAGGGACACCTGGTCAAGGAAATCGACGCGCTGGGCGGTGCGATGGCGCATGCGGCGGATCTCGCCGGCATCCAGTGGCGTACCCTCAACGCGTCGAAGGGCCCGGCGGTTCGTGCGACCCGCTGCCAGGCCGACCGCACGTTGTACAAGGCCGCGATCCGGCGCATCGTCGAGATGCAACCAAATCTCGAACTGTTCCAGCAGGCGGTCGACGACCTCGTGATCGAATCCGGCCGCGTGGCCGGCGTGGTCACCCAGATGGGTTTGACGATCCGCGCGCCGCGGGTGGTACTGACGGTCGGTACCTTCCTTGCCGGCAAGATCCATATCGGCCTCGAAAATCATGCAGGCGGCCGTGCCGGCGATCCGCCCGCTACCACGTTGGCCAAGCGCCTGCGCGAATTGCCATTGGGCGCCGACCGATTGAAAACCGGCACGCCGCCGCGGATCGACTCGCGCACGCTCGATTATTCGGTATTCGCGGAGCAGCCCGGCGACGATCCGCTGCCGGTGTTTTCCTATCTCGGCTCACGCGCGGAACACCCGCGTCAGGTGTCGTGCTGGATCACGCATACCAGCGAACGCACCCACGCCATCATTCGCGGCGCGCTCGATCGCTCACCGCTGTATACCGGCAGGATCGAAGGTACCGGGCCGCGCTATTGCCCGTCGATCGAGGACAAGGTGGTGCGCTTCGCCGACAAGGCGTCGCACCAGATATTCATCGAGCCGGAAGGCCTCGATGCGATCGAAATCTATCCGAACGGGATTTCGACTTCGCTGCCGTTCGACGCGCAGGTGGATTTGGTGCACTCGATTCCCGGCTTCGAACACGCGCACATCACGCGTCCGGGTTACGCGATCGAATATGACTACTTCGATCCGCGCGGCCTGCAGCCGTGGTTGGAGACAAAGTCGATTGCCGGCTTGTATTTCGCCGGCCAGATCAACGGCACCACCGGCTACGAAGAGGCCGCGGCGCAGGGTTTGATCGCGGGTTTGAATGCTGCGCGGATGTCGCGCGACGCGGCACCGTGGTGGCCGCGTCGCGACGAGGCCTATATCGGGGTGCTGATCGACGACCTCACCACCAACGGCACCATCGAGCCGTACCGCATGTTCACCTCGCGCGCGGAATATCGCTTGCACCTGCGCGAGGACAATGCCGACCTGCGCCTGACCGAAACGGGTTTCAAGCTCGGCGTGGTGCCGCAAGCACGCTTCGACGCAATGCGCGTCAAGCGTGATGCGGTGGAAAGCGAAAGCGCGCGCCTGCGAGAATTGTGGGCAACGCCTTCGAACGCGTTGGGTGCGTCGCTGCAGAATCAACGAAGCATCACGCTCAGCCACGAAGCCAGCGCACTGGACTTGTTGCGCCGACCGGAACTTACCTACGCCACGCTGACGGCGACGACAGGCTTTGGCCCCGCCGTCGTGCGTGACGATGTCGCGGCACAAGTCGAGGTGCAAGCAAAATACGCTGGCTACCTCGATCGTCAGCACGAGGAAATCGCGCGCCAACAACGCCACGAAACCACGCCGATTCCGGACGGTTTCGATTACGACCGTGTGCGCGGGCTTTCTGCTGAAGTCTCGGCGAAACTGAAACGCGTGCAACCGGCGACGCTCGGACAGGCGCGCCGCATTTCGGGCGTCACGCCGGCGGCGATTTCGCTGTTGCTGGTGCATCTGCGGAGACAGCGCGATCCGCGCGCCGCGTAATCGGAAGCTTCGACGGCCACTCCGCTGCTATAAAACACATAGCGGAACGTAGGGTGGAATCCGCGCAGCGGCTTCCGCCGCAAATCACCGTGGCGGAAACGGCTTCGCCGGTTCCGCCCTGCACCATTCAAGTTGTAACAGCGCACCACGCCATACGCGAGCGGATGGAATAAAACGAACGTCTGTATTAGGCTTGCCGGGTCGCCGCCACCCGGCAATCTCGGAGAATCAGGCCATGCTTCGCCCCCGTCATCTCGCCTGCGCCGTGGCACTGGCGCTCGCCAGTTCCGCCGCGTTCGCGCAGTCCGCACCCAATCCGGCGCAGCCATCGTTCGGCCCATTCGACAACATGGTGGTATTCGGCGACAGCCTGAGTGACGACGGCAACCTGTCGTTGGCCTCGAAATTGCCCGTCACCATGCGCTTCACCACCAATCCCGGCCAGACCGGCATCGAGGATGTCGCCGATCATTTCGGTATGCCGCTCAGCCCTTCGCTCGCTGGCGGCACGGATTTCGCGTTCGGCGGAGCGGGTGTCATCAACAACTCGCCGGGTACGCCTGCGGGCGTGCCGACGCTGCCCACGCAATTGGGCATGTACTTGCAGGCGACCGGCGGCAACGCCGACCCGAATACCTTGTATACGGTATGGGGTGGCGCCAACGACGTGTTCTACGCGGCGACTTCTGCCGCGGCCGCGGCCGGCGCACAAGCCCAGATCCAGGCGCTGGTGCAGCAACAGGTACAGGCCGCCGTCACGGCCAACCCGGCATTGGCCGGTAACGCTGCCGCACTCCAGCAATTGACGCAGCAGGTTACCGCGACGGTCACCCCGCTGGTGGTCGCCGGCGCCGAAGCCAAGGCGAAGGTGTCGACCCTGATGGACCAAGCCCAGGTCGAAGCATCGCTGCAGAAAGCCGCGACCACGGAGCTCGGCATGATCGGGCAACTCGGCGAGGCCGGCGCGCGTTACGTGATGGTATTCAATCTGCCCAATATCGGGTTGACCCCATCCGGACTCTCACAAGGCAAGCAGGCCGCGACGCAATTGACCGGCCTGTCGCTGATCTACAACAACGCCTTGAATGCCGGGCTGGCCAGCACCGGCGTCGAGATCATCCCGGTGAATACCTTCGCCATGCTCAACCAGATCGTGGCGGACCCGGGCCGCTACGGTTTCGCCAACGTCACCCAGCCCGCCTGCACCGGCGGCGACGGCAGCTCGTTCGAATGCGGTCCGGCCGGTTCCGGCACTACGGTCACCTACCAACCCGGCACCGAGAAAACCTACCTGTTCGCCGATGGCGTGCACCCGACCACCACCGCACATGCGCTGCTGGCGCAATACGCGGAATCGATCATCACCGCGCCTGGCGAAATCTCGTTGCTGGCTGAGGCACCGCTGCAGATCAACCAGAGCCTCAATCGCTCGATCACCGACCAGGCCACCACCAGCCTTGGCCGGGCGCCCGGCAATGGTTTGCGGCTGTGGGCGAGTTACGACCATGCGCGCCAGCGCGTGGATGCGCAGATGAATTCGCCCGCCACCGACAACGACGTCGATGTGCTCAGCATCGGTGCGGACATCCATCCTTCCGACATCATGACCACCGGCCTCGCCATCACCATCGGCCAGCAGAAAGATGAATTCGCCGGCAACGCCGGTGGCTTCAAGTTGCAGGACCTGCTGGCCACCGGTTACGTGATGTGGGGCTGGGACCAGGCTTACTTCGGCGCGATCGGCAGCTTCGGCCATCTCGGCTACAGCAACGTCTACCGCAACATTCCGATCGGCCCGACCGTGCTTCATGAAGGCGGCGATACTTCCGGTTCGCACCTCGGCTTTGCGTTGACCGGCGGCTGGTGGCTGGATTTCGGCAACTGGCGCACCGGGCCGTACGCCGAGGTTTCCTGGCAACACATCCAGGTCAACGGCTATGCCGAAAATGCCGACGACGCCACCGCGATGACCTTCGGCGAGCAAAACCGGCATTCGCTGATCGGCACGCTGGGTTGGCAGGTGAGCGCGAATCTCCAGGCCGGCAACGCCATGCTGCATCCGTTCGCGCGGGTGGCGTGGAACCACGATAACGATGCCGACCCGCGCGACGTCAGCGCCGGCTTGGTGACCATGCCCGGCACGTTCGCGCTGCCCGGTTTCACGCCGGACAGCGACTGGGGCAGCGCGGGCATCGGTCTTGCCGCCGATTTCACGGCGCGCTTCTCGGCCTGGATCGGCTATGACGGACGCTTTTCCGACTCCAGCCAGCGCGTGGACAGCTTGAATCTTGGAGCAAAGTTCACCTTCTGAACCACCTTGCCGGCATATGCAAAGAGGCCGCGCATTGCGCGGCCTCTTTGTTGGGAACGCTGAAACGTTCGTGGTGATCCTGCCGAACCCTGCATGGCCTCGGCAGGCTCGAAGGTTCTCAGACCTTCAATGCTGCTGCTTGGCGAATTTCTTGTATTCGTCGCTGGCTTGCTTGTGCAGCGACTTGGTGTCCGCATCGGAGACGGTACCAGCCTGCTTGCCGTTCTCTTCCTTCTGGTTCAGCACCACTACGCCGTTGTCGTCCCAACTCACGCGTACGGTCGAGGTGACAGCCGCACCCTGCTTGGGCGCCTGCTGTTGCACCACCACCCACGGCAACTGGTTGCGGTAGGCGTATTCGGTCTTGGTGAAGCCCCCTTTGTCCTGATTGAGCTGGGTGATGATGAACTCGATCCCGTGCTGGTCACGGAACACCTGCCAGCTGCGCGCCTCGCCGATCTTGCTGGAAGTGCCCGACTTGACCTTCATGCCACCGGTCTGGCGTTTGGCAGTCTGGAAGGCCGCCCACACTTTCTCGGAGGGCGTGGGCTCGGGGTTCAGCGTCAGGTCGACCTGCGCCGGCTGGTTGTGGGTCAACACCGGCTGCTGCATCTTGGTTGACCAGGTCCGCCCGTTGGCCTGCATCGTTGCCTGCAGCACGTACAAATCGTTGCCGTTGATCTGCCCGGCGGTGAACGGAATCCGGAACGTCTGCGGGAACGTCGGCGAATCGACGTTCTGCTGGTTGATCGTCACCCCCGGCTGCTTGGTGACGTCGACCAGCGACAACTGCAGCTTGGCGCCGGGCTCGATCGCGGTACCCGGCGTCTGCAACTTGACCGTACCGGTGACCACGGTCGCGGCCGTTACCGGCATCCCGGACGAACCCGTCGATGTGGAAGCGGACGCCGACGATCCGCCGTTCTGGGACGGAGACCCGCAGCCTGCCAACAGCAACGGGGCAGCCAACAGCGATACAACAACAAACTTGCGCATGAGGATTCCTCGACAAATGAAACGGACGTCCGCTCAACCGGGCGTCATGACGAATGCAAACCGGACCTGGAACTCAAGGCCGGACTTTTGATCATACTGCGGTCCCAGGCGCAGCGAAAGGCACTCCGGCCGCCGGCTTACCTCCTGGAATGACCCTATAACAATGCGATATCGGCGATCGCGTCGAAGCGGGCCTTGATGCGCGCCAGCAACGCCACGCGGTTGGCACGCAGTGCGGGATCGTCGGCCATCACCATCACGCCATCGAAAAACGCGTCGACCGGCGCCTGCAGTTGCGCGAGGCGCAGAAGCGCACCCTCGTAGTCGCGTTGCAATGCACCGCCTGCGAGGCGAGGCGCATTGTCGGCTTCGGCAGCGCGTAGCGCTTCGACGAGTGCATGTTCGGCGGGCTCGTGCAACAACGACTCGTCGAGCGATCGCGCCGCGGCCGCCACCGCGTCGATGCCTTGCTTGCGCAGGATGTTGACGACCCGCTTGTTGGCGGCGGCAAGTTCTTCCGCTTCGGGCTGCTTGGCGAAAGTCGCGACCGCGCACAGACGGCGATCGAAATCGACCAGGCTGGCCGGCTGCACCGCAGCGACCCCTTCGAATTGCTGCGGCGCGAAGCCCTTGTCCGCGTAGTAGCCGCGCAGGCGGTCGAGGATGAATTCACGCAGTTCGACAAGCAATTCAGCCCGACGAGCTTCGGGGCTGCTCCCCTCTCCCATCGGGAGAGGGTGGCGCGAAGCGCCGGGTGAGGGTTCGGCTCCACGTGCAAGACCCGAACCTTCGCCTGCACCACTTTTCCCTGAAGGGGAAGGATCAAAGACCGTGTCGGGGATCTGCGCCAGCGCTTCTCTCAGCAACATATCCAGATCGAGATCCAACCCACCTTCTATCAACGTGCGTGCCAAACCCAGCGCAGCGCGGCGCAGCGCGAACGGATCCTTGTTGCCAGTCGGTTTCATCCCGACGGCAAAAATGCCGGCCAGGGTATCCAGCTTGTCCGCCAATGACAGACACTGCGCCAACGCGCCCTCAGCGATGCCGTCGGCAGCATTGCGTGGTCGGTAGAACTCGTCCAACGCGTTTGCCACTTCGGCGGATTCGCCCTGCGCCAATGCGTAATGCCGACCCATCACGCCCTGCAGCTCGGGGAATTCGCCGACCATCCGGGTCATCAGGTCGCAACGCGACAAGCCGGCGGCGTGCGTAACCGCTGCGGCATCGAGATCGATTCCCTGTGCGAACAAGCGCTGCGCAATCGCGGCGGCCAATTCCGCCACCCGGATCGTCTTGTCCCATAGGCTGCCCAGCGCTTTCTGGTAGGTGACGTTTTGCAGCGCCTGCTGGTGCGACGCCAGCGGCGTCTCGAGGTCTTCGTCAAAAAAGAATTTCGCATCGGCAAAGCGCGGGCGGATCACCCGCTCGTAGCCGTGGCGGATCTGCGCCGGATCCTTCGATTCTATATTGGCGATGCCGATGAAGTGCTCGCCGAGCCTGCCGTCGGCATCGAATACCGGCACGAACTTCTGGTTGGCACGCATCGTGGTGACCAGCGCCTCGTGCGGCACCGCCAGATAGTCGCGATCGAAGGCACAGGCAATCGCGACCGGCCACTCGTTGAGGTTGGCCAATTCGTCCAGCAGCGCGTCATCGAGGCGCGGTGTGCCGAGACCCTGTGCGGCGCGCGCGACTTCGTCGCGGATGCGCTGGCGACGTTCCGCCGGATCGGCCAATACTTTCGACGCGCGCATCGCATCGGCGTAGCTGTCGGCATCGCCGACATGCACCGGCGCCGGATGCATGAAACGATGGCCACGCGATTTGCGGCCAGCCTTGATTCCGAATAGTTCACCGTCGATCACTTGGTCACCATGCAGCATCACCAGCCAGTGCACCGGACGCACGAAGGTGAAATCGTTGTCGCCCCAATGCATCGGCTTTGGAATCGGCAATGCCGCCGCGGCTTCGCGGACGATTTCGGGCACGAGTTCCGACGTGGTACGACCCGGTGCGACACTGCGATGCACGAAACGTTCGCCCCTGACATCGCTCACGCGCTCAAGCGCCGTCCACTCGACGCCGGCCTTGTTCGCAAAACCCAGCAATGCCTTGGTCGGTTGGCCGTCGGCGTCCAACGCGATGTTGGCATAAGGCCCAAAACTCTCGCTGCGCTGTTCGGGCTGGCGTGCCGTGACTGCCGGAACCAGCACCGCCAGCCGGCGCGGCGTGCAATAGGTCTGTGCGTGTTCGATGTCGGCGGCAACACCGCGCCTGGCGAGACCGTCGCATACGCCGTTGGCGAAGGCGCGTGCCAGATCGTCGACCGCGTGGATGGGAAGCTCTTCGCACCCGATCTCGACGAGAAGGGATTTAGCGTCGTTCACTTCGAGCCTTCCACGGAGTCATCCTCTGTTCGACATCCTGCATCACCTACTTCGCCAGCGAAGGACAGCCTGAAGGGCCGAGCGCGAAGCGCTGCCTCGAAGCCATCCCCCTCGATCCCCCTTCCTGCGGAAGGGGGAAGAAAAGCGTCGACGCGCTCAGCCATGCGCCACCTCCGCCGCCACTTCGCGCGGCTTCACCCATTCCTTGGCCACCGCCTGCGCCAGCGCGCGCACACGCAGGATGTAGCGCTGGCGTTCGGTCACCGAGATCGCACGCCGCGCATCCAGCAGGTTGAACGCGTGACTGGCTTTCATCACCTGCTCATACGCCGGCAGCGGCAGGTGCAACGCGACCAGCTTGTTGGCCTCGACCTCGCAAGCGTCGAAGCAATGGAACATTTCCGCCGTGTCGGCGTGCTCGAAGTTGTAGGCGCTCTGTTCGACCTCGTTGCGATGGAACACGTCGCCGTAGCTGACGATGCCGTGTGGCGCTTCGGTCCAGACCAGGTCGTACACGCTGTCGACGTTCTGCAGATACATGGCGAGGCGTTCAAGACCGTAGGTGATTTCGGCCGTCACCGGTTTGCATTCGAGCCCGCCGGCCTGCTGGAAATAGGTGAACTGGGTGACTTCCATCCCGTTCAACCACACCTCCCAGCCGAGCCCCCACGCACCCAGCGTCGGCGATTCCCAGTTGTCTTCCACGAGGCGCAGGTCGTGGACCAGCGGATCGATGCCGAGTTCGCGCAGGGAACCGAAATAGAGTTCCAGCACGTCGTCGGGATTCGGCTTCAGCACGACCTGGTACTGGTAATACTGCTGCAGGCGATTGGGATTCTCGCCATAGCGGCCGTCGGTGGGGCGGCGACACGGCTGTACATAGGCCGCAGCCCACGGCTCGGGACCGAGCGCGCGCAGGAAGGTCGCGGGATGGAACGTGCCCGCACCGACTTCGAGGTCCAGCGGCTGCAGCAGCACGCAACCTTGGCTCCCCCAGTAGCGGTTCAGGGTCTGGATGACCTGCTGGAAAGTGAGGGCCGCCATCAGCTGTCCGGTGCGCAAGGCAAAGCGCGTTAGTATAGCCGCGAGGCTTGTGGCTTCGCGGCCCGGGCCGGTTTTCGCGACGAGGCGGACGATGGCGGCAATACCCAATTCGACACAGGTTCTCGGCCGCGGCGGACGGCTGGAACTGGGTGAAGTGCTGGCGGCGCTGATCGCCGATGGCCTGCTTAGCCCCGAGGATGCCAAACGCATCCGCACCACCAGCCGCGCCGGACGTGGCACGGTCGAACTGCATCCGTTGGTGTTGATCGCCAGCGGCAAACCCGAGAATCGTGCCAATCCCGGCAAGCCATTGACGGTGGAGTCGCTGACGGTGTGGCTGGCGGAAAAAGCCGGACTGCCGTATCTCAAGATCGATCCGATGAAAATCGACGCCGCCGCGGTGACCCAGGCCGTGAGCCAGGCCTACGCCCAGCGCCACCGGATCCTGCCGGTCGCGGTCAATCACGGCACGGTCACCTTCGCCAGCGCCGAACCCTTCGACACCCGCTGGGCCAGCGATCTGTCGCAAATGCTCAGGCGCGAAGTCAAACGCGTGGTTGCCAACCCGCTCGATGTCCATCGGTATCTGATGGAGTTCTACGGCGTGCAGCGCTCGATCGCCAAGGCGCGCGAGGCCAAGCAGGATTCCATGGATGGCTCGGCGATCCTCAACTTCGAACAGTTGCTGGAACTCGGCAAATCCGGCGAGATCGGCGCCGACGACCGCCATGTCGTGCACATCGTCGACTGGTTGCTGCAGTACGCGTTCGAACAACGCGCCTCGGACATCCACCTGGAACCGCGCCGCGAGACCGGGCACATGCGTTTTCGCATCGACGGCGTGATGCACAAGGTGTTCGAACTGCCGCCCGCGGTGATGACCGCGGTGACCGCGCGCATCAAGATCCTCGCGCGGCTCGACGTCGCCGAGAAACGCCGCCCGCAGGACGGCCGCATCAAGACCCGTTCGGTTGGTGGGCGCGAAGTGGAGCTGCGCATCTCTTCGATGCCGACCGCGTTCGGCGAGAAGATCGTGCTGCGCATCTTTGACCCCGACATCGTGGTCAAGCAATTCGCGCAGCTCGGCTTCTCGGAAGAGGAAGAAAAAACCTGGCGCAGCATGGTCGAGCGCCCGCACGGCATCGTGCTGGTCACCGGCCCGACCGGATCGGGCAAGACCACCACGTTGTATTCAACCTTGAAGCACCTGGCGCGACCGGAACTCAACGTGTGCACCGTCGAGGATCCGATCGAGATGGTGGCGCCGGAGTTCAACCAGTCGCAGGTGCAACCGGCGATCGACTTCGATTTCGCGGCGGGCGTGCGCACGCTGCTCAGGCAAGATCCCGACATCATCATGGTCGGTGAAATCCGCGACCTCGAAACTGCGCAGATGGCGGTGCAGGCCTCGCTGACCGGGCATATGGTCCTGTCGACGCTGCACACCAACGACGCGCCTTCGGCGATCACCCGCCTACTCGATCTTGGTGTGCCGCACTACCTGATTCAATCGACGCTGGCGGGCATCGTCGCGCAGCGACTGGTACGCACCCTTTGCCCACACTGCAAGAAGAAGGCGAAGCAGGACCCGCAAACCTGGTCGGTATTGATCCGCGGTTGGGTGATCCCGCCGCCGGCCGAAGTATACGCACCGGTCGGCTGCCTCGAATGCCGCAAGACGGGCTTTCTCGGCCGCACCGGTGTGTACGAGATGATGACCGTGTCGCCACGCCTGCGCGGCATGATCACCGCTCAGCTCGACCTGGATTCCTTCACCGGCTTCGCGCTGGAAGAGGGCATGCAGCCACTGCGCATTTCCGCCGCCACCCAGGTACGGCGTGGCCTCACCACCGTCGAAGAAGTGTTGTCGGTGTTGCCGGCGGGGTGAGTAATTCACGTGCGCGAAACCCGGCAAGTCAAAAGCCATCCTCCTCCCGCGCTGCGCGCGCGTTCGCTTTGTTCCGCCCTGCCTGCGGAAGGGAAGAAACCCCCACCCCCTTCGCTCGTGAAGGGGTCGGCGCGTGAGCGTGGGGATGCACGTCACCTGCGCAACGGTGTCGCGCGCGCACGATCTGTGCCATGCATGTGCAAGAAGCGGTCGCCTGCACGCAGGCTCCTGCGAAGCGTGTGTTTGCAGGAGCCTGCGTGCAGGTGACGCAAAACCGCTCTGCGGATCAATCGCCCGATTCGCCCACCGCCACGTCGGGCGTGATCTTCATGATCGATTGCCGCACTTCGCGCGCGAGGATCAACCGCGCGTCGCGGGCGACATCGTCCAGCACGGCATCGAATTCGAGCTTGCCGTCAGCGTCGGCCCAGATGATGCGGCGTTCGCGCAGCTTCTGGATGAAACCGCGGAACAGGCTCTTGTCGAAGAATTCCGGCGCGCTCTGCTGGTACAGCAGTGACAAGCGTTGGGCCGCAAGCTGACACAGGTTTTCGAGCTGGCCGGCGCTCAAGGCATGCGGGCCATTCTTCACCAGCGCCGCGACCGCGATGTAGTAGCGCTCGAATGCCTGCAGCAGGCAGTGCGCCAGCAGGCGCAACTGGTACACATCGTCCTCGCGGCCGGCAGCCGGGTGCAGCAAACGGCCATCGCCGCCCGCCGCGAGCAGGCCGCGCGCGATCAGGAAATCGATCAACGCATCGATGCGCGCCACGAAACCGTCTGCATCCCACGGCAAAAACAACTCGGATTGAATGAACGGATATACCGCGCGACCGAGACGTTTGACGACGTCGCGCGCGATGCGGCGGTTGTTGATGAAACAACACGACACCCACGCACCAGCCGCAAACAGATGCAGCACGTTGTTGCGGAAATACGAAAGCAGCACGGCCTTTTCGCCTGTCACCGCCAGCACGTCGCCGAGCGGGTGCGCGATACGCCTGATCCAGCCCATCTGCTCGGCGTAGGCGACGATGTCGGCGGGCGCCATCGGCGTCACCGTGGTGCGTTCCGAATACGGCAGCTCGGTGAGGATGGCCTTCATCAATTCCAATTGTGCGACGAGGTCGGTTTCCGCCAACGCATGCCGCGGCGACGCCAGCAACGCGACCGCGATCAGGTTGATCGGGTTGACGTCGGCGGCGCGGTTGACTTCGACCTGGATGCGTTCGGCGAGATTGTCGATCACCCGCGGCAGCCATTCGGGCTTGGCGTCGTTGCCGGCCTGCTCGCGCCACGCGGGCTCGGCCGCATCCAGCAACGGATTCAGCAGCACCGGTTCGCCGAAATTGAGCGTGACCCGCCCGTAATGCTGACGCAATACGCGCAGTCCGCGCAGCAGGTTCCACCAGGATTCCTTTTCCTTTTTCTGCCCGGAAAGTTCGCCGATGTACGAACGCCCTTCCATCAATTTTTCGTACCCGATGTAAACCGGCTGGAACAGCACCGGCCGGCGCGGGGCACGCAGGAACGCGCGTACCGTCATCACCAGCATGCCGGCGCGCGGCGCCAGCAAACGCCCGGTGCGCGAGCGGGAACCTTCGATGAAATATTCCAGCGGCACGCCGCGCTGCACCAGTTGGCTGACGTATTCGGAAAACACCGCCGAGTACAGCACGTTGGCCTTGAAGCTGCGGCGCAGGAAGAACGCGCCGCCGCGGCGCAGGAACGAGCCCAGCACCGGCAGGTTCAGGTTCACGCCGGCCGCGATGTGCGGCACCACCACGCCGCTGACATGCAACTGGTACGACATCAGCACGTAGTCGGCGTGACTTCGGTGACACGGTACGTACACGATTTCGTAACCCGGCGCGGTGGCGCGCAGGGTGTCGAAGTGGTGCATCGTGATGCCGTCGTACAGCTTGTTCCAGAAGTTCGACAGCAGGAACGATGCCGAGCGCACGAACGGCGGTGAGTAATCCGCGGCGATTTCACGCGCGTATTTTTCGGCGCGTTGCCAGGCTTTCGCGTTGCTGAGGTTTTCCTTGGCCGCGGTCGACGCGATCGCGGCACGCACGCTGGCGGCGTTCAACACCGAATCGAGCACGGTCCGCCGGTGCGAAAGGTCGGGCCCGATCACCGCCGTGCGCACGCGCCGGAAGTGCACGCGCAGTACCCGTGCCAGCTTGCGCTGCAGCCGCTCGATGCGTTCGTCGGCGGATTCCTCGCGCAGGGCGTGCAACGAAATCGGCTGCGAGAATCGCACGATGGTGTCGCGCCCGTTCAACAACAGCGCAAGCAGGCGCCGGAAGTGGCCGACCACCGCCCAATTTTCCGAAAACAGCACGCTGAACCAGCCGGACTGCCGGCTCGGCGCGCGACCCACGTAGATCGCCACGGGCATGATTTGCACGTTGCGATCGGGGTCGGCTTCCAGCATACGCAGCAGGCGCCGGACCGCGTCTTGTGCCGCATGGTCGCGGCCACGCCGCTGCAACCAGCCGCCGGTGCCGCGCATCGCGAACATCGCGCGACGACGCTTGCCGAGCCCGGGTACCAGCGTCAGCGGGCTGGGCAGCCCGGCCTCGTGGCAGGCGCGTTCCAGAATCAGGCTGTCGGAGAACCCGTCACGCTCGATCACGTACAGCACCTGCGTGTCCGGTACCAGCAATGCCACCGGTTCGGCCGGGTCGCGCTTGATCTTCAGCCACGGCCCGAGCAACGCGCCCCACAGCGCACGCCACCAACCGGCATGCACCAGCGCATCGCGGGACAGGTTTTCGGTCATGACGAGGGCCATGGGTACTCGTGGCGGCAATCGGGCAATGCGAAGATCCGGAAATCGGAATTGTCCCACACCGCCTGAAAAATCCCCCTGCGGAGTGGCACGAGACGCACATAGACCGCGCGCGAACCGCGCACGGCCACCAAAAAGTCAGATTTGCGGAGACCGCGTACCAGCCGCCGACGCGGACGCCGAGGCATTGGAGCCAGCCGGCGCCGTGGTTGTGCCGGCACCCGCAGCACTCGCGGCCGGGGCGGGCGCGCTGCTGGCGGAAGCCGCCGGCGCGGGGTGTGCTTTCTGCCACGCGTCCAGCAATGCCGTGTCGTACCAATGCCCGGCCACTTTCTGCATCGGCCATTGCGCGCTCAGCGGTTTGTCGGCGAAAGTCATGTCGAGCTTGACCACCGCGTGGTCGCCGGCGCTGGACACCGTGGTGACGTTGGCGGCGTTGAGGCTTTTGCCGAGATCGAGACCATAGATGCCGAGCAGGCTTTCCATGCCATTCCAGATGATGCCGTAATCACGCATGGTGGCGGCGTAGTCGAGTGCGCGCCATTGCTCGAGCGTCTGCACGTGCAGCTGGCGTGCGGTGGCGCAGGCAAGGTCGATCGCGTGTTTGGCCTTGGCCTTGTCGCTGAAGTCGACACTGCCGGCCCACGCGATGAACGCATCCAGCCCCTGCATCGCCATCTTCTTTTGCGCCGGTCCGAGCTGCGGTGACGCTTCGACCATGTGCTTGCCGGCCGCTTCGAGGATGCTGGCGAACACCGGCAACGGTTGGCTCTTGCCGCCGTGCAGGCTTGCCATCTCCGGTTCGAAACGCTTCATCAGTTTCGCTTCGGCGCCGGGTTCGGTCAGCATCTGCATGATTTTCGCAAACTGCTTTTGCTGGGCCACGGAAATCGGTATCGGGTGCGCGTGCTGCTGGTCCCACTCCTGTCGCCACACCATGTAATCGGCTGGCGGCAAGCGATTTTTCATCAGGCCGTCGAAATCGCCCGACGCGGTGAGGCGCAGGTTGGTGGCAACCGCCTTCTCGGGCGTGACATTGCTGGGCGGCGGCGGCGCATGATGGCAGGCCGCAAGTAGCAGCGCCATGACAGAAACGGAGGCGATCGCGAACGCGCGCCTGTTTCCCCGGTGGCGGTTTGCGCTTGGCATGCGCCGGAGTGTGGCGAGGTCGGCGCGGATAGGCAAGCCGACCGCGATCAGCGGGTCGCGGTGGCAATCTGCGAAACGATGAAATCCGCCATCGTCTGCGGCTTGGGCGCAAGCCGGATCGGCCGGCCGACCACGATGTAATCGGCGCCTTGCGCGAAGGCGGTCGGCACATCCACGGTGCGTTTCTGATCGTCTTGGTGAGGGCCGGCCGGACGAATACCGGGGCATACCGTCAACAAGTCCCGGCCGAGCGCGTCGCGCAGGCGCGGCAGGTCGGCACCCGAACACACCACGCCGTCGATGCCCGCCAATTGCGCGAGTCGCGCGCGCTGGATCACCACGTCGGCGGGCTCGCCGTGCACGCCGAGCGCGGCGAGGTCGTCACTGTCGTTGCTGGTCAGCACCGTGACCGCCAGCAAGCGCACCGAGCCTTTGGCCGCCGCCGCGGCTTCCAGCATCGCTCGGCTGTCCGCGTGCACGGTAGCGAAGGTGATTGGATAACCGGCAAGGCCGCGCACCGCGCCGGCCACGGTTGCCGGAACGTCGTGCAATTTCAGATCCACGAAGATCCGCTTGCCGCGCTTCGCCAACTCGTCGAGCACCCGGAAATAATCGCCACCGGCGAGCAATTCCAAGCCGATCTTGTAGAAGGAAACGCTATCGCCCAGGCGATCCATCCAGGCGACGGCTTCGGCGCGGTTCGGTACATCCAGCGCGAAGATCAGGCGATCGCGGGTGGAGATTTTTTCGGGCTGGGGCATTTCGGATCCTGACAGTGACATTGGCCAATTTTATTTGAATTCAAGTCGCAGCCGAAGCGGCTGTTGTGAAAAGTCAGGCCATGGATGGCCGCTCTGGTCTTTCATGTCTGCAATCCTGCCCACGCGCGAACGCTCCCCATCGAAACAGCGTTCATGGATGAACGCATGATGACGTTGAAAGTCAGGCCATGGATGGCCGCTCTGGTCTTTCAGGTCATGCAATCCTTGCCCGCGCGCAGGCGAACAATCGAAACAACGTTCACGGATGAACGCATGATGACATTGAAAGTCAGGCCATGGATGGCCGCTCTGGACTCACACACGCTGGGCAAATCCGATGCGGGCCTTGCATGGGCCGAAACAGCGTTCACGGATGAACGCAAAAATATGCCAGACTCGGCCCGCATGAACGACCTCGCATCAGCACACGCCAGCCGCTACACCGCCATCGCGAGTTACCTCGCCGCGGCAGTCGCGTTGCTGCTGGTGATGTTCCTGCACCTGCTGCCGGCGCTGATCGCCGGCCTGCTGGTCTACGCGGTGGTCGACGCGTTGGCGCCGCTGCTGGAACGGCGCGTGCCGGGACCGTTGTCCCGACAGCTGGTGGTCGGCGTATTGGCGGTGGTGGTGGCAGCACTGCTGGCGTTGTTGATTTTCGGTGCCGTCGCATTCTTTCGCGCCGAACTCGGCGACCCGGACACCTTGTTCGACCGTTTGATGCCGACGATCGACCGCGCGCGCACCCAGTTGCCGAGCTGGGTGGTGGCGTACCTGCCGGTGAGCGCCGAGGATTTCCGTTTCACCGCAACCCAGTTCGCACGCACGCATTCGGCGCAACTGCAGATCGCCGGCAAGGAAACCGTGCACGTGTTCGGGCACATCCTGATCGGCCTCGCGCTGGGCGCGTTGATCGCGCTGACCCAGACCCGTCGCGGTGCAGATTCAGGCGGGCTGCTGCGACGCGACCTGACGTTGCGTTGCGCGCGTTTCACCCGCGCGTTCCACGACATCGTGTTCGCACAGGCCAAGATTTCGGCGTTGAATACCGTGTTGACCGCGATCTTCCTGCTGGTCGCGTTGCCGCTCGCAGGCGTGCACCTGCCGCTCACCAAGACCCTGATCGCGATCACCTTCGTGGTCGGCCTGTTGCCGGTGATCGGCAACCTGATTTCCAACACCTTGATCGTGATCGTCGCGCTGTCGGTGTCGTTGTGGGTTGCGATCGGCGCGCTGATTTTCCTGATCCTGATCCACAAGCTGGAATACTTCCTCAACGCCACCATCATGGGCGGCCAGATCCACGCGCGCGCCTGGGAAATGCTGCTGGCGATGCTGGTGATGGAGGCCGCGTTCGGGCTACCCGGCGTGGTCGCGGCGCCGATCTTTTACGCGTATCTGAAGAGCGAACTCGGCGCTGCAAAACTGCTCTGACGCGTACGCAGTGCCTCAGCCTGAAACCCGTTCGCCCTGAGCGTGGGCCCATCTTGAATAAAGATGGGACCGAGGTCGAAGGGCTGATTGCATTTCGACTTCATTCGCTACGCGGCGTAGCCGGTCCTGAGCTTGTCGAAGGGCTCAAACGCGAACGGAACAAATTCAAACCTCGGCATTATCGATGCACGCCTACCCACGCAGCAGCTTGCGCACCGCGGCGAGATTGCGCCGACTGACTTCGGGCGTAGCCTCGCTGCCCGCAATCAGCGCGCGTACCGTACCGTCGGCGTCACGCTGAAGCCCGAGCAGGCGCGCGACCGGGATCAGGCAACCACGATGGGTGCGCACGAAACGATCGGGGAAGGTCTCTTCGATCGCCTTCAACGACTGCTCGAGCAGCACGTCATCGCTGACGCGATGCACGGTGACGTACTTGTCGTCGGCGGTCAGGTACAACACCTCGTCGAGCGGAATCCTGACCGGTGCTCCATGCACCTGGGCAAGCAGGGTTTCGTTCGCCGGCGGACGTCGCCGCAGCGCCCCGGCACGCGCCAAGGCTTCACGCAGTCGTTCACTGCGCACCGGCTTCAGGAGATAATCCGCCGCGCGCAATTCGTACGCGTCCAGCGCGTGCTGTTCGTAGGCGGTGCAGAACACCAGTTGTGGCGGATCGGGCAGGGCGGCCAGTCGTCGCGCCAGGGCGATGCCATCCAGCCCCGGCATCGCGATGTCCAGCAGCAACAGGTCGGGGCGTGTCTTGATGCAAGTGGCCAGCGCGGCTTCGCCGTCGCCAACGCTGTCGACGACCTCGACGCCGTCGCAGTCGCGCAACAGCGCAGCGAGCCGCGCACGCGCCAGCGGTTCGTCGTCAGCGATCAGGATGCGCATTGTCAGGCAATCTCACCAGCACGCGAAACACACCGCCATCGCGATGTGCTTCCAGTCCGCCGCGCGTGCCGAAGTGGTAGGCGATGCGACGACGCACGCTGTCAAGTCCATGACCACTGCGCGCAGGTGCTGCGGCATCCGGCAACGGGTTTTCGATTTCGATTTCGACGGCATCGCCGGCGCGACGCCCGGCGATGCGCAAGGTGCCACCTTCGCGGCGCGGCTGGATGCCATGGTAGACGGCGTTTTCGACCAGCGGTTGCAGCAGCAATGCGGGCACTTCCAGACCACTCGGAAGGCCATCCAGATCGTGTTGCACCTGCAAGCGCTCGCCCAACCGTAATTGCTCGATCGCAAGATAGCGGTCGATCAGGGCGAGTTCGGCACCCAATGTGCTCGGCTTGTTCTCGGCGCCCAATGCCGCGCGGAACAGTTCGGAAAGATCCTCGACCGTGCGCTCGGCGGCGGCGGGATCGGTGCGCACCAACGCCGCCACGGTATTCATGCTGTTGAACAGGAAATGCGGACGGATGCGCGCCTGCAAGGCATCGAACTGCGCGCGCGCCACCGCCGCCAGGCGTCCGCGCCACTCGGCCAGGATCTGGAAATAACGCAGTAGCGCCGCGCCCAACAATGCCGCCAATACGGCATTGCCGGCGACGAAACGCACGCCGGAAACCGGCGTGAGCCCAGTGCGCAACGCATGATCGAGCCATGCCACCACGCCACTCGCAATCGCGACCAGCAGCACCAGGGCCGCCCACGCCAACGCATAACCCGATACCCGCGGCACCCGCGTCAGCCACGGCGACAGCCGGCACAGCAGGAGGGCAGACAGCAACGCCAACCACACCACGAACGCCGAGGCCGTGAAAAATCCACGCCAATCCATGTGCGAATCGGGCGCCAGCGCGTCGATCACCACCACCAGTTCGGCGACAACGACCAGCGTGAACACGGCTCCCGCGCTGCAGAAATCGGGCAGGGTGGTGGTGGTGTGTTGGTGGGCAGTGTCAGCCATGGGTACCTTGAAGCCCTCCGGCGACGTCATTCCCGCGCCAGCGTGGATCCATCTTGATCGGTTGCAACGGTCATCTGGACGCCCGCGTGAAAATGACGAGATAGACGGGTTACTCGAGCGCCCCACGCCGGAAGTATGCCTGCGATGCTGGCCGACCGCTGCATACCCAGCCGGTCGCTCGACGTGAACGCCCGGCTTGCTCCGGTGGTCGCGGGCGCGGCCCGCTCCCACGGCAAGTGTAGGTTGCCGCC